>NZ_CAKMAB010000008.1:0-233443 GCF_924513355.1 Paenibacillus pseudetheri
AAGAACAGAAACAGGAACTCCAGGAGACTCAGCAAGAAAAGAATGATATAGCAATGGAAAATGCTATCTTAAAAAAAGCAGTGCACATCTTCAGCAACCCAAGGAAATAAGATTCCAGTTTATTGAGGATCATCGCTCCGAGTTCATCCTGGAGAAGATGTGCAAGGTTATGGAAGTTTCTCGGAGCGGCTACTATAAGTGGAAAACCTCAATTCCAAGTAAGCAAGAGTTGCGCAAGCGTGAGTTAATGGGGCGAATTACGTATCACTATCACGATAACAAGCGACGCTATGGTGCCCCTAAGATCACAATAAAATTACATGATGAGGGCTACAAAGTCACGGAGAGAACCGTTGGCTTGTATATGCAGGAGTTAGGCTTACGTTCTTGTGTCTCAAGGAAATTTAAAGTTCAAACAACAGATTCCAATCACAACTTGCGGATCGCTCCAAATCTTTTGAATCAGCAGTTTAAGGTAAAGAAACCTAACCGGGTTTGGGTTGCTGACATTACTTACATTCCATGTAGAGAGGGGCGCTTATATCTCGCAAGCGTACTTGATCTTTGTACGCGTAAGATTGTGGGCTGGCGTCTTCAGGACCATATGACAACAGACTTGGTGCTTGGAGCTCTGCAAGACGCTTACGTAGCCGAGAAGCCTAAGCAGGGTTTAATGCACCATTCTGATCGTGGAAGTCAGTATGCATCCGAAGATTACCAAGAGCAACTCAAAACATACGAGATGGAGATTAGTATGAGTCGTAAAGGCAACTGTTACGACAATGCATGCATCGAATCCTTTCACAGCATCTTAAAGAAAGAACTGATTTACTGTAACCCACGATTCAGAACGAAAGAACAAGCATACGATGAAATTTATAGTTATATTGAGTTTTTTTACAATAGAAAACGAATCCACGGTGCACTAGGCTACCTTTCACCGGTTCGGTTTGCTGCGCAATTTAATAAGAGAAAGGCAGCATAATGGGTGTCCACTTTCTTGACAGAGGTCCATTCCCCCCTATAAATTCGAGTAATACCCCTATTTCAGAGCAAATCAAGGATATTATAGGGAGAAATTCCCCTTATCCTAACTTACTGACCCAAAATCCAAAAATAACAGGAGAAATTCCCTCTAATCTGATCGAAGATCATTAAGCCCCAGATTCCGCCTAATCACAAGCCAAATCAGCATTCATTCATCATAATGCATTAGATACGATGCAGAACATCATCCTTAAAAGTTACACTCTCGCTTGCCTCACGACTCTCCAAGGCATTCCAGTCATCCTGTGACAACAGCTCGAGCTGTGCTTCCACCAATGTGCGGAAACGAGTGCGATAGATCGAAGCTTGCTTGCGCAATTCTTCAGTCTCAATAGCAACCTTACGGGATTTGGATAACGCTTCGTTAATAATCCGGTCTGCGTTCTTTTCCGCTTCCTTGATAATAAGCTGCGATTCCTTCTTGGAGTTGTTCTTCACATCATCCGCCGCTTCCTGAGCGACTAAGATCGTTTTCGATAAACTCTCTTCAATATTCACAAAATGATCTAAACGCTCTTGAATGGACAAAAGCTGATTCTGCAGCTCTTTGTTCTCACGGATGACACTTTCGTAATCCTTAATTACTTGATCCAGAAATTCGTTGACCTCGTCCTCATCATAACCGCGAAGTCTCCGGGAGAACTCCTTGTTATGTATATCGAGCGGTGTTAATGGCATGCTGTGCACCTCCTAGAAATTTCGGACCTTCTAAGTCTCTGAACCATACCTGCGCAGCAGACAAAGAAGAAAGACTGTACTTCAAGTAAAGGCAGAGGATGTATCGACGTTCCAACTGCCATTCATGGTTCGCCTCTTTTATAAAATATCGGCGTCCTGCTTTAAAAATGTTTGATTCCCTCGAAATAATCAATTTCGACAAGTAAATCCGGATTCCTGCAAGGGATTCACACAAATTTACCAACCTGAACACGGTATCGGCCCTTTTTCGTCAAACTACCAACCTCTAGAACCTTGAATCGACCAAATCCTTGAATAGATACCATGTCACCATCTTTAAGTCCGCAGGAAGGGTCTTCTTCCACTTTCCAATTTACCCGAACGCGTCCAGCCTTGATGGGAGCAAGAATTTTGCTTCGGCTAAGCCGTGTTACTTCTGCGGCAATGCCATCCAATCGTAGGGACGCTACAGTCAAATCCATCATTTCCAGCTTCACCTCACTATTACGCAAGGCAGAAAGTGGCAATACCTTCGTACTCACCTGTATACGGTGCACTCCAGTTAAATTCATGGCTAAATAATCTGCAATATCTGCAGCTACTACCACATGACAACCATCTTCCAGAACATGAATATCACCGATTTTGCCACGTTTTACTCCAAGACCCAGAATAGAGCCCATGTAGTCCCCATGCTCAAGCGCCAGAAACTTTTGCTCACCAGAGGTTATCGCAAGAACCCTCAGCTCCATGTCCTCATGATCCAGATCACGATAATCAGGTGCAATGAGCGCTCGCTTCCGCTCTGCCTCAGGGTGACCGCCTTCCCATCTGACAATAACATCTGGATGTCGGTTGACAAGACTTTGCAGAATAAATCCTTGGCGCGGATCTAGAAATTCGGTCAGTTTCGTCTCATGATATTCTCCAGCATGGGTAACCCATTCCCAAGCCTTGTCCACAAATTGTCTTTCATCGGGATGAAAATGCCCGTAAACTTCTGTCTTCATCACTTCTGCCTAAAAAATTAAGTGCAAAATGGATTTGAGTCCACCTGCCGCAAATTCCAAGACGAGTAGTGCTATGATCGGGGAAATATCAAGCGTACCAAAGAGTGGCGGAATAAATCGACGAAATGGTGTCAAATACGGCTCAACAAGCTTGCTAAGCAGTTCTCCGATAAAGTTCTCACGAACGTTTGGTAACCACGACATCAGTACGTAGAAAATAATCATGTAAAAATAAATATTAAACAGCATATCAATAATGTAATCAATTTGGAGCAAAGCTCATTCACCTCATTCTGTTATAGTCTGGATCGTCACCTAGAATTTCCGTAATGGCACCTTGAATTTCAACGGTATCTGGCGTGCACATAAATATATTGCCCCCAATTTTAGAGATTCCTCCCCCAAGGGCATAAACGGTTCCACTTAAAAAATCAATAATTCTCATCGCCTGATCATTACGAACACGCTGAAGATTGATCACTACCGTCCGGTGAGAACGGAGATGGTCCGCAATTTCCTGAGCCTCATCGTACGAACGGGGCTCATAAAGTACAACTTTTACATTCTTCTGCGAATGGATACTGACAACGTTGCCCCTTTGATTTTTGCGGGTTTCGACAGGGGCTGGCTCATACTCATCCTCTTCGTGGATTCGCTCCCGCTCCACAACTTCTTCTTCCTCCTGCAAGCCCAAAAAACTCATAAATCGGTTCATAACGCTCATCACGATCCCTCCTAATGGCCTACTAACACCGTACCTAGGCGTACCCAGGTGGCTCCTTCCTGTATCGCCACTTCAAAATCATTCGACATTCCCATTGATAGCTCCGTAATTGGCTCAGGTGTCAAAGCAAGTTGATTGAGCTCATCGCGCAGCTCACGAAGTCCGCGAAATACAGGGCGGGTAAGCTCCGGATCACCTTCTAAAGGTGCCATCGTCATTAGTCCAATTACTTTTACACGGTCGAGACTAGCAATCTCACGCAAAAATCCAGGTACCGCCTCAGGCGACAAACCAAATTTCGTATCTTCTCCAGAGATGTTTACTTGAAGAAAGACATTCACTTCTTGATCTGCGGCAATTGCCTTTTTGTGTAATTCTTGTGCCAGGGATATCCGGTCCAAAGAGTGTATATATTGAAACTTGCCAATAACGTCTTTCACCTTATTGGTCTGCAAATGCCCGATAAAATGCCATGTCCCTTGGTCCCCTAAAACCTTCCATTTGTGCTCAGCATCCTGCCAGCGACTCTCGGCAATATGCTCCAGGCCTGCCTCCAATACGGAGGACACCATTTCCAGAGAAACATATTTCGTCACTGCAATTACCTTGACGTCATTTCGATCCCGGCCGCTTGCCGCGCAGGCACGTGCAACACGTTCCTCTACCTCAGCAATTCTCTCCTGCAGTGTTAAAGCCAACTTTCAACTCTCCTTTATTCCGATCCAGCTCGTCATCCTGCCTGTAACCCCATTTTCTTTACGATAAGAAAAGAACAAATCTTGATTACAGCTTGTACACCAAGATGTACATTCGATATGAGTCGGCAATATTCCTGCTTTAATCATAATGCGTCGATTCATTTCTTTCAAGTTTAGCATATATTTGTTCTCATCTGTGTCAGATGTTCTGTACAGCTCCAAAATACCGGCTGTTCCTGTTGGTTTACTCAGATCACCTTCCAGTCGATGAACATGCTCCATCACATAATCGTCCACCTCATAACAGCAGTCACCAATGGAGGGTCCGATCGCTGCAATAATATCCTGCGGATGGCTTCCGTAAATTTTCTCCATTTTACTCACCATTGCAGCTGCAATCTGGGCCACAGTTCCCTTCCAGCCAGCATGCGCAAGACCTACGACTTGGTGCACAGGATCATAAAAGTAAAGGGGTACACAATCCGCATAAAAAGAAGTAAGGAAAACTCCCGGTACATCCGTAAGCAAACCATCGGTTGCCTGAAATGCCGAGGTTCTATCCTTTTGACCCCGTCCACGATCAGCTTCCCTTACCACTGCTATTTCTGCTCCATGGGTTTGTTCTCCACAGGTCCAAGCTTCCGGCTTGAAATCAAGAGCTTCCGCAAGCGCCCTACGATTCGTTAAGACATCTTCCGGAGCATCCCCAACATGAAATGCACAATTCAGGCTGTCATAAGGCTTTTTACCAGCCCCTCCCTGTCTACCCGTAAAACCTGCTGTAATTTCTTTATGCTTTACACGCCAAGGCTCCAGATGGAGCAGCATAAGTGTTTCCTTCCCCTGCACAAACGGTTCCATATCCTCACCTCCGCCTTAGTGTACCACATGTAAATACCCCCACAAAATGCCGCTTAAGTTAGAACACCAAATTTACTAACTTTTAAGCCATGACATTTCGAATCTTTTTATAAAAAACAAAAAACGCACCTAATTAATAAGTGCGCCGTTCGCCTCGTTCGCCTCGGTCCCCTCGTTCCAAATACATCGTTTCTCGCTCGTCCTGTCCTTGAGGCATTCTTGATTCTTCAATCTTCACAAGCACTACATCAGACCCGATTTTGACAATATTTCGCCATGGAATAATCAGATCCGTTCCGCCTCCGAACAATCCCATAAACCGAGTGTATCCTGGAATTACGATAGCATCAATGACACCTCGGCGTAAATCAAGTTCTAAGTCACTGATTTGGCCCAACCGCTTGCCGTCTACAATATTAATAACGTCCTTAGTCTGAAAATCAGAGATTTTCATTTTTTTAGCTGATCCTACATAATCCTCGTTCATCTCACCACCCCTGTACAATCAGACCTATAGTCCAATATATGTTATGAAAGCTTGGCCACATGCATGAAATATCCCCACAAAGTGAGGCTATGCTTTGATGCTTAAACATTAAAAAGAGGAGATCACCTAAAATCCTTTTAACGGATTCTAGATATCTCCTCATTTCAGACGGTTTAAGACTTCACATGCTTTTGCATTTGCTGAATCGCAGATTTCTCTAGACGTGAGACCTGTGCCTGTGAGATACCAATCTCATCTGCGACCTCCATCTGTGTTTTTCCTTCGAAAAACCGCATGGATAAAATTCGTTTCTCCCTTTGACCTAACTTACGCATCGCTTCACGTAAGGCGATTTCTTCGATCCACGACACATCCTTGTTCTTATCATCGCTAATCTGGTCCATTACATAAATAGGATCGCCACCGTCATGATAGATCGGTTCGAATAAGGACACTGGATCCTGAATAGCATCAAGGGCAAATACTACATCTTCCTTAGGTACACCAAGTGCTTCAGAGATTTCGAATATCGTCGGTTCCCGTGAATTCTGATTGGTCAGACTATCGCGTACCTGTAGCGCCTTGTAAGCAATGTCTCTAAGTGAACGCGATACTCGAATCGGGTTGTTATCACGCAAGTAACGACGGATCTCACCAATAATCATCGGGACCGCATATGTGGAGAATTTAACGTTTTGTGATAAATCGAAATTATCGATGGCTTTCATCAGACCGATGCAGCCCACCTGAAACAAATCGTCAACAAATTCCCCCCTATTATTGAACCTCTGGATAACACTTAGAACGAGCCTAAGATTACCATTTACCAATTTCTCTCTGGCGGATCGCTCGCCCTGCTGCTGCAGCGAAGTGAACAGTTGCCGCATTTCCACATTCGTTAGAACAGGCAGCTTAGCAGTATCCACACCGCAAATCTCGACTTTATTTCGGGTCATGATGATTTACCTCCCAAGGAGAAACATTACTGTACATTATCTCCCGGGTTGGCCATTTTATTCCTTGCTAATTTCACCTTACACCATCTTGTTAAACTCCTTACGCAGCCGCTTAATAATTCGTTTCTCCAGACGAGAAATGTAAGATTGGGAAATGCCGAGCAGATCCGCCACATCTTTTTGTGTCTTTTCTTCGCCTCCACGCAGTCCGAACCGCAGCTCCATAATGAGTCTTTCCCGCTCGCTCAGCTTTTCCAGCGCCTTTTGCAGCAGCTTGCGATCGACCTGTTCTTCAATGTTCCGATAAATGGTATCATTTTCCGTTCCTAATACGTCTGAGAGCAACAACTCATTACCATCCCAATCGATATTAAGAGGCTCATCAAAAGAAACCTCACTCCGTGTCTTGCTATTACGCCGCAGATACATCAAAATCTCATTCTCTATGCAACGTGATGCATAAGTAGCTAGTTTTATTTTTTTCTCGGGATCAAATGTGTTAACCGCCTTAATTAATCCGATAGCCCCTATCGAAACCAGGTCTTCAATATTGATTCCGGTATTCTCAAATTTACGAGCGATATACACTACGAGACGCAGGTTACGCTCAATCAGCATCGCACGAACAGCAGCATCGCCGCTAGATAGCCGCTGAAGCAGATACTCTTCTTCTTCCCGTGTCAGCGGTGGAGGTAGAGCCTCGCTCCCGCCAATATAATAGATTTCCTGACTCTTCAGCCCCAGTAGAAACAGCATGCGGTAGTATTGCAGCTGCAGAGCAATTTTCCATTTGACCATTATTGTTCCTCCTCCAAGAAGTACACGGTTAGCGTATTAAGCTTTCAATTCCCGCTTTCAGCCATCAGAAGTTTGGTTCAGCTAGCTTTAAAGATTAGGAAGGTAGTGCTGCATCAGTAGCGCTCTCTTTTTGAGTTAAATCCGGATGTATGACCGCCCGATAGGCTCCATCTCCTGAGAGTGTCCCGCCATCCAGCCCAATTAAGACTCTTTTACTATAAAAGATATCTTCACCGAGCTTTATCGTCACAAGGTCTGGCTTCAGTGCGAGCATAAATGATGCCCCTCGGTTAATCCCCCTGTAAGGTACTAGTCGCATCCTATCCTGCCAAGCAAACGACTGCCCGTCCGTTTCTAGCAAAAGTTTGTCCGCACCATCCTGAGTGAGTCTCCCTTTCCATGCAGCAGGCAGATGCCCCTCCCAGAGCGTCGATTCCATCACCATCACCGGTATGCGGGTCAAAGGATCACAGAGACGATTACCTGTGTCTAACAGGCCAGGACAGGAAACACTTACACCATCAATTTCAACAACCACCTCACCGATATAGGTTTCAAGCTGCTCCCTTCTGATTCGTGAAGAATGCACTGCCTTGAAGCAGATTAACACCAGGGGGAATACTGCAATGACAAACCAAAAGCCGATCTTTAGGCCGTAGGCATGCCCTCCTGAAGCAGTGAACATAATACCATTCCAAATGTCGCTGGAGCTCTGCAGCAAATAGTGAATACCAACAATTCCACCTGCGGCTGCAAAATTAATAATATAGAAAGCTCCCATAGTACGAAGGTAGCTTTGCAGACTCCCAAAACCAAAGGCAATCCATAACATAACCACCGACAATCCAAACTTGATAAGGAAGGTATACATGAAAGACAGCTCCGGTACAAACATCATCACTACATACAGTGCGCCAACGAGAGCTGAGAGGATTAAACGCCACCATGAGATTCTCAGCTTAACCATCCAGCCTGTCAGCCACAAAAGAATTCCGTCGATCACTAGATTGGCGGCGAATATCAAGTCAATATAAACAACCAGTGCATTCACCTGCTTAATGGCGGAATCTATCCTCTAGCCAAATTGGATCAGGCTCTGTTTTTTGGACGATATGATTAGTATAGAAAGTCTCGCATTCAAAGTCTGTCTAAACTTGGGAGGCATTCTTGCGGTTTTTTTGTCGAGTTATAGCGCGTGAGGATTTATTCCTTCTTTATGGAATTTCTTAGATCTTTTATTTCAAAAAAAACACCGTACCGCCATAGCTAATTAGCTAAGCGATACGGTGTTCTCGTATAATCTTGATTCTCTTTAATTAGTCATTGTTGCCCCGAGTACGATTACGCAGGAACGTCGGAATATCGAGCTGGTCAGAAGAACTCTGATTGCCGAAAGGACGTAAATTAGCTGAACTCTTATCCGGTGCTGCCGCAGGCTCGTTATTCGTCGAGACCGGACGACGTCCTGGAGTTTCAGGTGATGGTTTATGTTCAAAGCCAGTAGCAATTACTGTTACTTTGATATCATCCTTCAGGCCTTCATCAATAATCGCACCAAAGATCATATTCACTTCAGGATCAGAGGCGGATGTAACGATCTCAGCCGCTTCATTAACTTCATATAGAGAGAGGTTGGATCCTCCCGTAATGTTCATGATTACGCCGCGGGCGCCTTCAATAGACGTTTCCAAGAGTGGGCTCATGATGGCTTTACGTGCGGCTTCAGATGCACGGTTCTCACCATTTGCAATACCAATACCCATAAGCGCTGAACCGCGCTCGGTCATGATCGTCTTTACATCCGCAAAGTCAAGGTTAATCAGACCAGGAACCTTAATTAGGTCAGAGATACCTTGAACAGCCTGCCGGAGAACATTATCTGCTTCACGGAAAGCTTCCAACATCGGTGTTTTCTTATCAACGATCTCAAGCAAACGGTCATTCGGAATGACGATTAGCGTGTCGACTTTTTCTTTCAAAGCTTCGATTCCAAGCATTGCCTGGTTATAACGTTTTCTTCCTTCAAAAGTGAACGGGCGAGTAACTACACCCACAGTCAAGGCTCCACACTCTCTAGCAATTTCAGCTATAACTGGTGCTGCACCTGTTCCTGTACCGCCACCCATCCCTGCAGTAACAAACACCATATCTGCGCCCTTAAGGGTATTAGAGATCAAGTCACGGGATTCTTCCGCTGCCTTCTTACCGACTTCAGGATTAGCTCCTGCACCCAACCCGCGGGTCAGCTTGTCCCCGATTTGCAGCTTGTGCTCCGATTTGGCCATATGCAACGCTTGGGCGTCTGTATTAACCGTAATAAATTCTACACCCTGAACGCCATTTTCAATCATTCGGTTGACAGCATTACTACCTCCGCCGCCCACGCCGATGACTTTTATTTGCGCCAAGCTCTCCATTTCAAAATCAAATTCTAACATATTGTTCCATCTCCCCCTCAATGTGCTTGGATGGCCAATCCAAGTATATCTGGACTTACACTTATATAAACTCGCTGAACATGTTCTTTAGACGCTCGACAAACCCGGTCTTCTGAACCGTTTCCTGATTTGGAGTGGCGTTCTGCTTACTCCGGTTGACCGTCTTTTTGTTGCTGCTTCCACCACTGCTTCTTCCACGGAAGCTACGGACAACATTATGCAGGATACCAACTCCTCCGGTAAACCCAGGGTCCCGTACACCGATATAATCCGGTACAGCGATGCGTACAGATGCGGCCAATTCAGTCTGAGCCGCCTTTAATACGCCAGGCATCGAAACAGTTCCACCCGTTAGTATATAACCTCCAGGCAGTTCACTGTAACCAAGCCGTTTCACTTCCTGTTTAATTAGATGGAAGATTTCTTGCACCCGTGGTTCGATAATTGCCGCTAAATCCTCTTGGTTAAATTCCTTCTCAACATTACTGCCAATGCGCAGCACCTTGAAGACAACGTCAGAGGCTGCATCGTCAATCCATGCGCAACCATACTTTAGCTTTACTTTCTCCGCTTGATCAGTAAGTGTACGTAATCCGTATGCAATGTCATTAGTTACAAATTCTCCGCCGATCGGAATCGTAGAGGTTGCACAAAGGGAACTTTCTTCGTATATGGCTATCGTTGTCGACCCGGCACCAATATCAACCAGAACAGATCCCATCGATTTCTCGTCCTTGGACAGCGCCAATCCACCAGCACCAAGAGACATCAGCACAAGATCCTTCACTTTCAGCCCTGATTTCTCAACACAGCGTAGTAGATTATGTATTGGCGTCTTAGCACCCGTAATGATGGTTGCGTCCACTTCTAGACGAACACCAATCATCCCGCGCGGGTCCTGAATACCTTCGAGACCATCGACGATAAATTGTTTAGGAACAACATCAATCACTTCCCGCTCCGGAGGCATAGCGATGACTTCCGCAGCTTTAATAACGCGATCGATATCATCCTCACCGATTTCACGATCCTCATTCTGAACGGCCACGACACCGTGGCTGGATTGCAGGCCAATATGATTACCGGAAATGCCTACATAAACCTCTGATATTTGAATACCCACCATTTGCTCTGCATGATCTATAGCACTTTTGATCGATTGCACAGTTTGGTCGATATCTACAATCGCGCCTTTACGTATTCCTTCCGAATCAGCAGATCCAACGCCAATAATATTAAAGGTTCCATTGGTAACTTCCCCAATTATTGCCCGAACTTTGGATGTACCGATGTCCAAACTAACAATGATGTCATTGTTGCTCAAGTCCTATGGCACCTCCTGTTATAATCGAAATAATTTGCATAACCTTATCCCGGTCCCGGGAAACTTCTCTGTACATATTCAACATACCTAACCCTTTCCCTCTTTTTTCTACAAATTTTTTGAACGGAATAATATTCCAACAGCCCTAAATGTGATTAGTTACTCCTAATTTTTTATAAGAATGATAATGATCACAAGAAATATATTCCTTTTCGGTTATCACTAACCATATATAAGATTATATTTCAAAAAAATCGAAGAAAAAAGAGGGATATAGCTTCTTGCCCGTAACTCCGATTGTAGCATTTTTTCAACTCTATTAGTAGGGACTATTGACCTCTACTCTACTCTTGCACATCTTTTTGCTCATCGCCCTTTTGTTCCTCGCTTCCGACCTGAAAAGGAACATACGAGTCGGCTTCAAGCATCGTGATAAGTCCAGGCTCCTTTGTCTCTATTACCTGATTCAAATAGGACACTTTGCTCTTCAATAAAGAGATGGATGTGATCACCTCGAAACGGGATCTAGTATAGAGCTTGATACGATCCGGAAATGACAAGGTTGGCGAGGGAACAATTTCAGAGATATCGCTTGTCAATTCATTAGAGATGCTTGCTAACGCTTGACATAACTTAGCTTTATTCGGATCTTCCGGGTCCCAGTTAGTTAATATGGGCTTCTCAACGGCGATCCCCGTATCATTAACTGGCACTGCAGCTCCGCTGGACAGAATCGCCTTCAAGATGCCGCCCTGTTCCAGTTCATAGGCCACCGCAGGGAACTCTTCAATCTTCACAGTGATTACCCCGGGGAAATCCTTCTTTACGGACACAGCCTTAACCGTCTTAAGCTCCAGCAGAGATTGTTCCACAGATTTCGTAGAAACGGCAAAGAATTGTCCACCTTTATGAATTCCACTTTGCGAGAGTAATTCCTCACTAGTAGAATACTTGCTTCCCTGAAAATCTATCACTGTAATGTGACTAATAGACGATCTGAAAAAAATCACAGCAAGAAGCGCAGTGAACAGTAGCAGCAGGATCGCCGTAATCTTACGGCTCATTTTTTTCTTAGGCTTGTCCTCTTTAAGAAGAGGTAATCGGGTTGTTGTCATTCTCATATCTCCGTAATAAGGCCCTGTCTCCTTCCTTGGTAGAACTGAAGGAGACAGGGAGCTTTAATTGGCCAAATCAAGTGGATCCGGTACGGGCACCTTGCGGCTTATACGCGCGCCAAGCTTCTGAAACAGCTTCTCTATTCCATCATACCCACGGTCAATATGGTGTGCTTGCTCAACGACTGTAGTCCCTTGTGCAGCGAGCCCAGCAATGACCAGAGCCGCACCAGCACGCAAGTCAGTAGCTTCCACAGTAGCACCATACAATCTCTGAACGCCGCGAATAAACGCACGATTCAAATCAATAGAAATATCAGCGCCCATCCGCGCCATTTCTTCAACATGTTTGAATCGTCCCTCAAACACCGTCTCCTTGATTACACTGAAGCCATCAGCGAGAGACAACAGCACCATGACCTGAGATTGCAGATCGGTTGGGAAAGAAGGATAAGGAGAAGTCACAATTCTCTCAACAGCACGTGGACGCCCCATACAACTGATATTAATTATATCATTGCACACTGTGATTTGAACACCAGCCCGCTTGAGCACATGAATAAGCGAAGTCAGATGCCCCGCGTTGGCATGTGTCAAAGTCACATTTCCTCGTGTAGCTGCCGCAGCAATCATTACGGTTCCAGCCACAATCCGATCAGGTATCACCTCGTACGTACAGGGATATAGGTTTTTCACCCCTTGAATTGTGATGGTGTCCGTACCTGCACCGATAATCTGAGCCCCCATACTATTTAGAAATTGCTGTAGGTCCTGTATCTCCGGCTCTCTCGCTGCCCCCGATATTGTTGTAGTTCCCTCTGCCTTTGCGGCAGCCATCATAATATTCTCCGTTGCTCCTACACTTGGATAGTCGAGATGAATATCACTCCCTATAAGCTTAGAACCCCGACAGAATATTCTTCCGTTGCTCTCCTCGATCTCCGCCCCTAACGCCTTAAGTCCCTGTAGATGAAGATCGATTTTACGCTCTCCGATCGCACAGCCCCCAGGCTGATAGATCGTTACCTCTCCAAATCTGGATAACAGCGGTCCCATTAGAAAAATGGAAGATCTCATCTGCCGCATTAAATCCTCAGGGATATGAGATGTCCCGACGGCAGACGTATCTATCGTCACCGTATCCTCTTGATGCACGCACCTGCAGCCCAGCCGGTCTAGGATGTCTAGCATAGTCTCGATGTCCAGCAGCTTCGGCACATTATGCAGTGAGTGAACTCCTTCGGCCAGCAGGCTTGCCGCTAGAATCGGCAGCGCCGCATTTTTTGCTCCATGGATACGAATGGTGCCTGACAGGGGACTTCCACCCTCAATCACCAATTTGTCCAATGTATCACCTCCGAGATTACCGCTCACCCACCACAAACACTTCCGTTACAAGCTCATATGAAATGTACAAGTATAAACGTCTTCGGCGTCCTTTATAAGGACGATAAGCGTTTAAGCGAGAAATATAAGGATAATGTATAACGTGAAACTTATACTTTCTTATATTTCAAGAATATCCTGCACTACATCTCAGGTTTGGAAGTGTCCTGGGTGATTGTCACGATTATAGGATTATCCTATGTTCGTTCCTCCAAGTGTGTGACAGAGAGCTGCCAATAAGGAAGACCCATATGGAAAACGAAGATATCTTAAGACTTCTTACCCGCAAGTCTTCGGAGCTCGCTTGTGATTACTGCCGCAGAATCTCTTTTGCCGAGTCGTTCGGAGGCTGCGGACATTTGCTCACGCACGGCTTCGGTTCCGATGATTTTTTGAACAGCCTCATATAGAGCCATGCCGTTTAAATCTTTCTCAAGCAGCACTACAGCAGCACCTTCACGTTCCAACTGTCTTGCATTGGCCTCCTGATGGTTATTCGTCACATTAGGAGATGGAATGAGTACAGAGGGAATACCCAGCGCTGTAATCTCAGCGAGAAAAGATGCTCCCGCCCGATTAACGATCAAGGAGGTACAAGCCAACACCTCTGGCATATTATGAACATAAGGAAGGACATGCAACCAGTTTGGTATGCTACCCAGCTTTTGACGCAATTCCGCCCGAGTCTCTTCGAAATAGGGTTCACCTGTAACATACACATAATGAACACCATTACCCTTACCCACTTTTGGGGCCATTTCAATCATGACTCTATTAATAGCCTTAGCTCCCTGACTGCCACCAACCACCAAAACAACAGTACTGCCATCCGAAATCCCCAGCGATGCGAATCCACGTTGTGGACTTGCTGTAGTAACTGTTGTAGCACGTGGATTACCAGTATAGATCACATTTTTGCTACCTGGAAAAGAGGACTCTGTACCTTCAAAACTTACGGCAACTGTACTCGCATACCGACTCAGAAAGCGATTGGTAAGACCTGGTATGGCATTTTGTTCATGGATCAAAGTAGGGATGCCCAAACGGGATGCAGCATAAACGACTGGACCACACACATAACCGCCTGTTCCAATCACAACATCTGGTTTGAATTCTCTTAACATTTCTTTGGAAGCCTTAACCCCCTTCAAGAAACGCATTACGGTCTTGACATTGTCTATGGATAGCTTGCGCCGAAAACCAGTGATGTCAATAGATTTGAAAGGGATATTCTCTTGAGGAACAAGCTTGCTCTCTAAGCCACGTGTTCCACCAATATACAGGAAGGTAGATTTGCTATCTTCCAGCTCCATTTGTCTAGCAACAGCGATCGCAGGATAGATATGTCCACCCGTGCCTCCGCCGCTTAATACGATACGCATCTCTTTCACCTCGCAAAACGGGATAAGTTCAATAGAATGCCAAGGGAGGTTAGCATCAGTGTAAGTGAAGATCCTCCATAGCTAATCAGAGGAAGTGTGATGCCCGTTACAGGCATTAGACCAATAACAACACCAATATTAATAATGACTTGCACAGCCACCATACAGACGATGCCAACGGCCAGATAGCTTCCAAAACGGTCAGGCAGACTCATCGCCACCTTCATCCCGCGCCAGATTAGAATAAGAAATAGGATCAACACAGCCAAACCACCGATAAACCCCAGCTCCTCGGCCAATATGGAAAAAATAAAATCTGTTTGTGGCTCAGGTACATAACTGTACTTCTGCCGACTCATTCCTAATCCAAGGCCACCGAGCCCCCCAGGACCGATCGCATATAGCGACTGAATGATCTGGTAACCTGCACCAAGGGGATCGGACCAAGGATCAAGAAAAGCGGTAATCCGCTGCAACCGGTAAGGCGCTGCTGCAATCAAAGCAACAAACCCTGCCGCACCAGCTACTCCAAGAGAAAGTAAATGCTTCATTCTAGCCCCTGCTGTGAAGACCATCATCAAGGCTGCACCAAACATGACGGTACCTGTACCCAAATCCGGCTGGAGCATGATCAGCGCGAAGGCTGACCCAATGAGCGCAAGTGGCGGGAGCAGGCCGCGTGTGAAGGAAGTGATGTCGTATTCCTCTTTCCCTAACCAATTGGCTAAGAATAGAATCATCCCCATCTTCATGAATTCGGAAGGCTGGATCCCGAAGGAGCTAATTCCTAGCCAGCTGCGCGCTCCCCCGCGTACTACACCAATGCCAGGGATAAGCACAATAACAAGTAAGAAAAAGCAGATCAGAAGTGCCGGCTTAGCCAGCTTTTTCAGCACCTTGTAATCGGTATTCGCCGTAACGAACATGGCGACTAGTCCTAGTCCTGCAAACAAAAGCTGTCTTTTTACAAAGTAAAACGAATCTCCATAATTGCGGAAGCCCAGAACGGACCCGGCGCTGTATACCATCACCATGCCGATCACCAGCAAAGACAGAATAGGAATCAGCAACCAAATATCGGGAGCATGACGAGTTTTGTTCATCAGGAGCACACCTCTTGCATCCGTAGTAGGGATGGGGCTTATCCACCCCCCTACTTAAAGGTTATGCACCGCCTCTTTAAAAATACGCCCGCGCTCTTCATAGGATGTAAACATATCCCAACTTGCACAGGCAGGAGACAATAGAACGATATCTCCTTCTTCCGCCAAAGCGGAAGCTTCCTGCACAGCTTGCTCAAGCACGGCAGCGGCACTCTCCCCATTATCGACGGAGATAATCTGCTTTAATCCTGCCAGCTGCGCTACATTCGTTAGCTTGTCCTTAGTTTCCCCTAACGCCACTAGCGCTTTAACACGACCGCTCAGGACAGGCAGCAGCTCCAAATAATCGGAACCACGGTCTAACCCACCAGCGATCAGCACTACGGGGCGCTCAAAGGATGTTAATGCCATAATCGTCGCTTTGGAGTTTGTTGCTTTGGAGTTATTATAATAAGTGGCTCCAGCCTTATCAGCCACATACTCCAGCCGGTGCTCCACACCGCGAAATGAAGCAAGCACTTCGCCCAATAAAGAGGGGTCAGCTCCAGCAGCAATGGCAATTCCGCATGCAGCCAGTGCATTTCCCACGTTGAAACGTCCCGGAAGGCCAATGGAATCTACATCAGCAATGATTGTTTCTTGGTCTGCAGATTCGCGATAGATGATGCGGCGCTTCAGATCGTCTTCTTGACCCGTAATATAGGATGGGCTAACAAACACACCATGAGTGAGCTCCTCGGACAGAGAGAACGGAAGAATAGTAGCTTTCATATACGGCACAAGTTCCCGGCAAAAAGGATCGTCCCAGTTCAGCACAGCCGTATCCGTAGCTACTTGATTGGCGAACAGCTTTGCTTTGGAATCGACATAATCCTTCATGCTCCCATGATAATCCAGGTGGGTCTCCGCAATATTCAACAAACAACCTATTTTAGGGCGAAAAGTCTCCGTACCTTTGAGCTGGAAGCTGCTGAGTTCGACCACCATCCAGTTATCCTCTGTAGCTTCTTGCGCAGCCTCACAGAGAGGCGTGCCAATGTTACCTGCAACAATCGGATTCATACCTGCAGCTTCCAGCATTTGACCTACCCAGGTCGTCGTTGTCGTCTTGCCATTGGATCCCGTGATGCCAATCATCGGCGCTGCACAAAGACGGTAAGCAACCTCTACCTCTGTAACTACTTCAATGCCAAGCTCAAGAGCCTTTTGCACAGGAGGCGCAGAATAAGGAATGCCTGGATTCTTAATGACCAGACTTACACCTTCATGAATCAGTCCATCCGGATGCCCACCGCATATAACACAAATTCCCAAAGATTCCAATTCGGAAGCTTCGGGACTCTGATCTCTTTCCTTTTTATCGTTCACCGTAACTATTGCGCCTCGATCATACAGCACTTTAGCAACCTGGACACCGCTTTTTGCGAGCCCAAGAACCACAACTTCTTCACCACGATACATATCTGGATGTTTCATTCGCTACAACCCCTTGCTAATAAATAGTCCAACAGCGGCTAATATCAAGCTTACCGCCCAGAACGAAATTACCACACGCCATTCCGACCAGCCACCAAGTTCAAAATGATGGTGAATCGGGCTCATTCTGAATACACGTTTGCCACGGGTTTTGAAAGAAACCACCTGTATCACGACAGATAACATTTCCACCACAAACACACCGCCAATAATTAGAAACAGCAGTTCGCTCTTTGTGACAATAGCAATCGCACCTATCGCGCCGCCAATACCAAATGAACCGGTATCTCCCATGAACACCTTAGCTGGATGGGCATTAAAGACCAGAAATCCAAGAACAGCCCCGATCATTGCCGCTGCACACACTCCAGCTGCAATTGACGTAGCCTGCATCGCTACAACAGCATAAGCTGCCAAAGCAATAGCACTTACACCAGACAGCAAACCATCTACTCCATCGGTAAAGTTAACAGCATTCGTTACTGCCATCATCATAATAATAATGAATGGATAGTAGAAAAAGCCGCCCCAGTCAAAGCTGAAATCAGTACCCGGAACGCTGATACTCGTGCTATGTCCTGCAGAAATCAACAGACCGCACATCACAGCACCTACCAACAGCTGCCCGAACAATTTTTGACGCGCCGTAAGGCCCAAAGAACGCTTGAATACGATTTTGATATAATCATCCAAAAATCCGATCAGTCCAAAACCAAGCGTAGCCACTAAGAGTACGTAGAAATCGTTATTCACCACGGAAAATTTCAGATAAGCCAATGTAAAAGCCACGATGATTACGATACCGCCCATCGTCGGCGTTCCCGCCTTCTTTAAATGGGATTGCGGTCCGTCATCTCGCACCTGCTGTCCGAATTTCATCCTGCGCAGTAGCGGAATGAAGAGCGGAGCGGCAATGACCGCAAGGATAAAGGAAACAGCAATAGTCAATAACAATAGTTGATAATCCATGGGTGCACCCCCTCCATTTATTTAGGTCTCTTTAATCTCTTTATTAAGGCTTTGAAGCACTTCCTCAAGCCTCATCCCTCTAGATCCTTTGAATAGAACAATATCCTTGGAGCTGCTTTTCTCGATAAGGACAGCTGTTAATTCTGACTTATCCGTAAAAGCCAGCACACGCTCGTTTCCGAATCTTTCCTTTGCAGCTTCAGCAATATGGACTGACAATTGACCATAGGTATATACAATATCAGTCACTGCGGGATCAAGGTAGTAGCCAATTTCTTTATGAAACTGTATTTCATCCGGCCCAAGTTCCAGCATGTCCCCCAGTACTGCGATTTTTTTGCCACTGCATTTCATAGTTTGGAGCACATCAATGGCCGCCTTCATAGAAGTCGGACTGGCATTATAAGCATCATTCAAAAGTGTAAGCCCGGAAGAAGTCCGAATCACTTCAATCCGCATGCCCGTCAACTTAAGCTTACTTAACCCATTCTCTACATTTTGATCTGTAATTCCAAAATGGCGAGCAACCGCTAGTGCAGCCAACGCGTTAACAACGTTATGCTGGCCTGGCAGCGGTAATGTAAAAGCATGTTCCTTATGAAGGCTTGACGTAAACGTCATACCGCCACTATGGGACATCATCCCAGTCGGATAATCATCATTATCTCCGTTCAGCCCGAAACGAAAGGACACCATCCCCTCCGGAGCCTCAAAAGTGGACTCTTGCATTACCTCAGTCAGCAGCGGTTCATCACCGTTATAAATTAGCAGTCCACCTGGCTTTAGCCCTTCGACTATTTCCAGCTTGGCACGGGCGATTTCTTTGCGGGATCCCAGTTGCAGCAAATGCGACTCACCTACATTAGTAATGACTGCCACATCCGGTGCAGCCAAAGAAGCCAGCAGAGCAATTTCTCCCCGCGAGCTCATACCCATTTCAAGAACTGCAATCTCTGTATCCTCAGCCATGGATAGAATCGTAAGCGGAAGACCAATATGATTATTGAAGTTTCCCTCTGTCTTATGCACCTTGTACTGCATTTCGAGCAAGGCCATAATGATATCTTTTGTCGTTGTTTTGCCATTACTGCCCGTAACAGCGACAACCTTCGGAGCGACCTCATTCAAATATGCGGCGGACAGCTTCTGAAGCGCCTCTAGCGTATCTTCAACAATTATGACTCCGCCACCCTCAGGTGCAGGACCTTTATCACGCTGCCATAAGGTCCCTGCAGCACCAGCTGCAATAGCTGTAGCTGCATAATGATGACCGTCAAATTTGTCTCCCGTTAGAGGAACAAACAGGCAACCTGCAGTTATCTTACGGGAGTCAGTAACGACGCCCGTAAGAGGTATATTCATAGCTTCGGCAGCAGGAAGTCCACCTTCGCACATCACAGCAATTTGTCCCAGTGTTCTTGTAATCAATAGCTTCGACCCCTTATAACTTCTTTAGCGACGATGCGGTCATCGAAATCGTGAACCACTCCGCCAATCAGTTGATAGGTCTCATGACCTTTCCCCGCAATCAATACTACATCGCCAGAGCTTGCCATTTCAATAGCCTTCCCAATTGCTTCTCGGCGATCAACAATCATATGATACCGGTCAGAGGTGACTCCATCCTCTTCTAGTCCTGCTTCTATATCCTTCAGAATTAGCCCAGGGTCCTCCGTCCGAGGGTTGTCAGAGGTTACGAATACCATATCGCTATATTTTGCAGCTATCTTACCCATTAAAGGACGTTTCGTGCGGTCTCTGTCTCCTCCGCAGCCAAACACAGTAAGCACTTTACCTGTAGCAAATTCGCAGACCGTTCTTAATACATTTTCCAGACCGTCTGGTGTATGTGCATAGTCAACGATAACGGCATATTCTTGCCCCTCATCCACTGACTCCACTCGTCCAGCTACCCCATCAATCGCCTCAAGACTAGTCTTGATATCAGGCAGTGACACATCTTCCAACAGCGCAGCCGTAATCGCCGCAAGTGCATTATAGACATTGAACTTACCAACCATACGAAGCGAAATGTCCGTCTCACCCTTAAACGTATCCACATGGAAAAAAGTTCCTTTTGCAGTGATCGAGATTTGCGAAGCTCGGACATTAGCGTTGTTATCAATGCCATATGTAATCACTTCCGCTGCAGTTTGGGTTGCAAAATAGTGGCTCGCCTCATCATCAGCATTAAGCACTGCATATTTGCGTTCTTCTTTCCAAGGAGAGATCACATTTCCAAGTCTGGAGAAAAATAGACCTTTAACCGCCCGATACTCTTCCATTGTATGATGATAATCCAGATGATCCTGGGTTAAGTTCGTAAATATTGCTGTACGGAAGTCCGCACCCTTCACACGTCCTTGCTGAAGCGCGTGGGAGGAGACTTCCATTACGCAACATTCCACACCTTTGGAGGCCATATCATGAAGCGAGCGCTGCAGATCTAGCGATTCTGGGGTGGTCCCTGACATAGGGTAGCTTTTGCCGTCATAGCGCATTTGAATGGTCCCAATCAGACCCGTCTTCATATTCTGGTCTTGCATAATTCGCTCAATAAGATAAGTCGTAGTTGTCTTCCCATTTGTACCCGTAACCCCGATCATTCTCATTCGACTACTAGGTGAGCCAAAGAATGCATTCGACATCACAGACATCGCAAAACGGCAGTCATCCACAACGATCTGTGGGATATCAAGCTCCAGCTTATACTCACATACGATAGCAGATGCTCCAGAGGCTACGGCTTGCGGCGCAAATTTATGTCCGTCTACGGTGTGACCCGGTAAACAGATAAACAGATCACCTGGACTTACATGGCGGGAATCCGTCTGAAGATCAGTAATCTCCACCTCCCCATCCCCATATAGACGCGAAGTAGCAAGACAAGCAGATAATTCATTAACTTTCATAGTAATCCCTCACTCTACATTTTCGGATAACAAGCTAAAACGCCTTCTGCGTCCTTTTAAGGACGGTAAGCGGTTATGCGAGAATTATAAGGATAAAGTATAACGTGAAACTTATACTTTCTTATAATTGAACTGGACCCTTATACCTTTATCATTATTCACTAGAAGCTCCCATATAAATCCTGATGGTTGAGCCCTGTTCTACTCTTGCCCCAGCTTTCGGAGCCTGATTGATGACCGTATTGCCGGAGCCTGAACGCGCCAGATTAAAATTCATATTTAAATCCTCATAAATATCTTGCACGGTTGCACCTGTAAGGTCAGGCACGGTCACAATCGGGGTTTCACCATACTTATAAGTTTTGGGAAGCTGATCACCGCGCTCAGGAACCTTCATATAGTGCAGCGAGTCTTCCAAAATATTTTGCACGATTGGAGCTGCAACTACACCCCCAAATTGAATCCCTTTCGGATTATCCACTGCAGTGTAGACAACGATCTGTGGATCATCCGCCGGTGCAAACCCAATAAAAGAAACAATATGCTCTGTCGGAGAATAACGTCCATTTATAACCTTCTGTGCAGTACCCGTCTTGCCACCTACACGATAACCGTCGATAAAAGCCGGCCGTCCCGTGCCTTTGGCAACCACGCTCTCAAGTGCTGCCCGCACCTTCTTGGATGTCTCCTCCGAAATAACCTGCCGCACAAGCTCAGGCTTCACCTCTGATACAGTCTCTCCCGTTTCCGGATTAACCCATGATTTTGTTACATGTGGTTTATAGAGATTACCACCATTGATAGCCGCGGATACCGCAGCAATCTGCTGAATAGGTGTAACCGAGACCCCTTGGCCGAAGGCCGTAGTCGAAAGCTCTACCGGACCTACCTGACTAAGCTTGAACAGAATCCCGTTAGATTCTCCATTTAGATCAATTCCCGTTTTACTGCCGAAACCAAAATCACGAATATATTTGAAGAGTGTTTCTTTGCCCAGCCGTTGCCCAAGAGTAACAAAACCAGGGTTACAGGAGTTCTCAACCACCTGAAGGAAGGTCTGGCTGCCGTGGCCGCCCTTTTTCCAACAGCGCAGCTTCGCACCCGCCACTTCGATAAACCCAGGATCATAGAAATGATCATTTTGCAGGTCTACCTTACCTTCTTGCAATGCTGCAGCAAGTGTAATGATTTTGAACGTCGAACCAGGCTCGTAGGTCATCCAAATGGGCAAATTCCGATTATAGATCTGCGGATCGTATTCCTTATATAGACCCGGTTCATAACCCGGTCTACTAGCCATGGCCAGAATTTCACCATTCTTCGGATTCATCGCTATAGCCCAAGCACCCTGCGCCTGATATTTTACCATAGCTTGATCCAGCTCACGTTCCATAATGGATTGAATCTGTTTATCAATGGTCAATTGCAGATTAAGTCCATCCTGAGGGGCAGAATACTTCTCCGATGATCCAGGCATGAGTCTTCCACCTGCGTCAGACAAATACGAAATATTGCCTGCTATGCCTTTAAGCAAATTATCGTATATATTCTCGACTCCTGTAATCCCTTGATTATCAATACCTGTAAAGCCTAGTATATGCGCGGCAAGATCACCGTAAGGATAATATCTTTTGCTATCCTCAGCGACAACGATGCCCGGCAACTGCAAATCACGGATGCTCGCGGCAAGTTCCATCGTAATTTTGCGGCCGCCGGGCTGTAATTTCACCGACATTGATTTTTTAGTCAGCAAGCTCATCAGCTTCTCCTCGGTCATCCCAAGCAGAGGCGCCAATTGCTGCGCTGTCTTTTGCTTCTCCTTCACCTGCACAGGCACCGCATAAACCGTAGGCGTACTGATATTATAGGCCAGCGGTATACCTTCACGATCCAAAATTTCACCACGCTTGGCTGTAAAAGGAATATTGCGGCGCAAGGAATCTTCTACCTTGTCACTTAATTTCTCGCCTTGGGATAATTGCACATAAGCAAGACGCACGACCAGCGAACCGAATAACACTGCCAGTCCGAGCAGCGTCCACAACATTCTCCGCCGTGTTACGACCTTCGAAACCTTCATTCCGTTCTCCCCCGCTTTCACCTATAGACATGAGCTCTTATCTTCATGACTATTCGGGACAAACAGGGGTTAGAACAAGCCTATGGCCCACTCTCCGATTCCGTACCCTCATCAGCAGACGAAGTTGCAGGATCATCTTCACTATTATCATTTAATGGTTTCAGCTTCAAAGTAACCAATGTTTTGCCGTTCTTTATTCCTTCAATCTGTTCCGAGACATATCCTTCGCCTTCTACCGCAATCTCCACTTTTAGAAGTGTTAGAATCTCAAGTGCATCACGCAGCGACTCTCCTTGTAAATTTGGAATGGTAGGCTTGTCCCCTTGCTTGCTTAATAGGTATATACGCTGTCCTGGAGCAAGCTTCGTTCCAGCCTCTGGATATTGGGTTTCCACAGAAGCTTCTTCACCGACAACTTCAAAATCAAATCCTTGATCCAGAAGCGTCTCTCTTGCTTCCTTCATCGTTTTGTCCGTCAGATCAGGTGTGGTCCGGAGCACAGGCGCTTCAGATTCAACTATTTTTTTACTATCTTTATCGCTAGTTTCAGTCGCTAACTTTGGAACTCCCATGTATTGAAGAGAATGAGATACGATTTCTTTAAATACAGGAGCTGCAGCTTTACCGCCGCCAACCTCAACGTTCGGTTCATCAATAATAACGATAACAGCGATCTTTGGATCATTCACAGGCGCATAACCAATAAAGGATACCAGTACTTTGGACTTCACGTAGTCCTTACCTTCAACCTTGATAGCCGTTCCTGTCTTACCTGCGACACGGTAACCTTCTATGTGAGCGTTGCGTCCTGTACCTTTGACTTGGTCAGCAACTACCTGCTCCAAGTATTCACCCGTTTTCTTGGCACTTGCCTCATCAATCACCTGACGCACTACACTAGGCTGAGTAACCTTAGTGTCTCCGGTGTTTGGGTCCGTAACCTCTTTTACCACATATGGAGTCATCAGTTTCCCACCATTGGCGATAGCAGATACAGCAACCAATTGTTGAAGTGGGGTAACCAACACTTTACCATGCCCATATGAGAGTGTAGCAATTTCGATAGGACGTCCAAGGTTAGGGTTAACGACCCCACTGGCTTCCCCTGGCAAATCGATTCCTGTCTTCCCATTAAAGCCGAAATCATCAATATACTGTAAAAGTCTATCTTGTCCAAGCATTTCATAAAGTTTTACAAAAAGAACGTTACTAGACCGCTTCACACCTTCCAGGAAACTGATTTGCCCCCAGCCGGCACGATTAATATCATGTAATGCCTTACTGTATCCCTTAATTCTGATAGATCCTGACAGAAATGTAGCTACGGGATCAAAAAGCTTCTCTTCTACAGCTGCAGCAAGTGTAACAATCTTGAAGGTGGAACCAGGTTCATATTTTGATTTGATAGCATGATTATAGAAACCAGCACCCTCATCCTCTGTTTTCCAAAATTCATTAGGATCAAAGGTAGGCATATTCGCCATCCCCAAAATCTCCATCGTATTCGGATCAGCGGCAATGACACTCATACTTTTCGGCTTATATTGCGCATATGCCTTTTCCATGGCCGCTTGTATATACTGCTGGATCGTACTGTCGATTGTAAGCTTGAAATTACTGCCATTTACTACAGGTTTATAGGTATCTTGTGATTCCGGTAGCTTAACCCCTTGACCGTCACTTTGATAAAGCAGCTTGCCATCGGCACCCTTAAGCTGTCCATCTAGGGATTTTTCTAGCCCCATAATCGCCTTGCCATCTCGATCTGTATAGCCTAATATATGCGCAGCAAGCGAACCCTTAGGGTAATATCGTTTCTGCTCTCTAACAAGACCAATCCCAGTCTCTTGAATTTTATGCTCTTTACCTAGGGCTACATAAAATTCTTTCACCTTATCGGCAAGGTCCTGATCGATCTTCCAGCCTTCGTTACGAATTTCACGGTTTTTGAGATAAGCTCCCGTCTTTTCGTCCTTGGCTTCAATCAGCTTCCGCAGCTCATCTTCTGGCTTGCCGAGTAGCTCATGCAATCCCTTGACGACCTCATCACCAATTCCCTTTTCAGCAATGACTGCTGGGTTTACAACCACAGTATAAGCAGGGACATCACTTGCGAGCACACTCCCATTACGGTCAGAAATCGTTCCTCGCTCTGCTTTGATAGTCGAAGTGTGCGCCCAAAGTGTAGCAGCCTTTTCTTGCCATTCTGAACCCTCCATAACTTGAATCCAGAACACTCTAGCTATCAAAACAAGAAAAAAGAGGGTAATACACCCTCCTATAAACAGCGTGCGAAGTTTTATTCTCTTTACCATAAGCGAACCTCACATTTTTTTTATTGCGATCTTGCCAATCGCTCACTAATTATCGCCTTCTGTCGATAGCGGATTCGCCGGAATAAAGATGGTAGTATTTTCGTCCGGTGATACGTAGCCAAGATCCTTTGCTTTTTGGGCAACCTTCTGCTCCAAACTCTGCTTCTCCATCTCAAACGTAGAAATTTGCTTCTTAGCAGTCGCTATATCCTTATCTAATTTCTGGGCCTGCAAGTTCAAATCATAAATGTGAACGTAACGTGAAATCAGGGTGATAGCCACCAAAACGCATACTCCTAGCGTCAGCATATACAAAAGTTTCTCTTGCAGCGGAAGTACTCTTCGTTTGGTAACTACTTTTGTCTTCTCGCGGTAAAGGGGGTTTACCTCTTCTTTTCTTTTGGGCTGAACTGCTAAATTGCCGCGGGTATAGGCCATCTCTGACTCTCCTTTATCGTCAATTACAATTTTTCTGCAATGCGCAGCTTAGCTGAACGGGCTCGAGTATTAAGCTCAAGCTCTTCTTCAGAAGGCACAAGCGGTTTGCGGTTGATTAACTTAAGCGTGCCTTTCGCGCCACATACACAAAACGGAAAGTCAGGCGGGCATGTACATCTGCTTAAATAGCTGCTGAGTATTTGCTTACAAATTCGGTCCTCGAGCGAATGGAAAGTAATAACGGATACTCTACCTTCTGGTGCAAGGCAACGTACTGCGCTATGTAATCCTTCTTCAAAAGCACCCAACTCGTCGTTTACAGCAATCCGTAAACCTTGAAAGCTACGTTTAGCGGGATGTCCTCCCGTTCTTCGTGCAGCCGCCGGAATACCTTCCTTGATAAGCTCAGCTAATTCTCCTGTGGTCTCCACAGGACTTTCTTCTCTTCTGTCTACAATTTTCTTAGCGATTCTCCGCGAGAACTTCTCTTCTCCATATTGGAAAAGCACACGGGCAATCTCTTGCTCGGACCACGTATTCACAATATCAGCAGCCGTTAATAGTGCTGTCTGATCCATCCGCATGTCCAGCGGAGCATCATGATTGTAACTAAATCCGCGTTCTCCCTCATCAAACTGGGGAGAGGATACGCCAAGATCAAAGAGGATTCCATCCACTTGGGGAATGCCATCTTTTTGTGGTACAAAGGGCACATCCTTAAGTACACTCTCCAGATCACGGAAATTGGTCTTAATGAGTACAACCTTGTCTCCGTATTCGGCCAGTCTTTCTTTTGCGTTCTCCAGAGCCCAATCATCTTGATCCAAACAGATTAATCGGCCTTCGCCGCTAAGTTTGGAAGCAATTAGTGCGCTATGGCCTGCTCCACCGAGAGTGCAATCTACATAGATTCCGTCTTTTTTGATGTGCAGCCCTTCTGTCGCTTCTTCTTTAAGCACCGTGATGTGGTGAAACAAGCTGCATCCCTCCAGGACAGTATTCGATATTGTGTTTTATAGATCAAAATTGAAATCCACCAATTTTTCGGCAATTTCGTTGAACGATTCCTCGGACTGTTCGAAGTACTGCTCCCATAGCTCTTTGTTCCAGATTTCCACCCGGTTCGAAACGCCCAGAATAACACAGTCTTTGTCCAGTTTGGCATACTGCCTTAAATTGGCCGGCAGATTTACCCTTCCCTGCTTATCCCATACACATTCTGTTGCGCCTGAGAAAAAAAAGCGACTGAATGCGCGGGCATCTGATTTCATCAGTGAAAGGCTTTTTAGCTTTTGTTCCATGATTGCCCATTCTTCCATGGGATAAACAAATAGACAGGAGTCTAGACCACGGGTCGTCACAAAGGAGGTTCCAAGCAATTCACGGAGTTTAGCCGGAATAATAATTCGGCCTTTGTCGTCAATGCTGTGTTGATACTCTCCCATGAACATCCTTTTTCCCACCCCTAATCCTCAAATCCCCACTTTACCCCACTTTTCACCACTTAAGCATAATAGATTCGCCATTAAAAATCAAAAACCTTTTTCTGGTGAAAGGATTTTTTTGCTAAATCAGATAGAACGTTACCCCAAAAACATTTTGCCACAGAAAAAAGCCATACAATCGGAATCTTGTCCGCTGCATGGCTTTTCAAGCATAAACGCCTTCGCCGTCCTTATAAGGAGGACGAAGCGTTTAAGCGAGAAATATAAGGATAATGTATAGCGTAAAACTTATACTCTCTTATATTTTACAAAAGTTGCTTCAGTTCAAGGTACACTTGGTTAATATACTTTATTGTTGTGCGTTCCGTAATTAATCGTTCAGATTCCAGCTGTCCAAATAATCCACTTGTGCTGGAGTCAGACTATCAATGTTAATGCCCAGACTTTGCAACTTGTAGCGTGCTACCTGCTCATCCAGCTCATATGGAACATTCTCAACTTTTACACCAATGCTCTTATAATTGTCATTTACATATTTCAACGACAGCGCTTGTAGCGCAAAGGTCGTATCCATAATTTCGGCAGGGTGTCCATCCGCAGCACCCAGATTTACAAGTCTGCCTTCTGCAAGCAGATATAGTTTACGTCCGTCGCGAAGCTGGTACTCTTCGATATTTTTGCGAACAGTACGCTGAGATACGGATCTTTCAGACAATTCAGGCTTATTCACTTCAACGTCGAAATGGCCTGCATTGCACATGATTGCTCCATCCTTCATCACATCATAATGTTCACCGCGAATGACATAACGATTACCAGTTACTGTAACGAAGAAATCACCAACCTTAGCAGCTTCCAGAATAGGCATAACTTCGAAACCATCCATATGTGCTTCAACGGCTTTAATAGCATCCACTTCTGTGACAACCACTTTTGCGCCCAAGCCTTTGGCACGCATAGCAACACCTTTACCGCACCAGCCGTATCCGACAACAACTACAGTTTTGCCAGCAACGATCAGGTTGGTTGTACGAATAATTCCATCCCATGCGGATTGGCCTGTGCCATAACGGTTATCAAACAAATATTTGCAATAAGCATCATTTACTGCGACCATTGGGAACTTCAACACACCTTGCTTTTGAAGAGCTTTTAGACGAATGATGCCGGTTGTTGTTTCCTCAGCACCTCCACGAATATTCTCCATTAGATCAGGACGCTCCGAATGTAGCAATGTAGCAAAATCCCCACCATCATCAATAATCAAATCCGGTTTGCTTTCCAGCGCCTTGATATTAAGGGCTTTGAACTCTTCAGGTGACGGGTTGTATTTAGCAAATACGGTAATTCCGTCCTCTACAAGCGCCGCACATACATCATCCTGTGTAGAAAGTGGATTCGATCCAGTAATGGTTACTTCTGCACCGCCTGCTTTGACTACCTTTGCCAGATAAGCAGTTTTAGCTTCCAAATGAAGCGTAATAGAGACTTTTAGTCCTTTGAATGGCTGTTCAGCTTCGAACTGCTCAC
Source organism: Paenibacillus pseudetheri (assembly GCF_924513355.1). Taxonomy (NCBI): domain Bacteria; kingdom Bacillati; phylum Bacillota; class Bacilli; order Caryophanales; family Paenibacillaceae; genus Paenibacillus; species Paenibacillus pseudetheri. The sequence goes on from NZ_CAKMAB010000008.1 coordinate 29,173, forward strand.
GGATACGGTTCAATACCGGCATATGTTGGCGAACCCAGTCGATTTTCAAATGTCCTTCGGGTGCTAGTGACATATCAGCCACGATACTATTTTGTTTGGATGAACTCATAATGAAACCTCCTAAAAGTTTTATGGAGCAATACTTCTATGTTTTACTTCGCAATAAAACTCGCTTCGTAAGCATAATCCAAGTTTTGTGAGCGTTACTACATTGAATCTACTTCGCACAAAACTTGCATCGTAAGCATACGCTTTGTTTTATGGAGCAATACTTCTATGTTTTACTTCGCAATAAAACTCGCTTCGTAAGCATAATCCAAGTTTTGTGAGCGTTACTTCTTTGTTTTGTGAGCAATACTTCTCTACATATAAATGATACGATGCGTCCCACTATAATCCGGTTCAATAGCCATCAGCTCATCTAACCATGGAAGTCCGTAGCGGTTCAAGTAATACATGATATTGTACACTCTTTCTTGCAGTTTACCCAGTGGCATTAACGACAGCTCGATTCGCTCCCATTGACGGATTGCAGCTTCATTCTGTTTTGCCATGGCATCTTGGGCTTTCGCTTGTAAAAAAGTGATCTGATCTAAAATCTTATCTTTATTGTTATTCCCTAGTTTTAGCAGACCTGCCTGAATGGTTCCAAGCTGCTCAATCAGTGGTTCGTACATGGCAGAGAAAGTAGCTTTAGTTTCTTCGAAGCGTTGTTCAATCCCCAGCTCATCCTGTGCAGCCAACCACTCATGTCTTTTACGATCTAGTCCCTGTCTTACATCCTCAAAGCTTAGTTGATATTTATCCATATGCTTATGAAGTGTACCTTCCACCACTGTGAAAGACATTCTCGGGATGATCAGGGGCATTTGTCCCCCAACGGTCTCAAACGCACGATGCGGAATGGCCCAATAAGCAATCTCGCCTTGACCTAGCACTGTTGCTAGAACCGGCAACACATAATCCTGCATAAGCGGGCGTGTCAGCACGTTGTTACTGAATAGTTCCGGATGAACCTTCACTTCCTCCAGTAGCTCATCACGCGTGAACGATACCTGGCCCTTGCGATCGGCAAAAACGCCATCTTTCTTATGAAGCAATAATCGTACACCTTCATATATATAAAAGAGGTTGGCATTGCCTGCCGTAACGTCAGCTTGAAGCTCATACCCAGCGTTCACGATATCAGAAGAAGAATTCATGTACGCTGTTTCCAGTGCATCATTCTGCATAATTAGCAAAGTAAAGAAAGGCTCTTCTAACTTACGAAGGTTAGGATCAGCAGAATCAAGCAGGATCAGACCAAATTTACCAAATAAAGAACCCATCAGCTTGGCAAAAGCATCCGTCATACTTTCTGCTCTAAACGAAGAAGATCGAATAAATTCCATAATTTGCGGTTTAAAGTCACTATCTTGAAGTAGCGCATCCAGCTGTTCCACTACTTGCTGCCAGCTTTCCTCTTCTACACGAATATTACTTACCGAGGAGCGTTTCTCCTCTGACTTCTCTATCTTAATCTTTGTAATCTCCTGCGTACGATTCAATACATACGTATGATTCACTTCATCCCAGTCATGATCCTCACCTGCGATCCAGAATAATGGGACAACAGGTCGACCGAGCTGTTCAGCTGCTTCTTTTGCCGCCATAATGGTTGTCATTGCTTTATACACTACAAGTAATGGTCCTGTAAATAATCCGCTTTGCTGCCCACCAGTAACTACTAACGTTTCCGGCTGTTCTAAAAGTGCCAGTGAAGACATCACCGCATCATGTGAATTATGCTTTTCATTATATTGTCGTAGACATGCAGCAACTTGTGTTCGGTCGGCACGGAGACCTTCACTACGATCCAGCCATTCTGCCCGAATGCTTCTACTCTCTTTACTTCGGAAATCCCCACCATACAAATGACTAACCTTCTCAAAATTTTCTATATAGTCGCGCGCGAGTGTAGATCCACCCGGGAGCGGTTCCTTAACAATATTCATTTGCTAGTGCCTCCAGTTCTACTGAGCAGTTATATGTAAATCCAAGTTCGTAAACTCTCTATGATTGTATCCAAAGTCAGGGGCCGCGTCAAAAGAATTACATACCTGCAAAAAGCTATGAAAGAGCAGCCGTTTTATTTTCTTATCCTATAAAATGATTATTAAATATCCCCACTACATACAAGAGGCGAGAGCATAACGCTCCCGCCTGTCTAATACTCACTATGGATTTAAGCAAATTTTTTGCTTACCCAGTGTCCTTTGGATACTTCTACTAATTCAAAGTCACTATCATTGCTCTTTTCGTTAGCAGAATAAATAGGACTACCAAGCTCATCATGCAAGTGAATGCGTTTCTTGTTCACTTCAATTTCCGGATCCGGAATTGGAATAGCTGACAAGAGAGATTTGGTATACGGGTGGATAGGATTTGCATAAAGCTCTTCACTTTCCGCCAATTCTACCATTTTACCCAAGTACATAACAGCTACACGATCACTGATATGTTTAACCATGGACAGATCATGCGCGATGAAAAGATAAGTCAATCCCAGACGATCTTGCAATTCTTTAAGCAAGTTTACGACCTGGGCCTGAATGGATACGTCAAGTGCGGAAATCGGCTCATCACAAACGATGAACTTAGGATTTACCGCTAACGAACGGGCAATCCCAATACGTTGGCGTTGTCCACCAGAGAACTCATGCGGATAACGAGTAGCGTGATCATGGTTAAGACCAACCATATCGAGCAGCTCTTCGATCCGTTTTTTACGCTCTGCACGGCTACCCGCCATTCCGTGAATGTCCAGTGCCTCGCCGATAATATCAGAAACCGTAAAACGCGGGTTAAGCGATGCATACGGATCTTGGAAAATCATCTGCATGTCACGACGCATAGCTTTCATTTTGTTAGAAGGCAATTTATAAATGTCTGTACCATTATATTTCACACTTCCGGCAGTTGGCTCATACAAGCGAAGAATTGTACGTCCAGCAGTAGTCTTACCGCACCCGGATTCTCCTACCATTCCAAGCGTCTCGCCCTCACGGATGGAGAAGTTAATATTATCAACAGCCTTAAGAACCTTGCCTTGACCTACATTAAAATATTTCTTAAGACCTTCTACCTCTATTAGGTTCTTACTCAAGAGTACTGCACCTCCTTGGCCATCGAATGCAGATTCCAGCAACGCGCCATATGCGTTTCGCTGAATTCTGTGGCGCCGGGATCGATTTGTTCGCAAACATGCATTGCTTCGTTGCAACGCGCGGTGAACGGACAGCCGATCGGCGGCTTGATCAGATCTGGCGGTGTGCCGATGATCGGAATAAGCGGCTCGCCTTTCTTTTGGTCCAGACGCGGCATTGAGCGCAGCAGACCTTTGGTATATGGATGCTGTGGATTCTTAAAGATTTCCCATCTTGTTCCGGTCTCCACAACTTCACCTGCATACATTACAATAACCCGATCACACATACCGGCAACGACGCCAAGATCATGGGTAATCAAAATGATGGAGGTACCTAGTTTTTGCTGCATCTCTCTCATAACTTCCATAATCTGCGCCTGAATGGTTACGTCAAGAGCCGTTGTAGGCTCGTCCGCTATGAGTAAAGCCGGACGGCAGGCCAGCGCGATGGCAATCATTACACGCTGGCGCATACCGCCTGAAAACTCGTGGGGATATTGGTTAAAGCGAGCCTCAGCATTTGTGATACCAACTAATTTGAGCATCTCAATACCTTGCTTTTTCGCTTCGGCCGCTGACATTTTCTGATGTTTAATCAAAACTTCAGTGATCTGTTTGCCCACTTTGATGGTTGGGTTCAAAGAAGTCATCGGGTCTTGAAAAATCATGCCAATATCTTTACCGCGAATGGATTCCATTTCTTTCATGCTTTTGTCTAGCAGATTTTGTCCTTGGAAAATAATTTCTCCCTTTTTCACTTTTGAGGGTGGGGAAGGGATCAACCGCATAATCGATTGTGCAGTTACACTCTTACCGCTGCCGGACTCGCCGACGATGGCAACCGTTTCACCTTTGCCAATTTCAAAATTCATACCACGGACAGCTTGCACTTCTCCGCCTTTAACAAAAAACGAAACATGCAAATCTTTGACTTGTAAAATAGGTTCCATCCATAACCCTCCTATTTCTTCAGCTTAGGATCAAGCGCGTCACGAAGACCATCACCGAAAATGTTGAAAGAAAGCATGGTTAAACTGATCAGAATGGCAGGGAACAGGAATCGCCATGGATAGTACAACCAACCGGTGAGTGAATCGTTAATCATAGATCCGAGTGAAGCGATAGGAGCTTGTACACCAAGACCCAAGAAACTTAGAAAGGCCTCAGCAAAAATAGCATTTGGTACAGAAAGTGTAATGGTTACGATAATCGGGCCAACTGCGTTCGGCAGAAGATGCTTGAACAACAGTCTTGCAGAACCTGCACCCATGGAACGGGAAGCCAATACGAACTCGCGATTCTTGAGCTGCATAATTTCTCCACGTACAATCCATGACATCGTAATCCAGCCTGTTATGGTTAAAGCTAGGATGATTGTACCAAGACTTGGTTCAAGCACAACCAAGAGCAAAATCACAACCAATAAATAAGGAATAGAGTACAGAATTTCAGAGAATTTGTTCATAATATTATCTACACGGCCACCGAAGTAACCCATAATTCCACCGTAGATAACACCAATAAATAAGTCGATAGCTGCCGCAGCTAAACCTACGATCAAGGAAATCCGTGCGCCGTACCAAGTACGTACGAAAATATCACGTCCAAGATCATCCGTTCCAAACCAGTGATCGGAGGAAGGGGGCTTATTGGTATTCATCAAGTCATTGGAGTAATAGTTATATTTCGAGAATAAGGGAGCGATAATCGCTGCAAGCACAATCAAGCCTAGAATCCCAAGCGCGGTCATTGCCATTTTGTTTTGACGCAACCGTTGCCAAGAGTCTTTCCAGGCAGAGAGACTCTCCCGCTGAATTACCTCGGCTTCTTTTTCATCCATACCGATTTTTTGAAAATCTTCCGGTTTTAAATTCATGTTGTTCGGAACCAAATTATTATCAGTTGCCACTCTTTAGCCCTCCTTTCCTCCACTTAATTTCATACGTGGGTCAATCAATACATAAGCAATATCAGTAATGAAACGGGCTACCATGAGTAGTACACCATAGAAAATGGTTATCCCCATAATAACGGTATAGTCACGGACACCAATCGCTTCCACGAACTGTTTACCAATACCCCCAACACCAAAGATCTGCTCGATAACAACCGAACCAGTTACGATGTTAGCTGTCATAGGTCCCATGTAAGTAACAACAGGCAGAATACCATTACGAAGTACATGGCGGCTCAGAATAGCCATCCAGCTTAATCCCTTAGCCTTAGCCGTTTTGATATAATCCGCATTCAGAACTTCAAGCATACTTGAACGGGTCAAGCGAGCTATAAAGGCTATTGGCTGTGCCGAGAGCGCTGCTACAGGTAGGAAATAATAGATTGGCCCTTTAAAACCTGAAACCGGTACCCAACCCAATTTGAAAGCGAACACATACTGTAATAATGAAGCGACTACAAAGCTCGGAACCGCAATCCCCAGAACTGCCAGCACCATCGCGGCGCTGTCAAGAAACTTTCTGTGATAGAGTGCCGCTAACATGCCGAGAAGAACCCCAACAATAACCGCCACAACAATTGCGACGAGTCCCAGCTTCAGCGACGCTGAAAAGGTTTGACCGATCAAATGTGATACATCTTGATTCAGGCGTTTCATGGATACACCCAGATCACCTTGGACAATATCACCTAAATACTTAAAATACTGATGAGAGAGCGGCTTGTCCAGACCATATTGCTCCATCAAACGCGCTTTAATTTCTGGCGGTACTTTTTTCTCCGAAGTAAACGGATCCCCTGGAATAGCTTTCATCAAGAAAAAAGTTGCTGAAATCAATACCAATAATGAAACCAACATATAGAAGAATTTATTTACGACATAACGAACCATCCCCATCACACCTCCTCCGACAAATTTTTTAGAGCATTATATTGATTTTATGAAAAAAACGGATTTTTGTCCATTTTCTAAATATGTTATAAATAACAAGAAATAACAAATAGACGGAAATACAAAAAAAAGGGATATATATGGAGTTCCACATATATATCCCGAAGTATTGTGTTACTTCAGTCAACTAACTATTCTGTTTAAATTACTTGAGATCAATCTTAGTGCTCAAGCAAGTATCCACGAGTCAAGTCAATTGCACCACTGAAGTCAAGAGTAACACCTTTGAGGTACTCTTTAGTCAGGGAGTTGTTAGTGTAGTAGTACAATGGAATCAAGACCATGTCTTGTTCAATAAGCAATTTTTCAGCTGCTGCAAACTTGTCTTGACGTACTTTCAAGTCAGAAGTTGCTTTAGCTTCTTCGATCAGTTTGTCATACTCAGGGTTAGCGTAACCAGTATCATTGTTACCGCCACCTGTTACCCACATATCAAGGAAAGTCATTGGATCATTGTAATCCGCAGTCCAACCAGCACGTGCAACTTGGTAGTTCAGGTTTTGACGGTTTTCAATAAACACACCCCACTCTTGGTTAACGGTTTGTACATCGATACCAAGATTGTTTTTCCACATATCAGCAATCGCCAAAGCGTTTTTCTTGTGGCCTTCACTTGTGTTGTAAATCAGTGAGAATGTAGGCAGTTTAGTAAGACCTTCTTCTTTCAGACCTTCAGCAAGCAATTTTTTAGCTTGTTCTAGATCTTCTGTGAAATAGTTATCTTTAACTGCTGTACGGTATTCACCATCAGCACCAGCGATACCTGGAGGTACATAACCGAATGCTGGGAATTGTCCGCCTTGAACTACATTGTCAATAAAAGCTTGACGGTTAATTGCCATTGCAAGAGCTTTACGGATTTTAACGTTAGAGAAAGGTTTTTCAGTGATATTGAATTCGTAGTAGTATACGGAAGCAATACCTTTACGGCTGAATTCGTTAGGAAGTTCTTTTTGTACGATTGGAATTTGCTCTGATGGAATTTCACCAGTAGGTCCGCCCGCACGATCGTATTCACCGTTCTTGTAGCTGAGCAGTTCAGTTGCACCACTGTTTACAAGGGAGAAGTCGATTTTGCTAAGTTTAATGGCATCTTTATCCCAATATTTATCGTTTTTAGATACAACAAGCGTTTGCCCAGTAGTCCACTCAGTAAGAGTGAAAGCACCGTTAACGATCATAGTGTCTTTGTTTGTTGCCCATTTAGCATTACCCTCAGTAGATTTATGAGTAGGGTAATAAGTATAGAAGGAAAGCAATCCAAGGAAGTATGGAGTTGGCGCTTCAAGAGTAACTTCTAGAGTTTTCTCATCAACCGCTTTGATACCTACTTGACTGAAATCAGTAATTTCCTTTTTGAAGTATTTCTTAGCATTTTTGATGTAATACAATTGACCAGCGTAAGGCGCAGCGGATGCAGCAGCAGGATCGAGCACGCGTTTCCAAGCGCGAACGAAGTCTTCTGTTGTTACAGGATCGCCGTTGCTCCATTGTGAATCACGGAGTTTGAAAGTATATACCAGACCGTCAGCGGAAACATCCCAGCTTTCAGCAACACCTGGTTCAGCTTGACCTGTTTCAGCATTCATGCGAGTCAAACCTTCGTACATTGTTTTCAGGACAGTGTTAGCTTGGCTATCCTGTGCCAATCCTGGGTCAAATGTCGGAGGCTCAGCACTTAGATTGATTCTCAATGTTTGGTCTGCAGCCAATTTCTCATCTGTAGCCGCATTACCAGTTGCTGTGTTACCAGTGTTACCAGCATTACCTTTATTGCCGCTGTTCGCGTTGTTTCCGCCGCAGCCAGCAAGCACTGTACCGATAACAAGTACTAATGCAAGCATTAGCAATAGACTTTTACTCTTCTTCATCTAGCAGTTCCCCCTAAATAGAATGTGGTATATGGTTTATGATTATACAACCAGTGGTCAAAAAAATCTAGTGGTATGTTTTCAGAAAATTCTTTTTTTATTAAAACTTTAAACTTTTGTGACGTTGACGCTTCACCGGAGCAGTGGAACATTACATCGCTTGTGATATGTACTTAATTAGCCCTACAAACATAAATAATAAATATCCGACGCTCATAAAAAAGAAGGAAAGTCTCCATACTGCCCGAAATAACCGCTTCCCATCTACTTTTCCTTTCAGTCGATTCTGTGCGCCGCCAATCAATCCAGTGGATATTAATACAATAAGTAGTATAAGATAAAACCCAAAACCGTTATTGAACAAGTTGTTAAATAATGCTGAGACCGATAATAATAAAAAAAATGTAGTCACGTCCATAGCGAGCATAAAAGTTTTCTTTTTATCTTTTTTTAAGCCTCTTCCAATGAAATAAACAATTAAAAACGGTATTATTGGAATCAAGCTTAAAGTACCGACCGAATTCATCAGCAATCCCATAGCTTCACCTCTCCTCCGAGATCATACCTATATTCCCTCTACTAATTGGCAGATCAAGCGATGTAAAGGAACCAATGTTCCAGTTCGTTCTGCCATTTCTACAAGACTTCCATTGATCCAACGAATTTCTGTGCTTCTTGAAGCTAGAACATCTGCCAGCATGGACGAAGTATTGCCAGCCGTTGTCCTGCACACTTTAAGGATGTTATCCCACGCATCATGATCATAAGTAACTCCGCAGGCATCATATACCATAGTAGCTTCTCTAAAAAGTTCTTTCATTAACTGCAGGCGCTCTTCTGAAGCAAGCAGTTCACCATTTGGAATACGCCAAATCGCTGTGAGCGGATTAATAACGGCATTGATTAGGAGCTTCCGGTAAATCATGGTATCCACTTCATTCGACAAAAAGGCTGAGAATCCTGCCATAATGAGAACTTCTATTAAATAATTCACTTGTAAATCAGTATGTATATTATGAGTTTGTCCATTCTTTAAGCTCCATTCTCCTATCCACACCTCCCCCGCACCTGCATGAATGACCTCAGTTAAAGACTTTCGCTTCGCAGCTTCTGTTGTTACGGCAGCATATAAATTAGCCTTCGGCAGCAAGTTACTGAGCATCTCCATATGTCCAATGCCATTTTGAAAACAAATGATGTGTACCTGTTGTTCCCTAAGATCCTTAAGAGGGGATAGAAATTCAGGTAAAACATTATGTAGTATGTCCTGTTTAACCGTCACTATAATCCAATCACTGGGCTCACGAAGATAGGCATCTGCAAATCCCTCTATTGGTGCGGACATAAATCGATCCCCCGAAATCGAAGTCGGATCGCGCCCATCCTCATAACTCACAGTTAAGCCCTCATCTTTTAATTTCCGGCACTGCTCTCCCCCTCGACACCACAATCTCACATCATTCCCGGACTGGGTCAGCCTCCCTGCCAAAAGCAGTCCAAGTGAACCCGCACCGATTATATCGATTTTCATCTGATCCTCCTGTTAATCTCAAGCGAAATTTTTCTAAGTATAGCCTTAATATACCAAGAAGAAACGCCGTTGTCGTCCTTCATAAATGACATACAAAACCAAAACGCCCGCAAATGGCGCTAATAAAGCGAACCACTTACGGGTGTTTTAGTTTGCCTATCTTTTATTCAATACGTTCTAAATTTCCATTCCCATCCATTTTGAAACGAGTCTTCATTTCTTCTTCTTCTTCGTTTAAGAAAGCTAGCCTACGCGCACGATCCATAATCTGAATTAAAGCTTTGTAATCATCATTGACTACCCGGTAGTCACTTTGAGCAAGATTAACCTCTTTTGACAACCGCTCATTCTCAGATCTTAATTCTGTTAATTCATCTTCCTTCTCGCGCAAATCTCTCTCCAGCATTTTCAGCTGGCGCCCTGCCTCCTGGATTGTACCTTTCCATTGTCTCAGGAAACGAATAACCGCATCAATGGATAATGTGTTTTCACTTAATCCTTCGCTTCGACCGAATTCCTCCTCGGTATCCCCGAGAATCAGACCCGCTACCTGCGCTCCTCTTACCGACGGTTGCTTTTTCAGGTAACTTCTCTTTTGACGTTGGCCTTTAGCGATTCCAATTGCGCCTTCATAGCTTTTTCGAACACAACTGTTCCAGCGGAATCCACAAGCAGCCGACGTTCTGCCGATTTTCTCACCCACTTCTTCAAAAGCAGCAAGTTGTGTACTGCCCTCCCGAATGTGGCGCAAGGTTACTTCTGCCAGTATTAGATCATCTTCTGCACTCCAAGCATCCTGTCTAACGGCTGTCATCCAACCAAACCTCCTAACAACATCTTGAAATAACCATCTCCATAACCGACAGCTCTGCCGGGTAGTGAATAGGGATAAAAGCTGCTTACTCCATTTCTATGCTTCTCATAGAGTTCATAGAATCTATTTGATACTAAATTGTATTTCCATTATCTGCCCACATCATACGCTTAAAGTAATAAATTCTCTTTTTTCAAGCATTAATCACTTCAGTCAATTATAAAAATCACATTTTTTCAAGATTAGTGTATTTTTTTCAATGAATTCGTTTACACATTTTTACTGAACGGGTATAATAAGTCGAAGGAATATTCGTGAGATACATACTGGAAGGGGGACTCTCTCTTGGACCGCATGTTTCGGGTATTAGGTTTTTTTACATTGGCTATTGGATTGATGGCTTTCGCCGGAGGTCTGACAGAAATGGCCTTGCTTTTCTTTTTGCAAACCGCTTTTTTCGTAATTCTCGGTTATTTGAAGTTTACTGAAAAAACTTATGTCCTACTTTTCTGGGCATACATGATTTTGACTTTCACCGGTTTCAGCTATTGGACGATCTTTCAAATGGGTCTTCCACTATAAATTGCAGTGCTCTCTTGAAGCGGATGAGGTCCTTATCTAATAAGGATCGCTTCCGTTTTTTTGTTTATCAGTTAGTATATATATATGAGGCCCTCACTGATACCTGAGTACGCATTGAAGGATAACCTTACTTTGTGGGGATATTTTTGTATGTATGCTATTTTAGAAGGGTTAAACATATTATTAGTACATACATATATCCATTCAAGAAGAACCGGTTTTGCCGTCTTTTAGGGACAGCTTCCGTTTCTACGAAACTAGAAGGATAATTTATGGAGTAAAACAGATAAGTTCTTATCTTATATTTCAAAAAAAGGTGGTGGTGTGGTGCGCTCCCGCAATGCCCAAAGCCGCATGATGGCAACCATACTAATTCTCTTCTGCTGTACATTGTTTCCGTTACAATCTACGCTGTACCTGTCTGCCGATCCTAGCGGTTCTTTTTTCAATTCCTCTATACCAGATAATGAAGAAACCCGTAAACTTCTGGAGCAGACTTTATCTTCCGCAGAAATCGAACGGGAGATCATCAAGATTACAGCCGAACAAAAAGCGCTTGAAGAAAAGGTAGATTACCTAGAAGAACAGGCTATCCAGAAAAAATCTGACATCGCAAACCAACAAGAGCGTGCAGGCGCGGTCCTTCGTTCTTATTATATGGGGGATAGAGACGGTCTCTTAGCCGCATTTCTATCCGCGAAGAGCATTAGCAGATTCCTGGCACTATTCGATTATTATGAAATTATTATCGGAAATGACCGCAGCATTCTAACACAATACGAGGACCAATATAAGGATCTAAAGAAGACCCTCCAGACTGCACAGCGCAGCTCGAAGGATCTTGCACAGCTGCGAACCGCTCTGGAAGAACAGAAAATTCGGGTAGCCGCGCTCAATAAAGAAATTGAAGGTGGGATTAAAGACAGTAGTGATCCTGATAATATGAGCGCTCTACTTCAAGAATTCACATTATATTGGGAGAATATTGGTTTGCGCGAGGTAAAGACCTACTTCAAAGCATTATCTACCGCAATGAATAAATTACCGCAGTTTGTCCAGAATCGAGAGGGAGTTCTTACTCGTAAGGGGATGACTTATGTTCTGAATCTGAAGGAAGAGGATTTAAACGAATTCCTTCAGTCCCAGAATAAGCTATTTAACGATTTCGCATTTCATTTTAATGACGGAACGATTACTGCCACAGGAAAAAGTGGAGCTTTAGCCCTTTCATTAACCGGTCACTACATCATACAGGAAGAACCCATCAACGGACTTATATTCCAAGTAGATCATGTTGTATTTAATGGTCTCGAATTACCTGACACCACTAGAAGAACACTTGAGGAGGAATTTGATTTAGGCTTTTACCCTGGGAAAATTGTTTCTTTCCTACGCGCCACAGAAGTAGATAGTAAAGACGGCGTCCTCCAAGTTAAACTTTCTATCTCATTCTAAGCCTTCCTTGATGAAATCTTTGTACCCGGCCGCATCAATTTTTCCTGTAAGCAGTAAGGTTACTGCTTCAACAATCTTACTCCAGCCGCCTTGGAATTCGACCTCCGGGGCGGTTTCTTCTGTCAGTAATAGTTCGACTCCAAAAGGAAGCCTATATTTGAAATCATGTTCTGAACGATATAGGACATCCAGCGCAGGCAAGCTCCCCGTGTTCTCCAGCCAATCCATCTGAGAATCCTCAGAGGTGATAAACGTCAACCAATTCACGGCTTCCTTCGGATTTGGAGATTGAGCTGGAAGTGCAAAGGAACGGCTGTAATAGGATTCAAGTACTCTCCCGTTACTTGCGGTCATTGGTGCTTCAGCAACTAAAGATGAATTCCCATGTTTTTTCCACTCAGATAGCGGTAGAGCAGCAACAGCAACACTCCCGCTCTGAATCATATCCCAAACATCTTTGTTATATCGGCTGGTAAGGTAAAAATAACTGCGAGCATTCTGAGTCCAATTTATTACTTCTTGGTTATCCGATAGTAAGCTGTTGTTCATACTCTCCATAACGGCCGACAATCCATATGGATTACGTGTATCCATCGCGAGCAAATATTTCCCTTGCTCTTTAAGCACATTCTGAAGCAATGTGTTCCACTGTTCCAGACTTCTTGGTAAGGTAGTGAATCCCAGTTCCGCAAGACGCTGTGGTGAATAAACAAATACATAAGGGTCGATATCCAGCGGCACTCCCCAATTATATCCGTTCCATTGCATCCATGGGATTAACTGAGTTAACGGTGCAGTTCCCGGAATGCTCTGATACACATCCACCGGCAATAAATATCCGCGTGTAGCCCAGTCGAGAATACTCCGTCCATCCGCCATAACGATATCCGGGCTATCCCCGATGGTTAGGTCATGCTTCAAAACTTCGTCTGCATCCTCGCTATCAATATTTCTTAATATTACCTTCACTCCACTTTCTAAAGTATAACGATTGCTTAGAAGCTCCAGTTCACTGAATTCCTCACTATTTAACGATACTGTTATGCGCAGGCTATCTATAGTTCCTTCTTCCCCTGAAGAAGGGTTTGTCAACTGACTTTGTGGTTTTTTCATAGGATGTGGGTCGCTATTGGTACTCAATTCCATACTGGGTGACAAGCTTGTCAGCGATAGTAATAAAATTGCAAAAAGCAGCCAATAATTTTTGCGTTTCAGCACAATTCCCCACCTTCCCCATGATTCCTCACCCCTATTTTACCAAACCCGCCGCTGCTTGTCTTTAGAATGTGAAAACGTTCTCTTTCTATTATATAGGGGAAACGAACGGAGATAATAAAAGACTGGGTGATCTTAGTGCTAAGGACGCTCCGTGTGCGGATTATTCTTCCGATCGCTGTTGTCCCCAGATTTATGGATTATATTCCTTAATGGTATAAATCCGGTGACAAAGGCGAACGCTAACGCTTCTACAGAACAATTCCTCCCCCTCCGCTAACCGCTCTCCATCTAAGAACCATAACCTACTAAAATTCCTCCGCCGTTTGTGGGCGGGCAGGAAAAAGCCGGGAGTGTATGCTTCTCCCGGCTGAAAAGAGGATTGAAGGTTAGAGAAGGTCCGCGGCCAGCTGGGCCAGGCGGGAACGCTCGCCTTTTTCCAAAGTAATATGTCCGCTAATCCCTTGCTGCTTAAACTTCTCAACAATATAGCTGAGTCCATTGCTCGCAGCATCCAGATATGGATGATCGATTTGCTCCGGGTCACCCATAAGAATCACTTTACTTCCTTCACCCGCTCTGGAGACGATTGTCTTCACCTCATGACGGGAAAGGTTCTGGGCCTCATCAATTATAATGAACTGCGAAGGGATTGAACGGCCACGAATATAAGTTAAGGCTTCTACCTGTATGCTGCCTAAACCCATTAAGATTTTATCGATATCGCCAGCTTTTTTGGTGTCGAACAGGAACTCCAGATTATCATAAATAGGCTGCATCCAAGGTCTGAGCTTCTCATCCTTCTCTCCGGGTAAATAACCAATGTCTTTACCCATAGGAACTACTGGACGAGCAATGAGCAGTTTTTTGTATTTGTGCTCATCCTCAACTTTGAATAGTCCGGCAGCAAGTGCCAATAATGTCTTCCCTGTACCCGCCTTACCCGTAATGGTTACAAGCGGGATTTCATCATTGAGAAGCAGCTCCAGTGCCATTCGTTGTTGCGCATTTCGGGCGCTGATCCCCCAAACTGAATCATTGCCCAGATAGAGCGGCTCCAGACGGGTCGTATCACTATTCACTTTGAGAAGAGCTGATTTACCTGTGCCTATTTCATCCTTGAGGATCACAAATTCATGAGGATATAAGGGATATGACAACCCGAGCTGTTTAACCGTTAAAGAGCGGTGACTGTAATATTCATCAATCAATGCCGGATGTACCTGCAAAGATTGGTAACCAGTGTAAAGTTCATTTAAATCTCCAGTACGATCTGACAAGTAATCCTCTGGCGTAATTCCTAACACATCCGCTTTAATCCGGACCAGCACATCCTTACTCACAAGCACTACGGGACGCGGATCAGGCTTCTCTTTCTCTTCGATTAAATAATTGAGAGCTACAGCCAAAATCCGATTGTCGTTAGATACCTCACCAAACATTTCCTGTACCTTCACAAAACTGCGATGATTAAGTTCAACCTTCAGCTTGCCTCCATGCTCCAGCTCCACACCACTATGCAAATGACCTAGCTCACGAAGTCCATCGAGCAATCGGGAAACCGTGCGTGCATTCCGGCCGATTTCGTCAGCATTGCGCTTTTTGGAGTCGATTTCTTCCAGCACAACCGCTGGAATAACCACCTCATGCTCCTTGAAAGAGAAAATCGAATTGGGGTCGTGCAAAAGCACGTTGGTATCTAGCACAAATATCTTGTTCATATTATCCCCTCCACAGCGCCTGGTTTGATTGATCATACATAACTCTTTCCGCCAAGGGAAAAGATAAGGTACAGAAACGATCTTGGTTGAAAGGAGTAATCACATATGAGAAAATCAATGTGTCTGTTGCTGGTACTGCTGCTACTGACAAGCTGCGGTATCGCTAATAAAAAGACATCACCCTCTCCTCAGAATAAACAATCTGCGAATGCTGTAAAGGGTACGGGAAACCATGCGGTTCGGCAATTGGCCAACGATGGTGCAACTAATCCTAAGGCCACCTCAAAAGCTGGTCACACCGTCAGTGTTAAGGGCGAAAGTGAAATTGCACTTAAGGACCATTTTGAACAGTTGGCCAAAAGAGTTCCTGGTGTGAATGGCGCACATTGTGTAGTCATGAACAAGGTCGCCATTGTAGGTCTTGACGTAGAAGGTTCTCTAGACCGATCACGTGTTGGAAGCATTAAATATTCTGTAGCGGAAGCTATCCGCAAGGACCCGAGAAGTGTACGTGCACTAGTCACAGCCGATATGGATCTCTCCAGCCGCTTAGCGGACATGAGCCGTCATATCTCTCAGGGACATCCAATTTCCGGATTCTCATCCGAACTGGCTGATATCATCGGTCGAATCATGCCACAGCTGCCAGAGGATACTAAGCCGATCAAAAATGCAAAGTAGAGGAAAAAAAAAGCCCAGTGATATTCTCACTAGGCTTTTTTCATGGCAGTAAATACTTGTCCGTCCAGCTTCTCAGCGGCACGTCCATCATAAACCTTTGCATATCTTGGGGCGGATTCAAGCTGCGCTCCATAAAAAAGCGCGTTACGCACCGCCATAATTTCAACATCAAAGCAGCACATCTTGAAAGGTACATCCAGAAGTGGATCCTGCTTTACAACGGCACTGCCGTTAATAGCATAGACAGTACCCTCACCGAACACAGTGACGGTTACTAACGGGTTGACCTTCATGTTGTTCACGAGTCTGGAACGATGATCTACAGCCAGACGCACAGTACTAGGACTAACTGCATAAATCCACGAAATGGCCGTGGACGTTGGACCTCCTGATTCCGCATCAACTGTGTTGAGAAGAACAAAAGTTTCCGATTGCAGCATCGATAACAAGGTTTCGTTCAGCTGAGCAACGGCTTCGGACATAAGTACTGGCCCCCTATGCGGCGTAAATTCATTCAATTTATTATATTATAGCACAGGCTGAAACTTGCATTCAATTTTAGATCAAGTATTATTAAGGTCTTAAGGCGCCTTAGTAGATTCAGAAGTAGATCCAGCAGAAACTCCTGCTAATCGGTCCTGCAGACTTTTCTTGGCAGCCTCAAGCTCCTCATCATTAATATATACATACGGACTTCGCCACGTTCCAGTCACCGGCTTGAATTCGATATCATCTTTGGAAATCTTCCAATACGTCGCAATGATATCTTTAATCTGCGAATTTTCGATATCAGTCTTCATATTATTGTCCACTGCGTCAAGAACCTTGCCTATTTTTAATACTCCACCAAGCGATTGCATCTGATCCACCAGTGAATGAAGAACCTCATTCTGACGTTTGTTCCGATCGAAATCGTCTGAACCCTTAGTCTTAGGCTTGCAATTAGATTTACGGTATCGCACATAATCCAGCGCTTTATCTCCATCAAGCTCCGCCGGACCTTTTTTCAAATTGATATTCGTACCGTCTACACTGTCTGTATAACACATATTATCGCTAATGTTGACTTTGACTCCACCAAGCTCGTCCACCACATCACGGAAGCCTTGAAAATCCAGAATCGTTGTATAATCTACGTTAATATCTAGATATTTCCCCATCATTGTCTTCATCTCATCTTCTGCCAAAATACCAGAAGAATCTTCTTTCCCCTTAAAGCGAGCATAGAATTCGTTAATCTTCGTTTGCTTGTATCCATTGAGCTCAACTAAGGTATCGCGTGGAAGAGAAACAATGGTTGCTGACTTTGTCTTAGGATTAAGCGCTGCAACCATAATAACATCAGTCAATCTAGATTGATGCTTTGGTCTATTATCCGTACCCAGGATAAGCATCGTCAGTGGTTTTTCTGTAGCCGAATGTCCTGGAGCAACCGTTCCTTTAACACCTGCATTAAAGACCCCATTTTCAAGCTTCCAATATAGATAGCCCCCGTAGCCCAATACGCCAAGAATCGCAATAATGAGTAAGGTTAACAGGATTCTAACTAATCTGCCAAAAAAGCCTCTCTTTTGCGGTTTCTTCTTTTTTTTCTTAGGAGCACCCTTCACAGGCTGTTTTCTATTATTCGGTTGTTGACCACTTGCTCGTGGAGGTAAACTGCTGTTTCGTGTACTCATAGTAGAATAAAGTCCTCTTCATTTCATTTAGAATTAAAATTGCTACACTTAAATAGACGTTCCATAAGCAGTAAAAGTTTCGATTACTGTCTTTTTGCTGCAGCTGCAGCCTTTCTCTTCTGTCGAGCTTCTACGATATAACGTATCCGTACCATCAGCATTAATCCGACGGCTACCAGCAGACACTGGATGATCGGTAGCTTATCATGTTGAAAAATGAGGAGCATGCCGGAGCCGATTGCCATCATTATGTACAGCATAATCTCTTTACCAATCGTTAACTTTTGATTCACACGAAATACCTGGTTATACACAAATGTAAGCAATATAAAAATAACAATATAAGCGACGATTGGATGCTCAGCAAACCAGCCCTGCATAGATACCGCACTCCTCCCAAATTTAAGATACGTTTACATTATATCATCTGTAGGAGAATTTTTTGTTATAAAAAAACCGCCGAAAGTTAAACTCTCCGACGGCTCTTTACTATGCTAAGCTGATCTTACGCGTTTGCTTGTGCCATTTTACGTTGCTTCTCTACACGTTCGCGTTCGCCTTTATTCAGAATCTTTTTGCGTAAGCGAATGGATTTAGGTGTGATTTCACAATATTCATCATCATTCAAATATTCAAGTGCGCCTTCCAAAGAGAAGGTACGTGGTGTCTTCATTTTTACAGTATCATCCTTACCTGAGGTACGCATGTTGGTAAGTGCTTTTTCTCTACAGATGTTAACGATAATGTCGTTTTCACGGGTATGCTCGCCTACGATCATACCTTCATAAATTTCTGTACCTGCATCCAAGAAGAGAATACCACGATCCTCAACGCCCACTATTCCATATTGTGTTGTTGATCCAGTCTCACTGGCTACAAGCACACCTTGATGACGTCCGCCAACTTGACCAGCAACCAGTGGAGCGTAGCTGTCAAAAGCATGGTTCATAACGCCGTAACCGCGTGTCAAAGTCAAGAAGTAAGTGTTGTAACCAATCAAACCACGTGCAGGAATCAGGAACTCCAGGCGTACTTGACCCGTACCGTTGTTAATCATGTTGACCATTTCGGCTTTGCGAGTGCCCAGACTTTCCATAACAGAGCCCATGCTTTCTTCAGGAATGTCAATCATAAGACGCTCAAGTGGCTCCGATTTAACACCATCGATTTCTTTAATGATTACTTGTGGTTTAGAAACTTGCATTTCATAACCTTCACGACGCATATTCTCGATCAGAATACCAAGGTGAAGCTCACCGCGTCCAGAAACGATAAATGCATCAGGACTATCCGTTTCATCTACACGCAAACTCACATCTGTCTCAAGTTCTTTAAAGAGACGCTCACGAAGCTTACGGGAAGTTACCCACTTACCTTCTTTACCAGCAAAAGGACTGTTATTCACAAGGAAAGTCATTTGCATAGTTGGCTCGTCGATCTTAAGAACAGGCAGTGCTTCTGGATTCGCTGGATCAGCAATGGTCTCACCAATGTTAATGTCCTTGATCCCTGCGATAGCAACGATATCGCCTGCGCCCGCTTCTTCTGTTTCAATACGTTTTAAACCTTGGAACCCGAACAATTTCTCAATACGTGCGGTTTTACTCTTACCGTCACGCATAATTACAGTTACAGATTGACCTTGTTTAATCACACCGCGGTTTACACGGCCAATAGCAATACGACCCAAGTATTCGTTATAATCCATCAACGTTACGAGGAATTGAAGCGGGTCTTCTACACTTTCAGTTGGAGCTGGGATATGCTCAACGATTGTTTCGTAAAGTGAAAGCATTGTCTCATCTTGCTTCTCAGGGTCCATGCTTGATGTTCCGTTAAGAGCAGATGCATAAACTACTGGGAATTCCAATTGTTCATCATTGGCTTCAAGCTCGATGAACAAATCCAGTACTTCATCAATAACTTCCTTCGGACGTGCAGCCGGACGGTCAATCTTGTTCACGACAACGATTGGAGTCAGCTTCTGCTCCAAAGCTTTACGCAATACGAATTTCGTTTGCGGCATGCAGCCTTCATAAGCATCAACAACCAGCAATACACCGTCAACCATTTTCATAATCCGTTCTACTTCGCCACCGAAGTCAGCGTGTCCAGGTGTATCCACAATATTGATCAAAAACTCTTTATAAGTAATTGCTGTATTTTTAGCTAGGATTGTAATTCCGCGTTCCCGCTCGATATCGTTAGAATCCATAGCGCGTTCTTGTACGTGTTCGTGTGCGCTGAAGATCCCCGATTGCTGAAGAAGCTGATCGACGAGTGTTGTTTTGCCATGGTCAACGTGGGCAATGATCGCAATGTTGCGAATATCTTTTCTTGAATGCATGATTTGTATCCAAATCCTCTCATTTATCAAATTAAAACTGTTAAAATTCTTAGCATGTCACGGCAGTCTCACAAAAGAAGCGCCAGGCAGAAAGCCGACGCTTCAACATAACATTAATATTATAGTGAAAGCACTATGAAAAGCAAGTCTTTTTATGAAAAAACAGTTGCCAAATTCCGTTTTTTTTCACAAGATCCAACATTAATTAACTTCGATACCATCTCTTCCAGCCGCGTGTTCTGCCCCGTCCGGTAATCAGCCAAATCCCTGCAGCGATGAATACAATACCAATTAGATAGATCACACCCGTACCCATAAGACTGAAAATACAAAGCGTTATGCTTACAACGCCTAATATCACAGCAATTGCAGATAGTCCCCCTGTCCGTCTTGGAGAATTGATGGAATATTCATACAGACCTACGGCAATGCCAAGCAGAAGCACAGGCCATAAATATTTCATAAGCCCCCATCCCCATATATTGCAAAGACCAAACAATAAACCATATACCGTTAATATTCCCGCGGGAATCAATACCGTTGCCGAAGCACGGCGGCTAAAAAATAACATATGTAGAACTAATCCTGGAAGTAAAATCACTAGCGGCCAAAGGGCACGTCCCAAAAATCCGAAGACTCCCAGCTTACCAAATAAAATCACAAATCCAGCAACTGCAATAAATATTCCTAGTTTTATGTCATTCTTTGAGGACATCCCTCACCCATCCCTTCAAATTCACGTCTACCTCACTACCTTGTCATCTCTTACCCAGAAAACGACAGGATTCTTATTCATATATTATCTGAAATATACACAAAATGCCATCACTGACCACGACAAAAAAAGGACGATTCCAATTTATGGAGATGTCCTTGTAGTATTGCCTTTTATTGCAATTTATTAACCTACTGATGTTGTTCTTCGTTTAACTGCTCCTGTAACAACTACTAATATTCCTAAAGCGATCGGCAGTATGGAATGCGTGGATGGGAGCAAAAAGGATAACATTGTCCCTAATTTTGCATCCTGAAGCATCATATCACCTGCTGTAAAGGCTAAAATATAAGCGCCGATAAATACGAGTATCGGAAATCTATGCAGCCACCCCACAATGAGGCCACTTCCCCATACTACAATCGGAATGCTGAGCGCAATCCCGATGACAATTAAAGCCAAATCCCCCTTGGCTAGACCGGCAATCGCCAGGACATTATCAAGACTCATAATAAAGTCAGCCACGAGAATCGTTCGGATGGATTTCCATACGGAGGATGTTTCCGCGACTCTAAGGTCCTCCTCTTCTTCCAGCAGCAGCTTGAACGCAATCCATAGCAGCAGAATTCCTCCTCCAGCCTGGATATAAGGGATTTTCAACAGTAATACCGCGACAAAAGTAAGCAAGCAGCGCAGAATAACAGCTCCCGCAGCTCCCCACCATACCGCAGTCTTCCGGTGCTTCTCCGGAAGGTCCTTACTGGCCATAGCGATGACCATAGCATTATCTCCACTCAGCACAAGATTGATCATCAATATTTCACCAAGGAGCAATAATGATTCCATTCGCTCTTACCTCCCCGAATCACATGTAACTACATGTATGTTCGGAAGTGACAAGCTATGCTTCCTGTCCAACTTTTTTTGAGGATGAAAGCATGTATGCCCCTTTTTTTGCGTATACAAAACTAAGCATATCTTCGTGCTCATCTTAATTAACTTTAGGGGTGACTATGCCTTGAATACATCCATATGGGAGTTTGTATTATCGCTGCTCAATATTATTTTTCTAGATCTCATTCTGGCGGGAGACAATGCCATAGTCATCGGACTTGCTGCGCGTAATTTGCCGAACAGCACTCAAAATAAAGCAATTGTGCTTGGAACAGCAGGTGCCGTCGTATTACGGATTTTCGCAACGGTTCTGGTCGTATGTTTATTAAAAATCCCTTGGTTACTGCTGGCAGGCGGGGTTTTACTTATTCTAATTGCCTATAAGCTGTTAACAGATGAGAACAATTCAGCGAATATCAAGGCTGGTCAAAGCTTAGGGGCTGCTGTGGGTACAATTATTCTAGCCGATGCTGCGATGGGACTGGATAATGTCATCGCCATTGCGGGAGTCGCTAAGCACAATATCTCTCTAGTTGTCATTGGACTGTTAATCAGCGTTCCAATTGTGGTCTGGGGAAGTACTCTTTTTATTAAATTAATCAACAAATATCCATGGATTATTTATATTGGCTCAGCAGTCCTAGGGTTTACAGCCTCAAGCATGATTACAGATGAGCAGCAGCTATCCCCATTTTTTGAGCAGCATCCACTATTGAGAGCTCTGTTTATATTTGTGATCATTGTTGGCATCTTAATTGGTGGACACTGGAGACGCCAATCAAACCATAACAAATCAAAAAAGCTGCCTCAACCGTAGTTGTTGCTACGAATGAGACAGCCTTTTGTTTATAATATTAGAACCATTCTTCCTGTAATCCAGCCTGAGCACTTACTACATCTTTAGGCTTCTCATCTCCATAAGGTGTGATCAGCACAGTCTCCGTGGCTTCAATCGCTGCGTCCAGCAATGCAGAATATCCAGGTAGCGTAGCTTCAATCTTATCTACAATTCGTAAATTCGGGTTCGTTGTAGGTGATTTAGGTACAAATAATGTACAGCAATCCTCATACGGAAGAATTGACAGGTCATAGGTGCCGATATTCTTAGACAGCTCCACAATATCACTTTTGTCCATCATTACCAGCGGACGTAAAAGAGGAAGTTCTGTCGCACGACCGATCACGTTCATACTTGGTAACGTCTGGCTAGCGACCTGTCCAAGACTTTCACCGGTTACGATCGCGAGGGCACCCTCACGTTCAGCAAGCTGTGAAGTAATCCTCAGCATAGCTCGACGCATCAACGTAATAATCAGATTATCCTGACCTATTCCAGTAAAAGATGTCTGCACCTCTGTAAAAGGTACTAAATGTAGCTTGATAACTCCTGCATATCGTGACAATACCCGCGTAAGATCAACCACCTTTTGCCGGGCAAGCTCACTCGTATAAGGATAACTATAGAAATGTACGCACTCCACTTCGAGTCCACGACGCATGGATGACCAACCGGCTACAGGACTATCAATGCCTCCGGACAGCAATAACATCGCTTTTCCATTCGTACCAAGCGGAAACCCACCAACACCAGCAATATTTTCGCAAAATATAAAAGTATGACCTTGACGAATTTCGACTTTCAGCTCCAATTGAGGTGACTTTACATCCACAGTAAGTCCAGAATAGCCTTGCAGCAGTGGTGTGGAGACTAGCTTATTCATCTCCATGGAGCCATATGGGAACTCTTTCCATACCCGGCGTACATTAACTTTAAATGTAGTTCCCGGTGCAGGAGCGATAATCTCCAAAAAATGACGGCTGACAGCCACAATATCCTCGAGTTCTGACTTGGCCACCTTTACCGGACTGACAGAAGCGATTCCGAATACATTCTTCAGTGCTTCTACCAATGGGGCAGCAGGTTCTCCATTCAGTTCCACGTAAATTCTTCCAAACTCTTTGGTTAGAACCACCTTAGGATAAGGCTTAATCATTTCTTTCACATGACGTAGTACTGTTTTCTCAAATCTGGCACGGTTCTTGCCCTTTAATGTAAACTCCCCGAAACGCAAAAGCAGCATATCGGCATAATCAATACTATTGGCACTGCCCTTAGCAGATTCTTGATTCATCACACTCATTAGTTACTTCATACCTCCTTCAGCAATCTTTAAAGCTCGTACCGCAGTAATTAGTGCTTTCTCAAGCGCCGCGACATCTTCTTCAGTGTGACTATCACCGAAACTGATGCGGATGCCTCCTGAAGCTACAGAGACATCTTTCCCCATAGACAATAGAACACGACTAGGTTCTGCCAGCCGGGAGGAGCAAGCTGATCGAGTTGAAACAGCCATCCCTAATTCTTCCAGCTTACGGGCGAACACTTCCCCTTTCATGCCAGGGTATGAGAAATGCACAATATGAGGGGCTCCATCCTCTCTGCTGTTTATAACAAATTCAGGAACACTGTGCAAGAAGCGTAACAGCCGATCTCGAAGTGGGAGCAATCGGGCATAGAAGCTTTCACGCTGCTCACCACCCATCCGTACGGCTTTGGAAGATGCAACAATCGCAGGTACATTCTCAGTTCCAGCACGTAGTCCCTCTTCATGAGAACCACCTGAAAGTAAGGGGAACAGTTGGATTCCTTCTTTAATATAGAGAAGCCCCGCTCCGCGAGGGCCTCGAATTTTGTGAGGAGACAAGCTGTAAAGATCCGCCTTCCATCCTTTAAGGTCAACAGCAAGCTTACCATATCCCTGAACGCCATCCACATGAAATAAGGTTCGTGGATTTACGGATTTAATCAGCCTGCCAATCTCCATCAGCGGCTGTACTGTTCCAATCTCATTATTTACATGCATCACACTTACGAGTACGGTATCACGCCTTACTGCAGCAGCTACTCGCTCTGGATCAATCATTCCATTGCAGTCAGGCGCTACAAAAGTAATCTCCCAGCCATTTCGCTGCAGTTGCAGACAACTTTCATACACAGAGGGATGTTCTATTTCCGTAGTTATCAGATGACGTCCTCTTGACTGATATTGCAAAGCAGCACCTTTAATGGCTAAATTGTTACTCTCTGTAGCCCCAGATGTAAATAGGATCTCCTTTGCTTGTACAGATAACGCAGCCGCGCATACTTCTCGTGAACGCCTGATCAGCTTTGCCGCTTCACTACCGGCCCGGTGTAAGGAGGACGGGTTAGCATAATGCAGCTTCATAATTTGTTCCATCGTCTTCACCACGTCTTCATAGGGTGGTGTGGCGGCGGCATAATCCCAGTAAAGCATATATCGATTGTCTCCTTTACTTCTTTAAAGTACAGAATCATTCTTTTTTAAATTTCGAAAAAGGATCAAACGGTCATCCCAAATACCAGCATGTGGTTTAAGGGGAATACCCGTTTGATCCTTTTTATTATACAGCGTATTCCGCGCGAGCGCGTTCTATTTTAGTGATATAAGACTGCGTCTCTTTTGGGAGCAGTGTAAGTTTTTCCAATAATTCCTGATCATTGCTTACCCCAAGGTTAATCACCCTTCCAGGCCCTGCATTGTAAGCCGCTAATGCCATCTTTTCCTGTCCGTCAAATCGCTTCAATTGATAAGACAGATAGCGTACACCACCATCAATATTTTGAGCTGGATCGAATGAATCAGAAACCCCTAAACCACGCGCTGTTCCATCCATTAATTGCATTAATCCTTTAGCACCAGCCGAAGAGACAATGTTTGGATTAAAGGAAGATTCTGTATCAATCACAGCTTTTATCAAATCGACTGGCACCCCGTACTTAGCACTCGCCGTTTGAATCAGATCATCATAGCTTGTTGGTTTAGTATCCGTTATTTCCCCGGAAATTACACTATCGATGCTTTCAGCTGTTCCGCCTATCTGTTGCCATAACAAGCTACTAACTGATGAAGCATCCGGGAGTGACGTCAAGAAACTTGTATCCCCGTTATTAGAGGAGTTAGAAGATAAAGCTTGAAGCATTGCTGCAAATTGAGAGGCTGACGCGCCCGATCTTTCAGTTTCATTCGCTGAGCTACTCTTGTCGGTTGCACTCTTTAAGCTTACCCATTTAAGCTGCCCTAACCCATTGGTTACAGCGGGATTAATCTCCATACCGGCGCACTCCTTTGATCCTGTTGAATCATATCTATTGGTCTAACCTTAGATTTCGATGAATTACGGCTTAATATTACATTTTATCCGAGATTATTGCTATATGCTGGAATGAAAAACAGACTTCAGACCCTGATATTTAGGTCTAAAGCCTGTTATAATTCAAACTTACCAGTTCATGTTTAGCGAGCAAAGGGTATCATTACAAAGTAACTAAGTGTTGATACTATCCCTAATCCCATCGCCCATGCCCCAAGCGTTTTTTGCTCCTTGGCATATGCAAAATATCCAATCACAACTGAAAGGGGCCCAAGAATGATGGACCAGAGAAACAAGGAGGCAATACCCATAGCAAGCCCAGTATAACCCATCGCTTTGCTTCCACTATATTCCTCTTTGTTCTCCTTAGTTTCACTTGCCACACGTGGTGTTGTATCCCGGACCGGCATCAAAACCGGGGTTACCTCTGCGGCATACTCCTCTTGATGTTCTCTGTCCCGGCGTGGATAGTCTACTCTGCGCGGACGCAAAATGACTTTTCTTGGACCGGATTGTCCATTTGATGAGCTTGAATCATGTTCCTTTTCTTTGTCCATTTGAACGGCCTCCTAGGAGTTCGGCTTAAAAGTTAAACAGCATGTTGCAGACGATGTTGCGACATGATCGTGGTGACCTTCATTCGTCATTTCTTCAGCATATTCTTCTTTAAATCCGCTACCTACGTGCTTGTCGATCTCAATAATAATTTCTTCTGCCCGGCATAAATTATGCTCGCCCCAATAATGACAATTGCTTACACTACATTTGACTAATGGCTTTACATTCGACATATTTATCACCTCGGCTTCATTATGTCCGCATGATTTACCCCCTATTCGACAGGCTGGTTTCCAGTTGATGTAATGATGCCCACGCAAAAAAGGATCAGCCCTCGTCACTTGACGAAGTGCTGATCCTTTACACGAATAAGTTAACTGTTAAACCTGATTTTGCATACGTTTCTCAGTCAAATAGTCGTTCTCATAATAAGTAAGATCATCGCGTAGCTCTTCATAGGTCTTGGTAATTTCCAGAATGATATCACGGGCCGGACGTACTGGCTTTTTACGGAAACGAATGGCATCCTGTCCAGTATAAGCATAACGGCCATCTTCAGAATAGCTTTCGTTCTTTGGATAGAAGAAGTTATTCACGCCATAGTGATATACATTATAAAGCGCTTTCTGCGCAAAAGATTCATCGAATGTAGCACGACGCAGCGCAACTCCCAGCTTCTCATAAGACATTTCCGAGAACACTAACAGATGACGAACATCGGACAGAAACCCTTGATAAAATTGTACAGTTTCTTCATCATCTTCTGTTACAAGCTGAGGCAATGCATGCTCGTTCAGAAAAATCTCCATCTTATCAATTACATCTTTAAGTTTATCTCTCGTCGATTCACATAATTTCTGCACATTGGCTGCTGACATGGCGGTTGCTCCCCCTTATTATTCCCTGCTCTTGTAGTCAATAAAGTTAATCTTATGAAGAAATAGTCTTTAGACATATCTCTTTATTCTTGCAATATCAGGATGTGAACACAGAGAAGTCTAACCTTCTTAAAATTAAAAGAACATCTATCAACATCTCTCCTGCAATATCAGGATGCGAACTCAAGATGCTTATTCTCTCTGATATTATCATAAAAAACGTTAGGAAGGTATCCTTTTCTAAGATGCATAAAACATGCGCTCTCTTCTAAACCTATAGGCATTACAATGCGTAGAGGAGCGGAAATCATGTCACGTAAAAATCTAACGGTTGCAGGTTTGGTAACAGCTGCGTTCACAGTTGCATTACTTACCTTTGCGCTACGTCCTACCACTAATGGGACGACCAGAGAAGTCGCTAATGTCGCTGTACCAAATCCTGCTCCAACTCCAGCCCTACATTCAGCACCAAATCCTTCACAAGAAAAAACATTGAAGAAAAGCTCTTTATCTCAAGATGTTGATGCGACGGATCACCTGAATAGAGTGGATGTCAGCAGACATTTGACTAAACTCCTCTCTGAAACGGATGGAATCGCTTCGCTTCATGATAAATCAGTGTATGCGAAACGTTTGCAGCAGAACCACGGATTTATCACTATGCTTATGTGGATTGATTTTCGCAAGCATAAAACGGAAACCTTTAAGTCCTCCTCATTTCCTCGAGGAACCGAACAGGAGAATCAACAGCTGCAAAAATATCTTAAGACGGCGAAATCAGCAATTCGTGGTCATCAGTCCTATGAATCTCCAACATTTTCAATTGGTAAAGAGAAATATTACTTTATCGCTCAGCGGAACGAAGATAAAAATGTAGGCATCATCGCACTTATTAACCAGAAGGTGCTTGGGCGTGTGGCAGACCATCAGCTGAAGAACCTGCGTCTCATTCCTTATCCGAAGGAAGGGAAGTACCGTGTAGAATCTGTCCATACCGACAATTTAAAGGATATCACCGTTAAGACCGGTCATGATAATGAAAACGCCAGCCATTTTTATGAGAATGAAATTGTCGTCCGTTTCCGTAACAACTCACCCACTCCGGGGCAGCTTCAAACGATCACTGCTGACATCAACGGCAAAAAGCCACGTAAGCTTGGATACGCCTATATTTTCCGTTCGGAGAAGATGACTTATTATGAGCTCAAAGACTATTTCACTAATAAATGGCACCCTGAATATACGGAGCCTCACTATATGTATTTAACCAATGATACGATATCTAAAAACGCAGAGGGAACTGTTACTCCAAATGACATGTTATTCTCCACTTATCAATGGAATCTGCCGGCGATCGAAACGGAACTCGGATGGAATTTATCCAAGGGAAGTAAAGAAGTGATTGTTGCCGTAGTGGATACCGGAGTCCAAATCAATCATCCGGATCTAAAGGGTAAGCTTTTGACAGGGTATAACGCGATCACCAATGGTTCCACCCCAGAAGATGATGTAGGACATGGCACACATGTATCTGGAATTATAGGTGCCCTGGTCAATAACGGAGAGGGAGTAGCTGGAATCAGCTGGTACAACAAGGTCCTTCCGGTAAAAGCACTCGATAATTCAGGAGCAGGTACCACTTATTCTGTTGCAGAAGGAATCATTTGGGCAGCGGACAACGGCGCGAAAGTCATAAACTTAAGTTTAGGTAACTATGCCGATTCCCAGTTTCTTCATGACGCGATCAAATATGCCTACGACCGTGATATCGTCCTCGTTTCTGCTGCAGGCAACGATAATACAGAACGACCAGGATTTCCTGCTGCGTATCCCGAAGTGATTGCAGTAGCTGCAACAAATGCTTCAGGGGAAAAAGCTTCCTTCTCCAACTACGGCGATTATATTGATGTCACAGCACCTGGAGAAAGCATAGCAAGCACTTACCCTGATAGCCAGTATGCCGCTTTATCCGGTACATCGATGGCCAGTCCTCATGTCGCTGCGCTGGCGGGTCTGGTGCGTTCACTAAATCCGAATCTGACGAATACGGAAGTTATGGATCTTATGACCAAAAATGCTGTTGATTTGGGCACTCCCGGGCATGACAAATATTTTGGCTGGGGTCAGGTCGATATTTATAAGACACTGCAAGCCGCTAGCGGCAATCAGGTTCCACTTCAGCTATGGCCACAGCATGTACAAAAACAAATGAAGCAATTGAAACAAAGATTCAGTAACTCTAAGTAACACCCCTTAACTACCCATCTGCAAAAATCGGCCAAGCAAACGGAGAAATAACCGTAAGCCTTCCTCCATATCCGTTTCATTCATTTGTGAATAACACAAACGGATATGCCGGGAAGGAGTCTCCGCGGAGTAACAAACATCACCAGGTAAAAAAGAAATGCTCTCCTGTTCGGCCAGCTCATGTAGCTTTCCGATATCAGGTGAGGCCGGCAACTCCAGCCAGAGATTAAGACCACCCTCTGGGAGAATATATTTTACTCCAGGCGGCGCGTAAAGCTTCAAAAGCTTCGCCGCCTTTTCCATGCGACCACGGAGTGTAACTCGTAACTGAGCAGCAT
Organism: Paenibacillus pseudetheri; assembly: GCF_924513355.1. Lineage (NCBI taxonomy): Bacteria > Bacillati > Bacillota > Bacilli > Caryophanales > Paenibacillaceae > Paenibacillus > Paenibacillus pseudetheri. The sequence continues at coordinate 58,964 of NZ_CAKMAB010000008.1, forward strand.
AGGTTTCATACTTCCCCGCTATGAATGGCAGTACCGCCCTTTGTGTAAGCAGCGGACTCCCTAAATCACTTGCAGACTTGGCGGCGATAAGCCGTGACAGAATATTCCCACCAGCGGCTACACAGGCAATTCTGCAGCCGGGTGCAATAACTTTACTGAAACTCTTCATATAAACTACATGCCCTTCGGAATCCATCGATTTGATCGTAGGCGGCGGAGGCGCATGGAAATATAAATCACTAAATGGATCATCCTCAACAATAAGGCAACGGTAACTGCGGGCTAATTCCAGCAGACGTTGTCTTTTTGCTATGCTCATGGTTACTCCGCTAGGATTCTGAAAAGTAGGGATTGTATAAATTAGCTTAGGCGGTCTTTGATCACACATTCTTGTAAGAATATCCACCCGCATCCCTTCACTGTCCGTAGGTACAAAAATCATCTCTGCACCTCGTCCTGCAAAAACATCTATAGCCCCTGTATAACTAGGAGCCTCAAGATATACTGTGTCCCCAGGTCCGACAAAGGTACGAGCCACCAGATCAATGCCTTGCTGAGTTCCGCTTGTGATCATTACATCGGAGGAAGCAAGTGCAATTCCACGTGTTTTTAAATGATCTCTCATAATTCCTCGCAGCTCCAGATCGCCTTGGAAGTTCCCGTAGGTTGCCATAAGCTCCGGCTGCTGAGTAACTAATGATGCGAAGGAGTCACCAATATTTTTTAGAGGAAGTAACTCACTATGAATTGCAGCGATATGAAAGGGATACTTAACTTCAGAGTAATCAAAATTGCGCCAAAGCTGAGCTCGCGGCAAATAATCATCATATACATCCTGCCAGCGGCCATCTTCCTGACGTCTGGTGTGTTCAGGGTCGGCTACAAAGCAGCCTTTTCCTTGTCTGCAATAAATAAGTCCCCGCTTCTCAAGCACATCGTATGCCTTGCTTACAGTAACCTGGCTTACTCTCAAAGCTGTAGCCAAACTTCTTACGGAGGGCAGCCGGACACCTTGCTGAAGCAATCCTGATGAAATCCGCTGACTTAGGGTTTCACTGATTTGATGAGGCAGAGACTTACTGCTGGTGCGAATCAAATCGATATGCATGAACCCTTCACCTCCACTGTTATATTCAACGCTTTACTGTTATACAGTACTCCTATTATGATAGCACCAAATTGAAAGGTGGAGAACTCATTTATGGATATCAAATACTCGGCCGCAGCCAATCATCTAGGATCATCAGCCGTTCGTGAGATTCTAAAAGTTACACAGGGCAATGACATCATTTCACTTGCGGGCGGGCTGCCTGGGGAGGATTTGTTTCCCTTGGAGGCAGTAAGGGACGCTTATAACCGTGTACTCTCCAGCGATACCTCAGCGCTTCAATACGGACTAACCGAGGGCTTTACTCCACTACGTGACAAAATCGCTGAAAGACTTACTCGGCAAGGAATCCCTGTTACAGCATCTGAGATGATCTTGACTACAGGTTCCCAGCAAGCCATAGATTTATTATGTAAAATACTACTTGATCCCGGTGATACTGTACTTGTTGAAGCCCCCACTTATCTAGCTGCTTTACAGGTACTCGGCTCTTACCGAGCTGATATTCATACGATAAATAATGACGAGCAAGGCATTCTGCCAGATCACCTGGAAGATCAAATACAAAAATTACGGCCCAAACTCCTATATGCAGTTCCGACCTTCAACAATCCTTCAGGAGAAACTTGGAGTAAGGAACGCCGTGAGAAAGTGGTGGAAATTTGCCGCCGCTACAATGTTCTTATCTTGGAGGATAATCCCTACGGTGAAATAACCTTTGAGGAGAATAAAGATCTTTATCCACCCTCATTAGCGTCTATCGACAGAAGCTTTGGTGACGATTATTGTGTCGCTTACACTGGAACTTTTTCCAAAATCGTAGCCCCTGCCCTGCGTACCGGCTGGATTATCGGCGATTCCAATCTAATCAAGACCCTCGCCAAAGCAAAACAAGCAGCTGATCTGCATTCTAGCACCGTTGACCAGCGCGCTTTAGATGAACTGCTGCTGCATTTCGATATTGAGCAACATATCCGTGTCATCTCACGAGAATATTATTCTCGAATGAAGCTCTTATCTGCGGAACTACGGTCGCAGAACTGGGAAGGAGCTCATTTTCTGGAGCCGCGAGGCGGTATGTTCCTATGGCTAACACTTTCCCAAGAGATCAACACGAAAGAATTACTTCCTCTAGCAGTAGAGAACGGTGTTGCTTTTGTTCCAGGTGAAGTGTTCTATTCATCAGAGCCCCATAAGAATAAGATGCGTTTGAATTTCACACATACGCCACCTGAGCTTGTACCCGTTGCTGTTCAGCGCCTGGAGAAGGCGTTGGTACAATGGCGGGAGAGTCAGACCGGCATTCGATCATAAGCATGACAAAACCCGGCTTCTTCATCCTGTATGGGATGAGGAAGCCGGGTTATTTTTATTTCTCAGCCATGCTTAGAGTAATTTACTTCTTAGATACTTCTATGCTATCTTTATTGAGCCTAAAATATCCATTTTCAACGAAAGACATGATTCGACTGACACTTACTCCTGTTTGAAGGGATATATTTAATACCATCGTGTCGGGTGAAGTCTCTACGATACGCCTGATTCTCTGATACATCTCATCACAACTATTGCACATCCTCTTATTGTTTCGTTCATATAAATGTCCGCAGAACCCGCAAATCTGATAATTACCCATGCTATATATTTCCCACTTTCTACATATCTTCTTGCCACGAGCATAAACACCTTCGGCGTCCTTATAAGGATGGTAAGCGTTGCGAGAAATATAAGGATAATGTATAAAGTGAAACTTATACTTTCTTATATTTTAAAAAAGCGACGTGATCCGGTTTCCCGAGATACGCCGCCGCTTGTATAGTTGTTGTTATCATAACGTTGCAGTTAGGAAAGTTTGCCGTAAGCCGGGTTCTGTGCTCGTCGTGGTTCGATCGGGAACTACCCTCCCACCATAAGCGACAATCATCTATCTAGGCCGTACATTACTGCACAGCTCCAGCGACCAACCTAGACGCGCCTCAGGCTAAGGCTGCCTATTCCAATAAAGGAATCTGCTGCGTCTCATTAGGTCTTGCTCCAGATGGGGTTTACCAGGAACGAAGTCACCAGCGTTCCTCGGGGTCTCTTACACCTCGGTTCCATCCTTGCCTGTGCCGCCCTAAGGCGGCCATCGGCGGTCCATTTCTGTGGCACTATCCTTCGGCTCGCGCCGACTGGACGTTATCCAGCATCCTGCCTTATGGAGCCCGGACTTTCCTCCCGTGACGTCTTCACGTCACCGGCGATTGTCTGTCAAACTTCCCGAACAACATTATTTATTATACAGACATCACATGTCTGGCACAAGCATTAATATATGGTAATTTTACAGGAACTTAAATGGCTCCGTATTCACCTGCGAAGCATGTACGGCTGTATCGTACTTATGCCCCGCCAGTTTCCCAGTCATCCACTCTGCTACTTTCTCTTTCATGATCTTCTCCGCATTATGTCCTGGATCAATCAGAGTAATCCCAGCGAGCACGGCATCCTGTGCAGTATGGTAATCAAGATCTCCCGTAACCAGCACATCCGCACCGCGGAAAATAGCACTGTTATAATACTTTCCACCCGAACCGCCGAGAACAGCGGCTTTACGAATCGGACGATCCAAATCACCCACAACACGTACGTGGTCTACATTCAGACCCTTTTTTACCCTCTCAACGAATTGCCCAAGTGTTGTAGGCTCTTTGAGCTTTCCAACTCGCCCAAGCCCTAAACTGCGGCCTTTAAGATCCATCGTGTACAAATCATAGGCAACCTCTTCATAAGGATGAGCCTTGAGCATAGCCTGTACCACTTTATTGCGGATACTGTGTGGCACGATTGTCTCAATACGGATCTCCTCAGCACGCTCCATCTTCCCTTTTTCCCCGATATAAGGATCTGTGCCTTCTCCCGGAATAAAAGTCCCGTATCCCTCGATATTGAAGCTGCAATGACTATAGTTGCCGATTGCCCCTGCTCCTGCATTCAAGATGGCATCCAGTACCTTCTGATGATGGTCCTTTGGTACAAATACCACCAACTTAGACAATTGCTCTGAATGAATGTCTTTGATGGGTACTCCGTTCTCTATGCCCAGAGCTTCCGCCATCCAATCGTTCATTCCACCTTCGGTAACATCCAGATTAGTATGACTGATGTAAACCGCGATGTCATTTTTAATCAATTTTTCATACATTCGACCCATTGGAGTGTCTGTTTGAATCCCTTGCAGCGGACGAAAAATAATCGCATGGTGGGCAATGATTAGATTACAGCCGAGACTAATTGCCTCTTCCACGACTTCATCATTAACATCCAGTGCAACCAGAACCTTGGTTATTTCTTTCTGTAAGGAACCTAGTTGCAGCCCGACTTTATCCCAATCTTCAGCTAAATGCTTCGGAGCCAGCTGCTCCATATATTGAATTACTGTTTGTCCTTTGGCAAGCATTGCAGCACCTCCGTAATCTCCTTGATCTGATCTCGAATTAATTTTCGTTTATTCTCCGCAGATTCGAGTTCTGAACGTGACAATGATGTCAGAATGCCTTCCAATTTCTGAATCTCTCCCTGCCACTTGGCAAAAAACACTTCATTCGGTGCTTGAATCAGAAAAGGTCCCATCTGTAGCAAGGTATCCTGACCACGAACCACAGCGGAATCGCCTAACGTAACCTCTCGATATACATTAGCATTTGTAATTCCGGCACCTGGATCCTCTGGTACAGCTGTTAATACTTCATATAACTTGCCGTCTTCTTCCAGAATACTTTCAGCGGTAAGAACCCATTCATTATTTAACAGCCAGCGGCGCAAAATATCCTCGCCCACATTCGGTTGAAGTACCAGTGTTGTAACATCCTTTAGCTTGCCTTGACTCTGACCACGGTCTAAAATCGAGGCAATTAAAGCCCCTCCCATGCCAGCGACCGTGATACAATTAACTTCACCAGGTTCCAGTACCTCAAGGCCATCTCCTCGCCGCACTGAGATTACTTTCCCTAGTCCGGCCTCTGCAACGCCTTTACAAGCAGCATCAAAAGGACCCGGGTTTACCTCACCTGCTACTGCGAATACAGCCTTACCGCTTTCTACAGCAGCTACAGGAAGCAGTGCATGATCAGAGCCGATGTCTGCCAACCTGCTTCCTTGCGGAATTTGTTCCAGCAATTGCTGAAGTCGATCTGATAATTTCACATTGTTCATGTTGCCACCCACGTTATCCATTTTTTTCGAAACAAGAACAGCAGGGCCAAGCCTACCGCAATTTTTAAAATTAGCATAAGCGAAATCCACTGTGGATAATCCTGCCTCAATAAAAGAGCATCGAGTTCTGGCATCATCCATAGTGATACGCCCACTGCAAAAAAAACACTAGCAACGCCTCTAACTTTGTGATGTAATAGCCAGCTCAGCCACACCATCATTACACAGAGTGGAAGCCATAAGAGCTCAAGCTCTAGCATCGAAGCCTCAGGGCGTCTTCCACCGAAGAATCCCCCATATAATAAGGCCCAAAAAGCATAACCGCAGTACTGCAGCAAGCCGATACGGAGTAGAAATCCCAGAATACACCATAACAAGCCACAAGCTCCAATCAGAATCGGTCTCCAGAGCTGAGGATCAAGATCATGCAAAGCAATCAACCATAACCCAAAACCAAGCGATAACACACTGCCAAGCCCCGCTAGGATAAGACTAATAACATGATTTCGGCTCCTGTAAACCGCTGAGTATCCATAACAAATAATTAATACGGATAGTGCTGTTGCAAGTTGCAAAGGCCAGGGAAAAACGCTAAAATAAAGACTAATCAAGAAAATCAAGGAAATAATTCCAAAACCAAACAGCCAAATTTTGATGTTTCCCTGCTGTAGATTCTTCAGTGAAATCGGATTTTTATCCTTCGCCGCAGTTTCATCATCATACAGGTTGGTTAAGAAGTCGCAATATTGCTCTGGTAGCAATCTGTTATTTCTCCAGTACTGAATCTCTTTTATAATAATTTCGCGTTTCTCCAAATTCACTGGCTCATCCTTCTTTCCCGATACGCAAAAGTCAGCACTTTTAGGGTCGTAATTCAAATAAAAGAACCTCCTGCTACTGAGCAGCAGAAGGTCCAGTTCATGAAATACTATTCAAGGAAATCCTTAAGCCGTTTACTGCGGCTAGGGTGACGAAGTTTGCGCAATGCTTTAGCTTCAATCTGGCGAATCCGTTCGCGGGTAACACCGAACACTTTGCCCACTTCTTCAAGTGTTCTCGTCCGGCCATCATCTAGGCCAAAACGCAGACGAAGTACATTCTCTTCACGCTCCGTGAGCGTGTCCAGTACATCCTCCAGCTGTTCCTTCAGCAGTTCATAAGCTGCTGCATCCGCAGGAGCCAAGGCTTCCTGATCCTCAATGAAATCTCCCAGATGAGAATCGTCTTCTTCACCGATCGGTGTTTCGAGCGATACTGGCTCTTGGGCAATCTTCATGATTTCTCTAACTTTCTCAACCGTCAGCTCCATCTCAGCCGCAATTTCCTCTGGCGAAGGTTCACGTCCCAGTTCTTGCAGTAATTGACGTGAGACACGAATCAGCTTGTTAATCGTCTCGACCATGTGTACAGGAATACGAATCGTACGTGCCTGATCCGCAATCGCGCGGGTAATAGCCTGACGAATCCACCAAGTTGCATACGTACTAAATTTGAACCCTTTGTTATGGTCAAATTTCTCTACCGCTTTGATCAGACCCATGTTACCTTCCTGAATCAAATCAAGGAACAGCATACCGCGTCCAACATAACGTTTAGCAATACTTACAACGAGACGAAGATTCGCTTCCGCAAGACGACGTTTAGCTTCCTCGTCACCATTCTTAATCCGCATAGCAAGCTCTACTTCATCGTCAGCCGACAACAGCGGAACGCGTCCAATTTCTTTCAGATACATACGGACAGGGTCATTAATCTTGATCCCTGGCGGCAGTGACAAATCATCATCAAAGCTGAACTCATCGCCCTCTTTGTCCTCATTGTCCTCATTTGGCCGGAGGCTGTTAACCTCCTCATCATTCTCGTTTACAACCTCAATTCCCAAATCACTGAGTTGTTCATAGAACTCCTCCATTTGCTCGGGGTCTTGATCAAACGGCGATAATTTCTCCATAATATCTTTGTATAGCAATGATGATCTTTTCTTGCCTTGCTCAATAAGCTGATCCTTAACCTGATCCAAAGTAAATTCTGCTTCCAATTCAGTATGCTGATCGTTCGCCATAATTCGACTCCCTCCTCCCTAGGTACATCCTGTCAACATTTCATTGTCTCTCTAGGGCTATAATCTCACTTGCTATTTGTGCCGCACGCAAAAAGTCACCTGACTTTTCCGCCTGAATCATTTCTTCACGCTTCTGGTCCATCTTGCGCTGCAGTGGATATTTCCGCACTTCACGGATACAATCATCCAGCACCTGCATATTCCAGTCTGGAGGTGTATCCATCATGGAAATTGATGTTGCAGTTTTCTCTAGACGATCATCCTGAAGCGATGATAGAAACCGACTAATGCCGGGTGGTTTGCCTTGCGCGTAATAGGCATATAGATAAGCGGCAATTGCCGCATGATCATCGATGTTGAAATCTTCTCCGAGGCGTTCGCCCACATACGTGGCGGCTTCCGGGTCCTGAATCATAAAGGACAGTAGACGCCGTTCCGCGACATGATAAGCGGGCAGCAAAGTTGGTGTCTGCACTTGCCCTTTTTTATGCCTACCATTATTCCACCTTTTGTCGTTATTATCCCCTTCAGGGATGTTTTTTTGCATCGATGCCCTAAGTAAATTACAATCCTGCTTCAAACTATCATATGAAAGTTCCAGCTCAGAAGCGATTTCCCTTAGGTAAACCTCTCTCTCGGTCGAGGAAGGTAACGAAGCAATGACCTCCAAAGCTTCTTTGACGTAGGCAATTTTGCCATCTTCCTCTAGGAGTATATGGTTTTTTTTCAGATATATAAGCTTAAATTTTATGGATGAAACCGCTGAATCAATTACCTGATCCATAAACCTTTCTCCACCATGCTTGGAGATGAATTCATCTGGATCGAGCCCGCTTGGCAGTAAGGCGATCTTTACACGCAAGCCACTGCCTTCAAGCATTGGAATGGACTTCATAGCAGCTGCTTGTCCTGCCCGGTCACCGTCATAAGACAGTACAATTTCATCGGCCAGGCTCTTCATAAGTGCTACATGACTTTCAGTTAAAGATGTTCCCATTGTTGCTACACCGTTATGCACACCTGCTTCCCAGGCCGAAATGACATCTCCGTATCCTTCAAAGAGGACGATTTGCCGCGTTTTGCGGATGGATGCTTTGGACTGGTGCAAATTGTATAAAATCCGGCTTTTGTTAAACAATCTACTCTCTGGAGAATTTAGATACTTGGGTTGTCCTTCACCAAGAATTCTTCCGGCAAAAGCAATCACCTTGCCTGTACGGTTCGCAATCGGGAAAATAATCCGACCACGGAAACGGTCTATATAGCCTTTCCCCTCACCTCTGGCAGACAAGAGTCCACCTTTCTCCATCTCAGCAAGGTCAAAATTCCGTTTCTCCAAAAATTGTAGCAAAGTATCCCAGCGGTCCGGAGCATATCCGATCTGAAACTGGTCAATCATTTTATCGCTGAAGTTCCGGGCTCTTAAATACTCCATTGCGGCTTTGCCGTGTTCCGTATTCTTCAGCAAGTAATGATAAAACTTTGCAGACCATTCATAAGCTTGAATCAACCGATCGCGTTCCGGATCAGGAGGAGACATTAGGCCTCCCTTACCTTCAGGAACGGGAATATCACTTTCTTCAGCCATTATTTTGACGGCTTCGGGGAAGGTTAATCCTTCGATTTCCATCCTAAATTTGATGGCATTTCCACCCATGCCGCAGCCAAAGCAATGAAACACTCCCCGGTCGGGGGTAACTGTAAAGGAAGGGGTTTTCTCCGAATGGAACGGGCAGAGGCCCCATAAATATTTCCCCTGCTTGGACAAATGGACAACCTTACCGACTGTATCGACAATATCATGACGTGCAAGCACGCTTTCGATAACTTCTTCCGGAATATTCCCGTGTCCGCTAGCCACTTCAACCACCTTCAATTCTTAACAAATAAATATAATTCGCTATTGCTCCACATTCTCCTGCAAAAGTATTAAAAGTTTTGTCATTTTATGTTGAAAATACATTTTTTCTTCTGCCGTTATAGGTTTTGGACCCTTAGAGTAATGTCCCCGTCTTCGTTCCACGGCCCTGGCATGCCTGCCTTCCAACATAAAATCCATTTTGGAATCGACATATTCCTGGCCACGAAAAGAAAGAACACTGCAACGTTTCCCGAGTGCAAGCGCTGCGAGACCATAGTCCCCAGTCAATACCACATCTCCTGCAGAAATATGATTGGCAATATATAGATCGGCGCTCTGATCTCCCCGGTCCACCTGCACAACCGTTACACCCTCTTCAGCTTTCAGTGCATGGTCATAAGAAGATACCATCAGTACCGGCACACCAAAGGCGCGACCAACTTCAGCTATCTCTTTTTTGACCGGACAAGCATCCCCATCCACGACTATAGTTCTAGACCGGGACTTCTTCTCCATGATCATCACCAATTTCCCGTGTAATATATATACGCCCTTACCGCAAGAAATCCTTCTTTCTATGCATAAATACGGAACGGATGTCAAATGACGCATTGGCACCGTTCCGTATATTTATACCCCAAACCAACGTTCTATACCATAAGACACAAACTTTTCTTATAGATGTTGTTCAAAAAGCTACCCTTTGATCACGAAGTCTAATCTGAGAAGCAATATCGACGTCGAATCTTGAATTCAGCCGGGAACTCCGGTGCTCACGTAGATAATGCCTACGCTCCGCTCCTCCCTCCCTAGCTTCATCCAACCTTCTTGGTGCTGAAAGGTCATCTTTTTGAACCTCAATTTTATAGATGTTGTTCAAAAAGCTGCCCTTTGATCACGAAGTCTAATCTGAGAAGCAATATCGACGTCGAATCTTGAATTCAGCCGGGAACTCCCGTGCTCAGTCGTTTACCAGACGAGCTTGCCAAAATCAGCAAATGCCTTAGAGTCGGCATCAATACCAGCAAGCAAAGCTAAACGGTTAGCGCGTACTTGCTCATCCTCCGCCATAACCATAACGGAATCGAAAAATGCTGTAACAGCATCTTTTAGACCCGAAAGAATACGGAGTGCTTCTTCGGCATTATTCGCGGACATCGCTTCAAGATACGGTGTGTGTAATTCCTGCCATGTATTGTACAGCTTCAGCTCAGCATCTTCTTTAAGCAAAGAAGGATCAATCACTTCACTGGTTGCTTTAGCTGCCAAATTACTGACACGAGTGAGTGAATCTACGGTAATTTTAAAGTCTGCTTGGTCTAAGACAGCACCCATAAGCGCACGGCTTCTGCCCACAACATCTACCACATTGTCAAAGCCAGCTGCTGTAACAGCGTCCACAACATCATAGCGTACATTGTCGGATAAAAGTCGTTTAACACGCAGACCGAAGAACTCGTACAGGTTTATACGTAGTTCATCGTCAGAATGTTTCGAATTCCCTGAATTTTTATGAATTTCAATCGCTGCTTCAAAAATCTCCCGCAGCGTAATCGGCAATTTATGCTCCAGCACGATTTGCACAATCCCTGCAGCCTGGCGGCGCAGTGCGTAAGGATCCTGAGAGCCCGTTGGGATAATACCGATGGAGAAGCAACCTACAATCGTATCGATCTTGTCTGCAATGCTGACAACCGAACCGGCATCCGTCGAAGGTACTGCATCTCCCGCGAACCGTGGCTGGTAATGCTCGAAGATTGCTTTTGCCACAGTTTCAGGCTCTCCGGCTTTGCGTGCATAATCTTCGCCCATGGTGCCTTGAAGTTCTGGGAATTCATAAACCATTTGAGTCACAAGGTCGAATTTGCAAATATCAGCAGTCCGGCTTACTTCAGAGAGGGCTCTATCAGACAATCCCAACTTTACAGCAAGACGATCGGAGATTTGGCGAATTCGACGCACTTTATCTCCAACACTGCCAAGCTCTTCATGGTAGACGATATTCTCTAGTTTGGCTAGTGCATCGTCAATCTTCATCTTTTGATCTTCTTGATAGAAGAATTTGGCATCTGATAGACGAGCACGGAGTACCTTCTCATTACCCTTAGCAATAACATCCAAAGATACTGCATTCCCGTTACGCACCGTTACAAAGAAAGGTAACAGTTTGCCCGCTGCATCAAAAACCGGGAAATACCGCTGATGCTCACGCATCGAAGTAATTAGCACATCCTGAGGAATGTTCAAGAACGATGGGTCGAAGGTTCCAAACAGCACGGTTGGTGTTTCCACCAGGAACAGTACTTCCTCCAAAAGATCCTCTTTGATCGCAATCGTCCAGCTTTTTTCTTCAGCCAATTGATTGATTTGTTTCAGGATCAATTCTTCCCGTTCCTTCACATCTACAAGGACATGCTGCGCACGCATGCTCTCTACATATTGTGCAGGCTCCGAAATTACAGTCTCTGTTCCCAGAAAACGATGTCCACGGCTCACATTACCCGCTTTTACATCCGTAATTTCCAATTCAATAATATCTTTACCGAAAAGAGCAACTAACCAGCGAATCGGACGTACGAATTTAAAATCGTAAGCTCCCCAACGCATGTTTTTCGGAAAAGTCATCGCATTTACAATCCCTAAAAGCCCTTCTGAAAGCAAAGAAGCTGTCTCTACCCCAGCACTATTTCTAGTAGCATATATATACTCTACTCCAGCTAACTCTTTGAATGTAAATTGCTCCGGAGATACACCCTGACTACGGGCAAATCCTAAAGCAGCTTTGCTCCAGTCTCCATTTGCATCCAGTGCGATTTTGCGTGATGGTCCTTTGACTTCTTCGCTAATATCCTCTTGCTTCTCAGCCGCATCCTTAACAAAAACAGCGAGACGACGTGGCGTTGCATAGGCCGTAACTCCAGCATGGGTAATCCGTGCAGAATCCAACCACTTGGATGTTCTATCTTGTAGTTGTTCCATCGCAGCGCGGATAAACCGTGCAGGAATTTCTTCCAGACCGATCTCAAACAGGATATCTTTAGACACGGTCAGCACCTTCTTTCTTCAGCAGCGGGAAGCCAAGCTTCTCGCGTTCCTCAAGATATGTTGCCGCTACAGTGCGGGCAAGATTACGCACTCGGGTAATAAATCCAGTCCGTTCAGTAACACTGATGGCTCCACGTGCATCCAGCAGATTAAAGCTATGTGAGCATTTCAACACGTAATCATAGGCAGGGAACACAAGATGCTGCTCCATCGCTCTACGCGCTTCTTCTTCGTACATGTTGAACAGTGAAAATAGCATTTTTACATCAGATACTTCAAAGGTGTACGTAGAATGTTCAAACTCCGGTTGATGAAAAACATCACCATAAGTCATGCCGCTAACCCATTCAAGATCAAATACATTTTCTTTATCTTGAATGTAGGATGCCAGCCGCTCCATTCCGTAAGTAATTTCTACGGCAACTGGATTGGCTTCAATTCCACCGACTTGTTGGAAGTAAGTAAACTGAGTGATTTCCATACCATCCAGCCATACTTCCCATCCTAGACCTGCACAACCCAGTGAAGGGTTCTCCCAGTTATCCTCAACAAAACGAATATCATGCAAGAGCGGATTAATGCCAAGTGCTTTCAAACTATCCAAGTAAATCTCTTGAATGTTATCAGGCGATGGTTTGATAATGACTTGAAATTGATGATGCTGATACAGACGGTTCGGATTCTCTCCATAACGTCCATCGGATGGGCGACGTGAAGGCTCTACGTACGCAACTCTCCATGGTTCAGGACCTAATGAGCGTAAAAATGTCATAGGGTTCATCGTGCCGGCGCCTTTTTCAGTGTCATAAGGCTGTACGATAATACAGTTCTGTTCAGCCCAGAACTGCTGCAGCGTCAAAATCATCTGCTGAAAGTTCATAATACCGTCTCCTTCGCTTTACAAGTTTTTTTGATCAGCTTGCTTAAAACCTCTTACCATGGAGGCGGCATTTTTCGCTCCTGACAGCAACAAAAAACCCCCGCCCCCATGCCTGATTAACAGACATAGGGACGAGAGCTTAACTTATTCTCCCGCGGTTCCACCCTACTTGATTCCAACCCTTGATTCAGCAAGCAATATCACTTGCTAAAGACAAGAACGAAATCCACTTTCATTCGCCATATCCGTACTCCCGGGTGCCATGTTCATGAACATTGTCCCGCCAGGCTCTCACTACCCCCAGCTCGCTGAATCGTGACAATATCGCTCATTACTTTCCCGATCAATGCACGTTCTCCCAAAGTGGAGCAAAACGGCGATAATCTTAAAATTAAACTGTCCCTATAGTAACGGAAAAATCAGATTTCGTCAAATCTTGTACTTGTCGAGTTGATCCAGGAAATTCTGTGATTTTAGCTTTAATCCAAGCTGCACATCCATAAAGGCACGCATAATTTTTTTTAGCTCATCACGGCTGCTTTCTTTGACATCCACATTCCCTAATCTAGTTAGATCAAGTCTGGCGAATAAGCGTAGTAATTTCAACACACGAGCAGAGACCTCCATTGCTGGAGGATCATTATGTTTACAGCTGCGACAGAGTGCTCCACCAAGGCGAGGGCTTATCAGCAGTTGTTCATCAGGCTTTTCAGCTCCACATATAATACAGGTGTCGAACTCTGGACCATAACCGGCTGCTTGCAAAATCTTCATTTCATAAACATTTATGATAACTCCTGGTTCCTTATCTTCTTCAAGTGCGTTCAAGCAGGCCGTAAGCTGGCGAAACCAGAAGCTCCCCGTTTCCTCATCATGCAGGACTTTATCAAGCAGTTCACAAGCGTATGATGCATATGCAGCTTTGATCAAATCCTCACGCAGAGGGTGGTGAGACTTCGTGATCTCGCCGGAATTCAGCGTCCCAAGACCTCCGTTATTTCTAAAAAAAACAAATTCCCCGACGGTGAACAGCTGGATCAGGGCAGCATGGCGGCTCTTAACCTTCTTAGCACCTCGTACCAGAACTCCTACTTTCCCGGCGTTCTCGGTGCAAAGCGTAATGATTGCGTTCCCCTCACCGTAGTCCATGCTGCGGATGACGATCCCTTCCACCCTGTGTAGCATGCCTCTTCCCCCAACCATTCGGCAAGCAACCAGTCTTTATTGCGCTTCTTCATCACAGACCTTCTCTTCTTCCACTAGCTGTAATCCACTGTCTTCAAGTGGATAGCCAGCTTCCTTGTATAGTAGGTACGCATCGACATCTCCTGTCATTACAAAATACTTCCACGAAAAGTTTCGCATTCGTATTCATCCTTTCTTGGGAAAGACGATGTATCTTCAAGAATTAGGATGTGCGATGAGCCAGGTTCTATCCTTGCAATTCCTGCCAAACGAGAATTGCGGATATAGATCTTAAAGGTCTTTATGGAAGCCCAAATCCCGCAAGACGCGGTCCTGATTACGCCAGTCTTTTTTCACTTTTACCCATAGCTCCAGAAAAATCTTCGAACCCAAAAGGTTCTCAATGTCAGTCCGAGCGCGTCTTCCAACCTCTTTCAGCAACGCACCTTGCTTACCGATAATGATTCCCTTCTGAGAATCACGTTCAACAAAAATAACGGCAGACACATGCACCACACCATTCGGCTCAACCCTCATATCTTCGATAGCTACAGCAATGGAGTGCGGTACTTCTTCCCGCGTCAAATGCAGAATCTTTTCACGAATCAGTTCTGCGCACACAAATTGCTCAGGGTGATCCGTAATTTGATCTTCCGGGTAGTATTGTGGACCTTCTGGTAAATACTTAGCGACTTGCTCTAACAGCGTGTTAACATTGCTGCCCATCTTAGCAGAAATTGGAATAATTTCAGCAAAGTTATGCAGCTTGTTATATTCAGCCATAAGTGGGAGCAATGCTTCCGGCTCTATTTTATCGATCTTGTTGAGTACAAGAATAACTGGCGTCTTAAGTCCGTTTAATTGCTCAGCAATGTATCGGTCTCCACCGCCCAAACCATCTGCAGCGTCCACAAGGAACAGTACAGCCTCAACTTCACCCAACGTGCTCATTGCAGTTTGGTTCATGTAGTCGCCTAGCTTGGACTGTCTTTTATGAATACCTGGTGTGTCCAGGAACACGATTTGCGAATTATTCGTTGTATAGACCCCATGGATTTTGTTTCTAGTTGTCTGTGGCTTATCCGACATGATTGCAATCTTCTGTCCAATAACCTGGTTCATGAGTGTCGATTTGCCTACGTTCGGTCTGCCGATAATTGCGACAAAGCCTGATTTGAATTTCATATTATCTTCCTTCCATACTTTCCTTCTAGTTCAATCTTTTTCAATCATTCAATCTTTTTTTAAAGATTTTTCGATCCCCCTAAATCCCCCTTAGCCAAGGGGGACCCCAAGGGCCCCGGCCCTCTGGACACCCGGAAATAGGCGTACCTGCAACGTTCGGCGGGATTAGAGGTACGGTCGTGCATGAGCGCTTTCGTCCCCTGTTGGGGACACGCTTCACTGTCGCTTATTCACACGGCTCACTTGAAGCTCGCCGTGGTAGGCAAAGATACTGAAATGAGCGACTATAGGCAGGTTTACAATTTACATTGTGCTAGGAATCGCTGGCGGCTACGCCGCATCGCTTACTGATGTTACTCCTATAACACTCAGTTTGCACCAGATTAGCCTAACTTGAAAGAGTTGGAACCCTTTTAAGTGTATTTTGTACAACTAATTTGAGTTTGAGTTATGCTTTTGGTGTTTTAATTGCATTCTGTGCAACTAATTTCTACCTTCCAAGCCAAATGTGGATTAAAACATAAATTTAATTGTATATTCTGCAACTAAATTAGGCTTGATTCGAAATAGTGGCAGTTTAATTGTACATAATGCAACTAAATTAGCTTAATCACTCAACAATGAGCTAAATTCACTCCGGAGCTTGTCCTTGCTTCAGATCTACGGGACCAAAAGCACCGGGAAGTAATTCTCCCACCGTGGTCTCAACAATATCGCCCTTCATGTTTCCAAGGATAACCTTCATGTCGGGTGAACACAACTCAATCAAAACTTGGCGGCATACACCGCAAGGTGATACGGGACCATCAGAATCGGCAACAACGGCGATTGCCTTGAAAGAACCGATAGCATGACCGTCGGCAATGGCACGGAATAAAGCAGTCCGCTCTGCACAATTGGTTGGGCCAAAAGCAGCATTTTCTACATTACATCCGTGATGAATATGACCATCCTGATCAAGGAGGGCGGCTCCAACTCCGAATCGGGAGTAAGGAATATATGCCTTGGCACGTGCTTTAATTGCTTCTTGCATAAGAAGAGCGGAATCCATATTTGGGTCCTCCTAAAGTTTTGTTTAGCGTTACATCGTGGGATCACTTCGTACAAAACTCACTTCGGAAGCATCCACTTAGTTTTGTTTAGCGTTACATCGTGGAATCATTTCGTACAAAACTCACTTCCTAAACATCCAGTAACCAAAGAGGCGGAATCGCAAAACGCGGGTCCGCCTCTCCCCTGAATTGAATTGTAACCTGATTATGACATAAGTCCGCTAATCCAGTCCATCACCGGGTGGTAAAAAACATAGACCCCGACTAAGACAGCAAACACCGCCGTAAGAAGTACAGCTCCTGCGGCGGTATCTTTTGCTCTCTTAGCCAGTGGGTGAATCTCCGGCGAGATCAGGTCTACCGTCGCTTCAATTGCTGTATTGAGCAACTCGGCGGTTAAGACAAGCGTGATTGAGAAGAGCAGCAACATCCAACTGGCCAGCGGAAGTCTGAACACGACAGCGGCAACAAGTACAACCACAGCCAAACCACAATGCACCTTCATGTTAAGCTCGGATTTGAATGCCGACACGATGCCTTGCGATGCAAACCGAAAAGAGTGCCAGAACTTCTTGTGTCCTACCGCCGTGTTTTTCACCATTAGCGAGTCAACCCAACCTGAGCTAGTACTTTCTCTTGCTTAGACATCATCTCTGCCTCTGAAGCTTCATCCTGATGATCGTATCCTAACAAGTGCAGAAATCCGTGCACAAAGAGGAAACCAAGCTCACGCTCCAGCGAATGACCATATTCCTGCGCTTGCTCCTGAGCACGAGTTACGGAAATGATGATATCTCCCAGTACATCCGGAACATCTTCCAGCGCTTCGCCTTCTTCTACTTCGTATATAATGTCCAGCTCGTCCTCTCCGCTTTCATTCATCGCAAAAGAAAGCACGTCCGTCGGACGGTCAATTCCCCGGTACTCCAAGTTCAACTCATGAATACGAGTGTTATCGACAAAAGTAAGCGCAACTTCTCCCTGATTGATCCCTTCCGCTTCACCTGCTTTTTGCAAAATGCTCTCCAGCAGTGCTATGAGATCGTCCTTTATCTCGTATTCTTCTTGCTCGTTATCCCAAACGATCTCCAAACTCATGGGTTAGCTGCCCCTTCCTCTTTTTTCGGCTTACGCACATCTTCCGGGTATTCGATCCGTGAATGGAAAATCCCCATGACCGTTTCTTTCAGCGTCCGTGCAATAATGTCCAATTCTTTAATCGTTAAATCACATTCGTCAAACTGATGATCATCCAGTCGGCTTTTAATAATTTTCTCAATCATCGTTTCCACCTGAAGCACGGTTGGTTTGCGCAAAGATCGCACCGCAGCTTCAACACTGTCGGCGATTCCTACAACAGCCGATTCCTTCGACTGGGCTTTCGGGCCAGGATAACGGAAATCTTCCTCGGTAAAATCAGGCTCGACACCTTTTTCTTCCGCCAGCTTCAGGGCCTTATGGTAAAAATAATGCAGGAACGTAGTCCCATGATGCTGCTCAGCTATATCACGAATCGGTTTAGGCAGCTTATATTCTCGTTGCAATTCCACCCCATCGCGGGCGTGAGCTACAATGATAGATTTACTAAGCTTCGGTTCAATAGAGTCATGTGGGTTTTCCATATTATTCTGATTTTCAATAAAATAAAACGGACGTTTTGTTTTACCAATATCATGATAATACGATCCTACCCGGCACAACAGGCCGTCTGCTCCAATCGCTTCTGCGGCCGCTTCTGACAGGTTACCTACCATTACGCTATGGTGATAGGTTCCTGGTGTTTCCGTAAGAAGCTTACGCAATAAGGGATGGTTCGGATTAGACAACTCTACCAGCTTCAGGGCAGATAGAATGCCAAAGGTAGCTTCAAAGAAAGGCATCAGACCAATCACAAGCACTGCAGTCAAAAGTCCACTCGCAAAAGCAAAACCAACGGCATACAGCGTGCTTATATCTTTCCATTCACCACCAGCTAAGAGTGTCAGCATAAAGACGGTCACACAGCCAAAAAGGGATACCATAATCCCGCCTTTTAATAATGTGGAACGCTGGCCTGCACGATGAGTGGCAAAAATAGCCACATAACAAACAACAATTGAAAAGAAGCCAAAGGTGAAATCAAACACCGAATTCTGCTGAACATTCAAAATGATACTGGCGAGTATACTGATCAGAATAGAACAGAAATACGCTAATGTCATATCCAGAAGCATGGTAATCAGCATAGCACCAATGGCTACTGGAGCCAGATACCCGAGATAGGAATGGACATCCGTCTGCAAAATTGCGGTCAACCGCATGGAGATGATCGTAATAACAAACACAAGCACCAGCATTAATAACTGGGAATTATTATACTTGAAGCCGGCGGTTCCGCCAGAGTAACGGATAAACACCATTAGACCCGCAGATAGCATGGTAGCGAGTAATAGCAATCCAACCTGAGGCCAATAATTGACCACATTACTTAAAAGGCCATTTTCATCTAAAAGGGTATATAGCTCCGGGGTAATTTTCTGCCCTTTAGCGACGAGCACATCTCCTTGCTCAATGAACACATTAGGTGTGTTCTCACGAGCCTGCACCTTAGCTTCCTTCGTAGCATCCTCATCATAGAACTTGTTGCTTGAAATCACTAACCGCACCAGCTCCTGTACAACCTCACGTGCTGTACGCTGACTGAGGGAGCTAATACTGACTTGCTCTGCTACCTTGGCACGCGCAGTCTGAGCATCCATGATTTGATCATTCATAAGCCTGGTTACAATGTCACGAGCGACCGGCTTCATTTCGATAATGTCTTGAGAGGTCAGACGCGGAATCTTGATGTAGGTCTCCTCAGGAATGACATAAGCCTGGTCCTTGATGACAGATTGCATTTCCTCCAACAAATGATCAGAATAAGTCCCATTTCCCCGATTAGAAGCTACGAAGTTCAAGACAAAGTCACTGGCTCTACGCGGAATTTCCTCACGATAAATAGTTGTCTTATCCGTTTGTGAAATCAGATCATCCTGATTGAGACGATCAATCCGATCCAGTAAAGAAGTCACAAGGTTATCTGCCCTCATGGGGATGATCTTGTATTTCAGATCCACTCTCTCAGCAGCTTCTTCCGCCGCCTTTAGCGTTGCCTTCTTGTCCAAAATTTGCTTAGGCGAAATAATCTCCTTCGCGCTGAGCGTATTCTCTTTTATATCGTACCGCTTTGGTAGTAGATCGGGCGACAGACTGAAGTAGAACACAAGTCCGAGTAACAGGAAAAGAGCATAGCGTGTCACTGCGCTATACTTCCACCCGTTGTTCGTATATACAAATCCGCTTAATTTAGATGGTTGCTTTGAAGCCATGAAGACAATCCCCTTTATTGGAGGTTTTCGGCAGAGCGGTCATAGGCAACGATAATTTTCTGCACCAGGGAATGCCGTACTACATCCTGCTCCACAAAATAAACAAAACCGAGTTCTTCTATGCCGGATAAAATCGCTTTAGCCTCAATCAAACCGGATTTCTTGCCGCGAGGCAGGTCAATCTGGGTAACGTCACCCGTAATCACCATTTTGGACCCGAAGCCGAGTCGAGTCAAAAACATTTTCATTTGCTCAGGCGTTGTATTCTGGGCTTCATCCAAAATAATAAATGAATCATCCAGCGTACGACCACGCATGTAAGCGAGCGGAGCAATTTCAATCAATCCCCGTTCAAGCGCCTTAGCCACCTGATCAGGCCCCATAACGTCGTATAAGGCATCATATAACGGACGGAGGTATGGATCTACCTTTTCTTGCAAATCCCCTGGGAGGAACCCTAGACTCTCTCCTGCTTCTACTGCTGGGCGCGTAAGAATGATACGCTTAACAGAACCTTCTTTTAGTGCCGTAACTGCAAGCACTACCGCCAAGTAGGTCTTACCCGTTCCTGCAGGACCGATTCCGAATACAATATCACGCTTCTTGATCGTTGTCACATAATGCTTCTGGCCAATCGTTTTGACACGGATAGGCTTTCCGCGAAAAGTTGTTGTAATTTCTCCCTTGAACAAATCGAGCAGCTGATCGGCTCGAAAGTCTTTCGCCAGCTCCACAGCGTACTGCACATCACGTTCAGTAAGTATGTAACCGCTCCGAACGAGGGACAGCAGCACATTAAACAATTGTCCCAGCATGTCTACTTCCCGCTCCGCACCACGTATCGTTAACTCTGCTTCACGGGAATCAATAATAGCAGGAATTTCACTCTCGATGATTTTCAGGAATCCATCTTGCGGGCCGAACAGCGATTGCGCTTCTCCCGCATTTTGCAAAGTAATACGAATGCTTGCAGTCTGTTCTGACAAGTAGCCTCATTCTCCTCAATTGTTTACTATTGGCAGTTCTTCGGAAATTTTCTCTTCTACTTCAAAGATCACTTTCATATAAACTTTACCATTCTCTTTCTTCTCATGCAAAACTTTTTGACTTTTGATGACGCTATCAACGCCATAACGCGCCAAAATATCCTTCTTCGCTCGTTCTATCCCCTTTTCAAATCCAGACTCAGGAGTTAATGACTCACTCGTTTCACTAATTTCTAGTTCTTTCTCAGTCATTAGACCCAGCGGCAGCTTAATGGACCGCCAGGACAGCGGATCGTGCTCAGTAAGCGTTCGTGATTTCTCAAAAGGAGATTCGCCATAACCCCATAGCTGGATAGCCCATTTGCCAAGCACCAGATAGGTTCGATCCTTACGCTCCCCTGTATATGAGCTATTCGTTGTTGTAAGAGGCACCTCTATATTGTATTCATGCCATACTAGACCCTTAACCTCACCTTTAGCCACCACGTACTGTACATTCTCTTCATCGCCTAGAGCACCCGAGATCAGGATATCCCCTTTTTTAACCCGTGAGTTACGCGCTACAACCGGTCTGCCCTGCTCCGCATATATTTCAGTGACCACCGCATCTGTTCTGCTAATCAAATGCCGCTGACTAAGTAGAGGTTTGATATCCGGCTGTTTAGATTCTACCACCTGAATTTTAATGCTCGTCCCCGTCCGCTGCACCCCTATCCATGAAACGCCGGGTAATTGGGCTAGGAGCCCCTTAGAGAGCTTGTCCGGCTCATCCAGACGCCATATCCATTGAAAAGGATACACCCCCTCCTGGCGAGCAGCTGCCAATATATCCTCAGACGCAATCTTTTCATTCCCCTCGACTCTAATGCTCCATACCATCGTAGATAACATAAAGAGCATTATCCCGAATACCAATATTCCCATGCCAAAAAATTTTCGTTTCCAAAGCCGCGCCATCAAAAATGGCAATCCGCTTCTTCCTGTAACGTGCATCCGACAGCCTGTCTTTTTTAAAATCGGACGGAGGACATAAAAATCATTCAGAAGCAGCTTAAGGGAAGCGCCGCCCTCAGCGGGCCTCACATCCCAAATCACTATACCTGCTTCAGAAATGACATTAATGAATCTCTCCACCTGAGGCCCCGTCACATGCAGTGTAACGGATCCCCGCAGTGATGAAAGAGGTGGTTCCTTCATGATTTCCCCTCGCTTTCTTTATATCTGATCTCTCCGATAATGCCTTCTACCGCCAGTTCTTGGCCAAGAATATTGCGGATGACAAGATCCTCGCCAGTGATTTCAAGCGATCCATTAGCTAACGCGAGCTTAAGCTGGCCTGAAGAAAAATGCAGCACGCCGCGATGATTCTCGATATACAGTTCCTTATTGCCGATCAGGGTGATCCGGGGCATTTCCTGTAGTAAGTCCTGTGGTAAATCCAACACCCCGTTTGTCCATCCCCGCAGCCTGCGGCCAATACGGGTCATAAGTAGACGTTCCCCCTTCCTGCCTTCTGTACACCTTATGCGGCAACGCTTTTGTTTATGAGAAGAAGTAATAAAGGAGCACCTTTCAGGTAAAAAAAATGCAAAAAAAGCCTTGGCGTCCTATCGTAAAGATAGGAAAGCCAAGGCTTAATTGTTACAATGACCGAAAATTACGATCTTCGGCTGGAATGCGGCTGGCGAGCGCGCGGAGGTCCCAAAATTTCCGCCCAAACCACACCATTGCGCAGCTCATCCCTATTCCCTGTTCGATTTGACTGAACAGCTGTGTCAGAGGATGAACTCTTCGTCTTCTTCGACTTGGAATCCGCTCCTGCAATTCCATCGAAAGCAGCTTGAAGACGCCGCACCTCTTCCTGCATTCTTTGCGTGCGCAATTCAACTCCGTCATCAGCGTACTCCAAAGACATACCTTCTCCAGTAGAATAATCTGGCGTTGGGATATACGCAGGCTCTGGAAAGGCAGGTGATGCATCATACTCACGGGAGGATGTAGTAACTGGAGTAGGAAACCCACTATTAGATTGCTCTGGTTGCTCTCTGTTCCCGTCTACATCCTTATTACGGCGGAGAGGATTCCCTTCACCTCCACCAAAAGTCGGCATCCCTCCGGGTGTAGTCCCTTTGGGTTTGTTCTTCGTGGCCTTGTTCACATTGGATACAATCGCGAAGATTATAACCGCAACAATATAGATCCAGCTCATGGAGATTCACATCCCCTTTATTTATTATTGTTTGGACGGTTATTGTCGTCCTGATCATTCATTTTACCGAGGGAACCGCGCATTTGAGTATCGGCCTCGATGTTTTTGATATTCATATAATCCATCACACCAATTTGACCATTTCTGAGCGCCTCAGCCATCGCCATAGGTACCTGAGACTCGGCTTCCACAACAAGCGCCTTCATTTCAACTACGCGTGCCTTCATCTCTTGCTCATGAGCGACAGCCATTGCTCTGCGCTCTTCAGCCTTGGCTTGTGCAATACGTTTATCCGCTTCTGCTTGTTCTGTTTGCAGATAAGCACCGATATTCTTGCCGACATCAATATCCGCAATATCAATGGAGAGGATCTCAAAGGCAGTACCTGAATCCAGACCTTTGGACAAAACAGTACGTGAGATCGAATCCGGATTCTCCAAAACATCCTTATGCGAATCACTCGAACCTACTGTAGTTACAATCCCTTCGCCTACACGAGCAATAATGGTTTCTTCACCTGCACCACCAACGAGGCGGTCAATATTAGCTCGAACAGTAACCCGTGCTTTTACTTTAACCTCAATACCATTCTTAGCTACAGCAGCTACAATAGGTGTTTCGATTACACGTGGATTTACACTCATCTGAACGGCTAGAAGCACGTCCCGTCCTGCGAGATCAATTGCTGCCGCGCGAGTAAATTCCAAAGGAATATCTGCACGTTGTGCTGCAATAAGTGCATTAACAACTCGGTCTACATTACCACCTGCGAGATAGTGACTCTCCAGTTGATTAATATTCAGTCCAAGACCTGCCTTAGTCGCTTTAATCATTGGATTAACGATTCGACTTGGTGTTACACGACGCAATCTCATCGCCACCAGCGTAATAATACTAATTCTAACGCCCGACGCCAATGCAGAAATCCAGAGCATGACTGGGAAGAAGCTTAAAAAGACACTCAACAAAATAACTACGACTACCGCAATCAACAAAAAAGTAATTAAAGATGCTTCCATAACTTTATAACCTCCAGTAAATTATTGTGGAGCTACTATTCGCCATACCTTTTATCTCTTACCTTATTCCTTAATTTCCTTCACCACAATCCGTCCGCCCTCAACTTTTACAACAGAGACCGGTGCATTAACGCTAATAAAGCTGCCTTCAGTAACGACATCTACTCGCTCGCCAGCAATTAAGGCCGTTCCGGATGGACGAAGTGGAGTAATACTGTTTCCTATAGCGCCAACTAAGCTTAACTTCTCTTCAACAGGTACAAATCCCTGATCTTTAGAGAGCGTATCCTTTAAAATAAACCTATTCCAAATTCCACGTTCTTTAAATGCGACAGCCACAATCACAATGACTACCGTTGCAGCCGCGAATGCGATACCGAGACTAAACAATGCATGTGTGAAGCTGTATGCTGCGCGTACGACACCTGCCACAAGGCTCACGGAACCGAGTATCCCCAATATCCCAAAGCTCGGCACGAATAGCTCCAGCACAAGCATGACAAGTCCGATTATGAACAAAAGCCAAGTCTCTGATCCGGCAAACCCTGCTACAGAATTTCCGAAAAAATATAAAACAAAAGCTAATGTCCCAATAATCCCAGGTGCACCAAAGCCCGGAACGATCAACTCAATCACAATGCCTGTGATCCCGATGAATAGCAGAATCGTCATTATAATCGGATTTGTCAGAAATTGCGACATTTTCTCGGCACCCGTATGCTCCACACGAAAAATGTCATCTGTAGTATAACCTAGCCAAGTAATCGCCTCTTCTGGAGTGGTTGTAATTTGATCAGCATAGCCAGCTTTTAAAGCTTCGTCACTAGACAAGGCAATAATTTCGCCCTGCGCTTTAGATACGCCTAGATCTGGCTTATCCACAACCAAATTACTATCCACCATTCCCGCAGCAATATCAGGATCACGCTCATTTAGAGCAGCGGCTCCAATCATTTTTGATTTCCAGTAGGACACCATCTTCGCGTCATCTACTTTCTGGCCGCTACTATCCACTAGAGATGCAGAACCGATCATACTGCCCGGTTTCATGATGATTGCACCTGCGTTAAGTGCTATGTAACTGCCTGCGGAAGCGGCATCACCTTTAATAAATGCAGCCGTAGGTATGTCACTATCTCTTACCATCGTCCCAATCTGTTCTGCTGAATTCACCAGTCCACCCGGTGTATCCACCTCCAGTACAATTAGAACTGCTCCATAATTAGAAGCTTCGGCAAACCCTCTTTCCAAAAAGCTTTGCAGACCTCTTTCAATTTTCTGATCAACCGGAATAATAAACACAGGGCCTTTCTTCATCTCACCATTCGCAGCCTTCGTTGCTTTTGGTACGGTTACATCAGCGCTTACATTCGGGATAAACGGCGTTAAGAGCAGTAGCAGTAAAACAACTGGAATGCTGGCTAACATAATTTTCCGTAATCTTTTCAATGTTTTTACCTCCCTTCTTCAACTTTACCCGGGACACATAAACTTTATTACGTTGTAAGCGTAATTACGTTTCAAAACAAGCTAAAACGCCTACAGCGTCCAATTAAGGACGGTAAGCGTTTATGCGAGAACTATAAGGATAAAGTGTGGTGTGAAACTAATAATTCTTATAATTCAAAGAAAAGCACCCCTTTTGCAAGGGGTGCTGGCGCTATATTATTGCAGAAATTGCTGAACCGCTTGGTTCACGAGTTTACCATCGGCGCGACCTTTAACTTTAGGCATCAGTGCGCTCATGACCTTACCCATTTCACTTTTCGAAGAAGCACCGGTTTCCTGGATGGTCTGCTGTACAATTGCTTTAATTTCTTCTTCGGAAAGTTGCTCGGGAAGATACTTAATAATAATCTCGATTTCTGCCTTCGTACTCGCGGCAAGCTCGTCGCGACCCGCTGATTCAAATTCTTGGAGGGCATCTTTGCGCTGTTTGATTTCACGACTAAGGATATCAAGCACTTCGTTGTCGTCCAATGTTCTCTTCAAATCTATTTCAAGATACTTTATTGTAGAACGAACCATTCGAATCGTGGAGAGCGTGAACTTGTCCTTACTCTTCATCGCTTGCTTCATATCTTCGTTCAATCTCTCGCTAAGATTCATGCGTGGGTAATCCTCCTAAAACTTTCTCTTACGAGCAGCCTCAGACTTCAGCTTTTTCTTAACGCTTGGCTTTTCGTAATGTTTGCGTTTCTTCACCTCAGCCAAGACACCATCTTTTGCGATGGAACGTTTAAAGCGACGAAGTGCAGCATCAATTGTCTCGTTTTTGCGAACTTTCGTTTCAGACACAGTTTCCCCTCCCTCCGACCATACCGTCCAAGAGCATAACACGGTTTATCAAATTCCATTATAGGTCAAACGGAAATAGAGTGTCAACCTTCGTGTTATTCTTTTTTTTCTGGCAAGTTCTTCAACATTTAATGATTGTACTATGCGTGAGAAGCTGAGTTTCCTGTGAGAGCTCCCAGCTTGGCCCCACCAAGCAAGTGATAATGAAGATGAGGCACAGCTTGTCCACTATCTGGACCACAATTATTGATCAAACGATAACCAGACTCGGCAATCCCAAGGTCGATAGCGATCTGTTGCGCTACACTGTGAATTTCTGCAATTAGCGGAAGATCCTCAGGTGTGACATCATTCATGGAAGCAATGAACTTCTTTGGAATGATCAACACATGTACCGGTGCAGCCGGCTCGATGTCGTAGAATGCAAGAATACGTTCGTTCTCAAATACTTTTTTGGAAGGAATAGTACCCTCAATAATTTTGCTAAACACGGTCTCCATAGAGTGCTCGCCTCCTAAAAATTGGTTAAATTCCACTTCATCATAAGATAATCATACAGGAAAATCACCAATTACGAAAGACGGTAGAAGATTCAACATCCACACCCTAGAACTGTATCTATTACAGAATGAAATCCGTTAACAAATGAAGTAGGGCTATATATACACCTGTAGGGTCAAAAAGGCAAAAAAAGAGAAACACCCTTCACAGCTTATAAAGCTGATTCGGCGGCGGACGTATGATAAGGAGTATATTCCCGGTCATACGTCCGCCGAGGTGTTTCTAAAGTAATGTCGGCTTAGCTGTATTATAACAGTGCGTTGATGCTGTATCTGTGATATCGATCACACAGTTTAAAACACTTCACATTTTTTCCAAAAGGATACGAGATCCCCCTCCACCTTGTTCAGCAGGAACAACAACCAGCTTGCGCGGCAGCCTTGCACGAAGCTCTGGAACGTGGCTGATAATACCGACAGACAGCTGGTCATTATGCAATCTTTCAAGTGAAGTAATCACTGTATCCAGCAGCTCCGGGTCGAGAGTACCAAACCCTTCATCCAGGAAGAAAAATTGCAACGGATATTGCCCACGCAGCTGGATCTGAGCTGAAAGAGCAAGTGCCAGCGAAAGGGATGTTAGGAAGGTCTCTCCACCAGACAGGGTTGAGACAGGTCTTCTCACCCCACCGTTCCCGTCATCACGGATCACAAAGCCGCCACCCGAATCAACCTCCAATGCATAACGCTGCTTACTCAGGAATCGAAGCCGCTGGGAAGCGGACTGACACACCTGCATCAATTGTTCCTCCGCAATGTACTCAACAAAGGCGTTCCCACGTAAGACCGTCTGTAGTTTGGAGAGTTGATCTTGCAAAGAAGCGTTCACAATCCGTCGGGCTTCGAGCTCCATCCAGCGAATATGTCGATGCCGCAGGTCCTCCAGATCACGCTCTGCACGTGCTCTGGCCTGAAGAGATACTTCATCCTCAGCTTTGCTTTCTCTTAAGATCCCCTGACTTTCTTGCCATTCTTCTTCACTTAAGCTGGCCCCGTCAAGCTTCTCTTCAATGTTACGAAGTTGCAACGAGACCTCAGCTTCTTCGGCACGATGAGCACGTACGCGGGAAGAAGCCATTTCCCTTGCTTCGGATGTGAGCGCTGCTCCTTCAACCTCAGTGGCTGAACTAAACGCTGAAGAAGCCAAACTTTGTTCCCAATGACTGGTAGCTGCTACGTAATGTTCACGCGCAGATTCCGCAGCCTGGCGAGTAATCGCTGCTTCCTTAACCTCATGCTGAGCCTTCTCCGCCGCTACGAGATGTGACTGCTTGCTTGTCTCCAGTGCAGTTAACAATTCCTGCAGACGTCCTTCACATTCCGCTAGAAGAGGAGCAGCAGCACGACCATTCGTCCACTCCAGTAGTCGCTGATCTTTTTCACGCTGCAATTCTTCCTTGCCTTCGATCTGTGTGATCCACTGAGCCAGCTCTTTATCCAGTCCCGTTATAGTCTCTTGAAGGTTCTGCACTGAAGCGCTTTTCTCCTCCAGAAACTTGACACTGATATCAAGACGAGATCTAATTTCTTCAGCTTGTGCATCCTTAGCTAACAGATCACGGTAAGCTTGTTCCACTTCTCCAGGTGCCAGATCGGGGAACTGCTGTGTCCAGTTCTGCCGTAGAGCCGTTAGCTGGGCGCTGAGTTCCTCAGCTTTGGCAGCAATTCCTTCTACCCAGCTCCGTTCACCTGCGACACCTGCCGCTTCTTTGAGGCACAACTGCTGGACCTCCTGCATCGATTGCTGCCACTGTACCGCAGTTCGGCGTAGTTCACCTGACTGTTCTTTTAATCCCAAATGTGCAGCTTCAAGTTCTGCCAAGGCTTTTTCATCTGGAATGATTAAATCGGTGGAAGTAACTGCACTACTTACTTCTGAACCTGCAGCTGCAGGGTGATTTGCCGCTTCGATGACTTCATTTCCAAATACCTGCTCCAGCCATACTTGATCCTGTTCACGAAGACCACGGAACAGATGACGAGCTTCCAAAGCCCGTCTAGACAATGTTCGAACTTGCTGAAGTTTCATTTCCAGTTCTTGTTGCTCTAAGCTATCCTGCAATAATGCAGGTGAAGGATGATGCTCGCTTCCGCATACAGGGCAGGGTTGTCCTTCTTCCAGCTCCTTAGCTAGTGCTAGAGACAGTCTGTGAAGCTCTTGATCCTTCATTGCCGCTTCCAAAGAACTGACATGTTGCTCCAGGCGCTCCGCTGCGGTACGCGCAGCTTCTTCTGTCGCCAGCAGCTTCTCTTGATGTAGCGCCGCCTCGCGGATCAGTTGCCCGCGAGCAGCTTCCTGCAGCTCGCGACGGCCCTCGGCCTCCGCGAGGCGCGCCTGCGCAGCCGCGAGGGCAGCGTCACGCTCGCGGCGCTCCTTCTCCGCCTTATCCCACTGGGATTCGGCGGAGTGCAGCCCTTGCAGTCTCTGCATCGCTTCTTGCAGAGACTGCCGCTCCTGGGAGCGGACACCGAGCGGCTGCAAGCTCAGCTGCAGCTCTTGCTGGCGCTTTTGGCCCTTGGCCAAAAGCTCACGCTCCCGAGCCATGCCCTCCCGCAGCTCCGCTAGCTTGCGGGAGGCCTCTTCGCGGCGCTCGCGCAGAGCCGCGAGTTCGCGCCGTAGCGCCCCGAGCTCGGACTCGAGCTCGAGCGCGCGGCGGTAGGTGCCGGCCCCCTCCCGGAGGGCCGGCTCTTGCGCCGCAAGCGCGGCCTGCGCAGCAGCCGCGGCGGCAGCGGCACGCGCCGCCTCCTGCTCGGCGGCGGCGGCCAGCACCTCTTGGCCCTCCGCGCGGGCCAATCGGCTCTTAAAGGCTTCTTCCGCGCTTCGCCATGCTTTCAGCGCGGGAAGCCTTGCCTCGGCCTCGTCAGCTTGGCCAAGCTTCTGTTCAAGGAGGAGAATCTCCTCCTCCTTGGCGAGCAGCCCCTGCCGCTGTAACTCGCGGCGGGTCCGTTCCTCTTGGAGCTCGCGTATACGTGCGAAACGCTCCGAGACCTGCAGCGCCGCCTCCAGTTTGCCACGGCATTCCGCAGCATAAAGGGTGGCCTGCTCGAGGCGCTTCGCCGCTGCCTCTACATCCCCTTTACCAGCGCTGCCAAGACCCTGCTGCTCCGCCTCCAGCGCGCGGAGCGCAGCCTCATTCTCCTTCACCCGGCGGCTAAGCTTGATTGCCAGCTGATCGCCATACTGCTCCAGATGGAACAGGCGCTGCAGCATTTGCCGGCGGTCTACGCCGCGAAGTGATAAGAATTCGGCAAATTTCCCCTGCGGCAATACAACCGCTCGCGTGAAGTCATCCATTTTCAGACCGATATGCTCCTCCACGCAGCGCGTAACATCTGCGAGCTTATCCGCCACAACGTTATCTCCGTCAGGTGTGACTTCGATGAAACGGCTAATCGTGTTGCTGACGGTTTGCTCTCCTGTACGTTTGAATTTACGTTCAACCCGGTAACGGTGTGCCCCCGCGGAAGAAGTGAGCTCAAAGGTAAACGCTACGCTGAGTGAATCTTCAGAGTGGTTCATAATCCCCTGTGTTCCATTAACGGCACGTTCCACTTTCCCGTACATCGCCAAAGTAATAGCATCCAGCAAGCTAGACTTGCCGCTGCCCGTAGGTCCAAAAATTCCAAACAGACCCGTCTCACACAGACTTTCAAAATCTATTTCTTGCATTTCTCTATAACTCTGTAATCCTGCTACTTTTAATAGAATAGGTTTCACCTTAGTTCTCCTCTCCTTCCTCTGGCTGACGCCGTTCTTCTTCAGTTAGTTGTAAGAACAGCTCTATCAAGCTATCTTCCGGTTCCGCTCCACCTGTCTGACGCTGATAGAATTTACGGAACAATTCTTGCACCGGCATACGCGAACGGGAAGTCTGTTCAAGCTCCATCTCCATTTGCGGGTAAATTGGACGAATATGAATGATTCCCTCGCGTGACTTGCGCAGGCGCTGTATATCATTCATCGACATGGCTTCCCTAAGCCGAATCTCCAAATCTATAAAAGCAGAAGCATCTCTACCTTCATCCAGCCAGTTATATACCTCCTGCAATCCACCAGTGGAGCTCCATCTTACAAGCGGACGTCCACAGCGGAGGTAAATTTCTTCGAAGATTGGCTCACCGCCCGGCGCAACATCAATCAGCGTTACCGATTTGGCCTGTCCTGCTTCAGAAAAACTGTATGCCAACGGGGAGCCGCTGTAACGGATCATTCCTTCCCCTTTGACACGCTGAGCGCGATGAAGATGACCAAGTGCAGTATATTGCGCTCCACAAGCCAAAGCAGAAGGATCAACGGTATACGCTCCGCCCACTTGAATCGGACGTTCTGAATCACTTTCCACCCCACCAAGCACATAAATATGGCTCATCGCTAAATTTACGGTCTGCGGTGTGAATTCCCGTCCCAACAGCTGCATGAGCTTGCCTACCCGTGCGCTGTAAGCCAGTCGAAGTTCCTCTTCCCCGCTATCTCCTGCAAGTAGTTCACCGAGACGTGCCTCGGAGGGATAAGGAAGAGCTGCGATTTTGGCGATCTCACCCGTGCGTGCAACATGAACAGTCACTGGCTCTGAGGTAGGAAGCCCCACTAATGTAATCCCCTGCCTTAATACAAGCGGTGAAACTGAAGATACGCGCTCCGGTTGATCATGATTTCCGGCGATCACAACAAGGGGCCTGCCCCCTGAAGTCAGCCTTGCGGCAGCCTCATAGAATAGTTGTTCTGAAGCCGCTGGTGGATTAACGGAATCGTACACATCTCCCGCCATCATTATCAAATCCACTTTATGAAAATCGGCGATCTCCACCAATTCATCTATGAACTGCTCTTGCTCCTTCTGCCGGCTTCTTCCTTCCAGCGTTCGGCCGAGGTGCCAATCTCCCGTATGCAATATCCGCATCTTCGTCCTCTTTCCCCGCTCCTATGCGGTAATGAATAGATTTATAATTTCACAGCATGTCCGCCGTCAAAAAAGTACAGCCAAATCTCGCTGATCGGTTCTCCCAAAATATCATGTAATGCCTTGCTGTATAACTCTAGCTGAAAACGATATTTTTCCTTAAGCGCTTCTAACCCACCCTGATGTTCTAAAACAGAGTCCGTCTTATAGTCTAGCAGAATGATCCGGTCTTCTTCACGGAACAGGCAGTCAATCACCCCTTGGATCAGCACAGCTTCACTAAAGCCTTCATTATTATTCTCAGGGCTTAGCTCTGAGACGGCTTTATTCATATAATCAAGCCCTCGATAAGCTTCCCCTGCGGAAACCATATAACTGAACGGCATTTCTCTAAGCTTCCAAGTAGAATCTATTAATCTACGACCAAGTTCATTCGTATAAAAAGCCTCGATCTGCTCGGGAGCCACTGCCTCCACCTGCTCAGCAGTTAGAATAGCCACTCTCTGCAGGCGGGCTAATGTTTCTTCCACAACTTTAGGATCAACTGAACCCTCCAGCGGAATATGCTGCATAACCGTATGATAAGCTGTCCCGCGCTCCGCTGGGGTTAGGCTGCGCTTTTCCATAAATTTCGGACGCCGCAAATGAAGACTGTCTGCTCCTGCTACATTTGGACGTTTATGGTTTTCTGTTGATTTAACAGGATAGCTGCCTTCCTCTAGGAGATCATAAGAAGGCTGGTCCTGCATCGACAATAAAGCTTTTAACTCCGTAACGGAGGTTTTGGCAGGAATACCAGAAACAGCCGCATACGGATAAGGCCATTCTAGTCTTCTAGCAATTTCTTCGCTATTCTCTGATCCATAGACACTTACAGATTCACCTTTTTGCAGCGCCTTGAGGACAGATTGACGTTCTTCTGCTTTGTCCTCTGAGTTATCCGAAGGAAGGAACGCCCCGGAATTCAGTTCGGAAGCATTCTGCACACTGATGCTCCAGTTCGAGACATCGCTGTGCAGCACTGTCGAAACGGTACCTTCAGAACCGCCTAGCTTACGAAGAATAGCCGCCGCCGGATGCCGGATCAATGCCGGACCAACCCAATCCAGATAGCTGCGACCCCGGGCTAGTAAATGATCAGCAAGCAGTAGCTCATCACGATTCTGCACACTGCTCCAGCTGGCAATTTTCCGTGGTAAATCTCTTACGGTACCGACTAGAATCATCTTATCTCTCGGACGAGTCAAAGCTACATATAATACCCGCATTTCCTCAGCCAATAATTCAAGTCGTGTACGACGATTAATAGCCAAATAAGGAAGCGTAGGGTAGCTGACCCGTGTTTCCCGCTCCACAAAACGTGGTCCGAAGCCAAGCTCTTTGTGCATCAGGAAAGGAGAATGCAAATCCTGCCGGTTAAACTGCTTCGCCATACCCGCTATAAAAACAACAGGAAATTCCAAGCCTTTGGATTTATGGATGGTCATAATTCTGACCCCATTCCCCTCTTCACCGCCACCACCAGCTACACCCAGATCTCCTCCATTCTCACGAAGCCGTGAAATGAATACCAGAAAACGGAACAACCCACGCGCCGCAGTATCATTCTCAAATTGAACAGCCCGATCATACAAAGCCTTAAGATTGTTCTGTCGCTGTGAGCCTCCAGGCAAGCCTCCAACCCATTCCAGATAACCGCTCTCACCATAAATACGCCAGATCAACTCACTGAGACTGCCTTGTCTAGCCGCATCTCTCCAGCTTTCAAGCCGTTCTAGAAAACTCTTAAGCTTATGCTTCAGCTTTAGGCTGATTTGCGGTAAAGCTTCACTTCCAGCTTCTACCTCATTAATGATTTCATCGTTATTATTATCTGAGGTAACTTTCTCTTCCGCCGCACTTGCTGTTTCTATCACATGAGCCGAGAAAAGATCGTATTCTTCCTCTGCTTCTTTTGTATCTTGTATGTTCGCTGCCACTTGTACAGCACGATAGAAAGAACCATGGCTGTACATCCGAACTGTAGCCAGTTCCTCTTCAGTTAGACCAACAACAGGTGAACGAAGCACACCAGCGAGTGGAATATCCTGCTGAGGATTATCGACTATTTTTAAGAGTGAGAGTGCAATTTCTACTTCTGTGGCTTCAAAATATCCTTTATTCAGATCTCCGTAAGCAGGGATTCCTTCCATACGAAGCTCTTCAATGATTAAAGGGGTCCATATTCTCGCCGAACGAAGCAAAATCACGATATCACCATAAATCACCGGGCGCATAATCTTAAGCCCCTTATCATAAATCAGCAGCGGAGATCCGCCATTCTGGCCAGTCATCTGTGATATACGCCGAGCTATCGCCCGTGCTTCCAGCTGCGCAGTCTCACTCTCAATGGCTTCACTTTCCTGAAGTGGAGTCTCACCGTCCTCAGCAGCCTCTTCTACTTTACCCGCTGCCGCTCCGCGATCGATTAACAATAGCTCTGGCGCAAAAAAAGTATCTGGCCCCTTCTCTGCTGCACCCGGGAAATTCGCACCATACACAAGCTCAGCACGTTCGTCATAATTAATCTCCGCCACCGTCTCGTTCATAATCTGCCGAAAAATCATATTTACGGCGTTCACAACCTCCATACGACTACGGAAATTACGGGCTAGATCGATAACCGAACCGCCGGACGTTTCATTAGGCTTCTCAGATAACTCGCCTAACTCGGATTCGCCTACTGTATTACTGCTACCCCCGGCATTCTTAGAGCCAAAGCTACGGTATTTATCCAGGAACAGCCCCGGCTCTGCCAGACGGAACCGATAAATACTTTGCTTCATATCTCCGACCATAAATCGGTTACCAGGTGTTTCGCGGGAGATAAGCCGCACAATCTCTTCTTGCACACTATTCGTATCCTGATATTCATCTAAAAGAACCTCATCGAATTGGGCACGGTACTCCATCGCTGCATCAGAAGGCAGGGAATGTCCCGGTAGTGAATCTGGATGCCGTAAAATTTGCAGACAATAATGCTCCAAATCACTAAAGTCGACGAGACCTCGTCCTGCTTTTTCGATTCGATAACGTTCACCGAACGCTATCACCGTCTCAGCAAGCTCTGCCATAAGAGGAGCCGCCTCGTTAAGTTCTCTCAAAAAAACATCTGCAGGACGGCCAAACAATGCCTTCTGAAGATCTAAAATACTCTTCTTCACACTGTCGCGCAGTTCTTTAACCATTTCCTGCAGTCCAGGATCTGTCGAATCCTTCTTACAAGCTTTCAGTTTTCCAAAGTATACTTCCATAAAAATATCATATAGTTCTGCCCAGGGCCGTTCATTCACAGCCTCCTGCAATGCATTTACCATTTCAAGATCAGCCGTCAAATTCTCGGCATAAGGTGCCGGACCACCCGGCTGAAGCGCAATCTCCCGGCCTTGGATAAGCTGACTGGCTGCACCCGCAAGGGTAAGCTTCGCTTCTTCAAGGATACTTAGCACCCACGGTGTTCGGCCCAGACTTTCTGTGTCTGGTAATGAGAAATCTGCTGCGGTATCACGAAGCCACTGCTCTGGCCAAGGATGGCTGCGGGCATAATCATGCAGTCGCTGTATGAGCGCATGTACCGCATCATCGCTGCGTTCACCACTGAACCAGTCAGCAAGCTGTACAAATACGCTATCCGCGCCATCTTCACCTACTTCACCGTATTTTTCCTCCAGTAGCTCTTGAAGCAGCTCCTGCCGCATCATCTCTGCTTCATGTTCGTTCAGGATACGGAAACCAGGATCTATAGGAATAATCTGATAGTAACGCCGGATCACTTCCAGACAGAAGGAGTGTAGTGTTGTAATCGAGGCTTTCCCGAGCAACGACAGCTGACGGCGTAAATGGTCATTCTCTCCATTCTCCTCCAGCTCCCGATCTAGTGCTTCCCTAATCCGCTGGCGCATCTCGGCAGCAGCAGCTTTGGTAAACGTAGCTACTAGCAATCTATCTACGCTAAAGCCATTCTCTTCCTTGCTGATTTTGCGAATAATCCGTTCTACAAGTACAGCTGTCTTACCGGAACCTGCCGCCGCGGCAACGAGGATATCATCACCGCTCTCAGCGATAGCGCGCCACTGGTCATCACTCCATATGCTTCCTTCCGGTTTCGCTTCTATTCCAGGCTTAATACTCATGGTGTAGTTCCTCCTTTACGGGACAGCAGATCCCAAATGACGTCCTTCCCTGGCTTACCCAGATTGTTGTAGCCATTGCCTTCCACGGCTTCATCAAACTGGCAGACGGGTCTAAAGGAACAGAAAGTGCAGGCTGTCTCTTGCCCAATCCGATAGGGCTCAATTGCTACATCACCTTCCGTAATACGAGTCCCGATATCCGAGATCGTTCCCCGAACGGAAGACAATAAGTGCCCCCATTGCTCTGGTGTAGCTACAGACGCACTGCTATAAAAGCTGCCATCAGCCTTTACTGCTACAGGCACGATAGAAGAATACCCTTTGTCTAAAGTCGTATCCATCAGGGATACCACCTCGCGGTCTGCTGTAAGCAGTCCTTTCATCTTGAAGCGTTTCAGCAATTCTTGTTCTGCCTGTTCCTTGTTCATCCCGTTAGATGAGGTTAACAGTGGGTCATGTACGTGGAAATATAGTGTCCCTGCTGGAAGCGCCGGTTGCCCGAGCCATTGCTCCGAGTATGTAAGCAGCACATCCAGATAGGTCAGCATCTGTAGCGATAATCCATAATACACTTCATGTAGTTTAAGATCTTTTTGAGACGATTTATAATCAATTACTCGCAGAAGAATTCCATTCTCTCCACGGGCCATGTCTACACGGTCGATCCGTCCAACAACCTCCATCACACAGCCATTCGGCAGCGTAATTCTTAAAGGAGGCAACTCCTTATCCGGTCCAAAATCCAGCTCCAGCCCTACCGGCTCAAAGCTACCTCGGCGGGCATGCTCGCCCAGAATTACAGAAGCACGTCCAACAATGTTTTTTAGCTTGCGTGAAATGTATCCGTACCGTTTAGAGCTCATCAGAATTTCACCCTGCAGCATCGGCGATAGTCGTTCAACCGTCTCACTTGCCTCACGCCGACACTCCTCTGGAGACAAGCTTCCCCAGCCGCGGCCCTCTTCTTTCAGTCTTACCGCCATGTCACTTAACGCAGCATGGAACAGTTGTCCAATATCAGGTGCTTGCAGCTTATATAGTTGGCGTTCCTTCAGTCTAAGTCCATAAGATGCAAAATGGGAGAAGGAGCAAGCAACAAACTTCTCCATTCGGGAAACACTGCCTCGCAGTGTCGATCCACCGTACAATCTGAGGCTTGTTCCACGCTTTAGCTTCATTCCCACGTTACGATAGAACAATGAACTGAGCAGACGTTTCAATTCGAGACTACGAATATCATCAGCAGCGAACCAGTTATACACATCCCACCATAATTCAGGTATCTCCGTCCCCTGACGCCACTGGCGTAGCTGCATAATCAATGCATGAAGACTCTGTTCTGGATGACCAATGTAACCGAGGTGAATGGAATCTCTGACTTCTTCTGGTAGTCCTGCAGGGGGAAGTGCTGCCAAGTTATGCTCATGAACCCTTGGGAACATTCTATGCAAATGACGGATTACCTCAGAGGGAAGAAGCGCCTTGCCCTCATCATCAGCAGTGGTGTAGCTAATCCAGAGCTTTCGACTTCCTGTCGTTAGCGCATTATAGATCAAAAACCGCTCGTCCAGCAGTTTACGAGAAGCACCAGGAGCAAGCTCCATACCGGCGTTCTCAAGCACGGAGCGTTCGCCTTCCGAGAGAATTCCATCTTCCTTAAACTGCGCAGGCACAACACCTTCATTAAATCCAAGCAAAAAAGCGTATTTAACTCCCGTTGGTCGAGTCCGATCCATGTTACCAACCAGTACTTGATCTAGCGCTGGAGGAACAAGGCCCATCTTAAGCTCAGCAAGTCCTGTTTCTAGGACTCCAGTGAACACATCAAATTCAAGTCTTTCGTTGCCCATCATTTCGACGATCTGATCTAGCAGATCAAGCACTGCACCCCACAGCTGACTATGTTCTCTAGCCTTCTCGGGTTGCCCCTTCTCCATAGCTTCAACGCTAAGTTTCTCCAGCTTTCGAGCTACATCCGTTTCATCTAGCAGCTTGTACACTGCGGTAGAAAGTTCAAGACCGCTTCTGCTCTTCTGTATCCGTTTCTCAAAAGCAAATAGAGGATCCGTTATGCTACCACGGCATCGCTCCATCGTAGCAAGCAGGTCTTCATCCATCTGTCTGCCGCCTTCCAGCGACAAGCTAGGAATCCCTTTCCATGAACGGCCATCCGTCCAGCGATACCCCTGAATCCCGCAAGCCAGCACATAATTCTCTAAGGCATCCATATCCTCACGCGTAATACTACCATCCAGCGGTCTCAAAAGATCCGTCTTTACGCAGCGAAATACATCCTCGTAGCGCCAACGTCGACGCACCACATCCAGTGCTGAACGTACAAACTCCACCAATGGATGGTGTAGCTCATTTACCTTCTGGTCCAGAAAAAAAGGCACTCCGTAATCTTTGAACAACGGTTTAATCAGTTGCTCGTAATCTCCAATATTACGCATCAATACAGCCATTTGGCCATATTTTGCACCTTCATCCCGTGCCAGCCTGATCATTTCACGGAGTGCTCCCTCAACCTCTGCTCTGTGAGAAACTGCCGCGCCTATAGATATCGCTTCATTTGCCAGTTCATCTGTACCCATCCAGATCTTTCGGCGGTCATATCCCCTTTCGAGATGAGCAAGAACAGGACTTTCTTCAAAACGCGGAAGAACCGCTGGCTCCAGAAGCTCGTCCCACACATCGATGCCTAGCTCTTCGGCTATTCCACGCAGTTTAATGTAAGTAACCGCAGTTGGGTGAAATAATTCAAGCTCATTCAACTGATCTCCATAGGGATAGGAGCGATCAAGTGTAAGTGAGATGGTTAGCTTCGACGCTTGCTGCATTAATTCTCGAAGCACTACGAATTCCTGCGGAGTAAAGCCGTGGAACCCATCTACCCAAATCTCCGCCCCGCGAATGTAAGAGGAATCAGGAATATGCTCAGCTAGTTCCGCTAAACGATCCTCTTCGTCGATATAGAGGCGTGACATTTCCTTCTCTAAATCGCTGAATACCAGCTGTAAATCATCCAGCTTGCCTTCAAGAATAGGACTTCTTGCAATAGCGCCTCGCATTGCGGATAACTGCTCCTCTAAATCAGAGGAAGCCAAACAGCAACGCTTCATCTCCGTATGCAGTTGATTGAGCCGTTCCACAAAACCCGGTCTGTCTGCAGAGGCACCGAACAATTTCAGTTCCTCTTTGCGACGACGGATGATTTTGTAAATCAACATCTTTTTACCTTCTTCACTGATAGGCAGACTAGCACTACCACCAGTTTCCTGTTTCACTCGATAGGCAAGCCGAGAAAAGCTTAGTGTCTGCGCCCGAATACTTCCCTTCACATTCCCTACGGTCAGAAGCCCCCTTTCTGCTCCAAAGGAACCTTGTTCCGGTACAAGAATAATGATTGGCGCGCCAAGAGGCTCCTTCTCTAATGAAGAAGAGATAGACTCCCATATTTTTGTTGTCTTGCCGCTGCCCGAGCGGCCTAGTAAAAAGGTTACCGACATAAATGATAGACTCCTTCCGTAGCGGAGAAAATGTATAAGATATAAGGTGAAATATTCACCGTTTGATGATTTTCAATTGAAAAAGTTCAGTCGTTCCTCGTCCCCTCAGTATAGCATAACTAGACAAATCAGAACATGCGTTTGCTAGTATTTTCCAATGATTTACAATAAGAATCTTGTGAATCCCGAATCCAACACTTTTCAGAACGTAGCAAAAAATCCGTAAAAAGAGGCCTCGATCGAAGACTCCTTTTACGGATCAAAATCCATTACCTATATGAACAGTCAGCTTATTTCTTACTCCGCACTTCAAAAATCGCAAACTTCAGATAGTGTCCTTCGTTAACGCCTAGAATCTGCGGATGGTCTTTGCCTGCGGCACGCCATTCCACAAGTCTCAATACTTTACCTGCATCTTTAGCTGCGTCGGCAATCGTTTCGAGGAACAGATCCGGCTGCATGTGGTAAGAACAACTTGCTGTAACCAAATATCCGCCTTCGTTCACCAGTTTCATACCGTGTAGATTGATATCCTTGTAACCACGGCAAGCACCTGCTACTGCACTTTTAGTTTTCGCAAACGCTGGAGGGTCCAGGATAACTACATCCCAAGTTTTACCTCCACCTGCTGTCATTGGCTTGGAGGTATCCGTTTTGGCTGTTTTGCCTCCGGATTTAGCATTTGTAGACGCTACTGTTGATTCCGTTCCGCTTGCAATCGTCGCCCGCTCCG
Source organism: Paenibacillus pseudetheri (assembly GCF_924513355.1). Lineage (NCBI taxonomy): Bacteria > Bacillati > Bacillota > Bacilli > Caryophanales > Paenibacillaceae > Paenibacillus > Paenibacillus pseudetheri. The sequence goes on from NZ_CAKMAB010000008.1 coordinate 99,273, forward strand.
AACGTTCCTCCAGACCTTTTACCTGATTGCGCAGGTAGGCAAAAGCATCATCCACTACAAATTCCACTCGATCACTAAAGCCATTCAGCTCCACATTGACTTTGGCACTCTCTATGGCATGAGCGGAAACGTCAAGGCAGGTTACTTTTTTCGCACCATACTTGCAAGCATGCAGAGTGAAGCTGCCTGTGTGCGAGAAACATTCCAGCACTGTAGCACCATCCCAATAAGGGAAGGTTACGTGTTTACCACTCTTGTTTACCGGCAAAGTTTGTAACGAGCCATCTTCTGCTTCGATTTCTTGCAGCGTAATGCCACTTCGTCCACCCCAGCCCTTCATGAGTGGGGCAATGGATGCTCTATTCTCACGCTGATCAAAGAAGTAGCCTGTCTTCTGGCCCTCTTCGATATCTACTACCAGCTTCAGGCCATTCTCACTTACGGTAACATGCCGTGGGCATTCCCCATACAGCACGCCTGTAGTCTGCTCCATTCCTTCCAGTTCGCGCACGCTAACATCACTGCGTTCATAAATACCACGCGGTGCCATAACCTGTACAAGTGCTTCAACGATCTCTGCACGGCGCTTGTCCATTCCAAGTGTAAGGAGCTGCACAACCAGAATATCCCCGAATCGATCCACAATAAGCCCTGGCAAAAAGTCCGCCTCTCCATAAACCAAACGGTAAGCATCTGCCCCAGGAAGGAAACGTTCTCTATGCTGTAGACAATTCGTAAACCGTTCTGCGAAAAAAGCGGTGTCCATGATAGCCAACGGTCCCTGTGATACAATTCTTACCCGAATCTGCGATGCTGGGTTGTAATATCCTACAGCCAGAAACCGACCTTGATGGTTAAGGACATCAACTAATCCCCCAGCCTCTGGGTTTCCTTCTACTGATGCAACTTCACCTGCGTAGACCCATGGATGGCCCTGTTCCAGTCTTTTTTTACGATTACGTTCTAAAATAACCGATGCCAATGACTTCAACTCCCTGTTTCTCTAAAAATGATTTTATACATGTCCTACTCGTTACTTTCATATATTGGTGTACAACCCTCGTCCAAAGGAGTATGCCCTATGTTCCGTGAACTGCTTTTCCCTATCATATATGGTCTTATTATCTTTCTGGCTGGCATGAAGCTAATGGAAACAGCTTTGTCCAAGCTCGCAGGCCCTCTGATGACTAGAAGCCTTAATAAGGCTACCTCTACGCCACTCAAAGGAATGATTGCCAGTAGCTTGCTGTCGGCCCTGCTTCAGAGTAGCACGGCTGTAACCGTGTTGACGATCGGTATGGTGAATGCCGGCCTGCTCACCTATGCTCGTACACTAGGCATTATCTTAGGTAGCAACATCGGCACTACTTTGACCACAGAACTGATCGGACTTCAGATCAATTCCATGGCCTCCCCATTGCTGGCTGCCTCGCTGAGTCTGTGGGCAGCTGCGGTTATAGCAGGCGAGTTACCACATACGTCACGGGCGGCAGCACTGTGCCGGAAAATATCGGAGCCGCTGCAATTCATCAGCCTGGCTGTATCAGGATTCGCCCTAGTCTTATGGGGAATCGCAGTCATGCAATCCATCGGCGGAACTCTTCAAGAGAGTGGCCTATTCCTCTGGTTCCTGAATCATGCCGCCACAAGTGCCCTATGGGGACTCGCCGCAGGTGCCTGCTTAACTGCCCTGTTACATAGCAGCGCAGCAGTTATAGCCATGGCCATGGGTATTGCTGCCTCGGGTGCCATGCCGCCAGAGCTCGGCATAGCCATCGTGCTCGGTGCTAATGTCGGTACCTGCTTCACGGCAGTCATTGCTTCCATCGGCGGCTCATCTTCTGGCGTCTTCGTCGCTTGGTCGCATGTTGCGCTCAATGTAGGCGGTGCGCTACTGTTCCTACCTCTAATCGGGCCGCTACAAGCAACTGCTGCATGGATTGGCGGAGGAGCCGCCTCACAAATCGCCCATGCACAGACTATTTTTAATGTAGTATGCTCGCTAATTGCACTACCATTATGTTACCTGCCTGTTTGGTCAAGACTGGAGAAACGTCTTCAATCGTAACGATATACTGTAATGCCTGAACCCAAACTTTCCACAACTGTACTATTATACTTCAATCGAAAATATTATAAAACCGCGAACCATCGTAAAAAGTGATTACTGTCGAAGATATTGCGATCAGAGCGAATAAGATCAAAGCAATATAGTCCTTTCTTGAGAACGGACGACTGCTGTACCATGTTCGTTTTCTCTTAGTTCCGAAGCCACGTAACTCCATAGCCGTACTAATATTCTCAATTCGCTCAATGCTAGTCAGAATCAAGGGCATTAGAATCGAAATGATATTTTTAAGCCGCTTAGGCAACTTTTCTTTTCGGGAGATGTCTATTCCCCGTGCCTGAGCAGAGAACGATATATTCTCATAATCTCTTTGGATATCCGGAATGTACCGCAGCGCAAGCGATACAGAATATGCAATTTTATAATTCACACCAATCCGGTTTAAAGACGCTGCGAATTCACTTGGATTTGTCGTTAGAAGGAACAACAGTGCCATGGGAATGACTACTGCATACTTAAGGGCAATATTTAATTGATAGAATAGCTGCTCATATGTAACGGTATACCGACCTACAAGATGAACAATATCATGACGTGAACCATAAACCTTTACACCTTCCAAAGGAGAAAAAATAAAGATAGCTATATGATTAAGCACAAAGAAGATCAGGATAAAATATAGTACGAAAGCATAATCCTGAAATTGAACTTTAGAAACTCTAAAGGCAATCAAACTAAATAATAACATCACTATTAGACATCTTGTATCATATGTAATCATCCCAGTCACAGACCAAACTACAAATAGAATCAACTTAGTGGCGCCTGTAAGACGGTGAATAGGTGAATCTTGCTTCGTAAAAGTTAACATTGTGGCCTTCATCCGCCCCGGCTCCTCCTATCGTATGCAATAAATCTTCTTACGAACTCTTCAGGCTGATCCAATTGGGCCTTCATAGCCAATGTAAATAGTGAGGTCTCCTTCAAATTAGCATTCCTTACTACTTCTATATTGGTTAATACTCGCTCAGGGCTATCATCAGCAAGCTTCACGCCATCAGACAACACTACAGCTCTATCGGCATACTCCAGCATAAGATGCATGTCATGCGTAATCATAATGACCGTCATCCCCTGTTCCCGAAGCGTCAAAAGAAATTCCATCATTTCGTTGTAGTGTCTATAATCCTGAGCTGCAGTCGGCTCATCTAATATGATTACTTCCGGCTCCAGGATCATAATAGAAGCAATAGTCACACGTTTCTTCTGACCATAGCTGAGCGCAGAGATGGGCCAGCTACGAAAAACGTATAGACCGCATATTTTCAAAACATGATGCACTCGCTCACGAATATCCTCCTCAGATCCCCCCCGTAATTTAAGGCCTAGTGCAACCTCATCATATAAAAGCGTCTTAGAAATCATATGATTAGGATTCTGCATCACGAAACCGATCCGCTCTGCCCGCTCCTTAATCGTATCCTTTGCAATGTCTCTTCCGTTCATCAGAATCGATCCGGAGGTCGGCTTATAAAATCCACAGATGAGCTTAGATACCGTGGATTTCCCTGCCCCGTTTCGACCGGCTATACAGACCATTTCTCCTTTATGAATAAGGAGGTTAAGCTTATGAAGCACTGGTCGATTCTTTTCGTAACCGAATGAAATATCTCGTAACTCCAGGATAGGTAGATTCACGATCTTATCCTGCCGCGCTTTATTGTCATCATACCAGTACTCAAGCTTACTGGAGCAGGAGTCCAGCAGAATTTCATCTATATGCTGTGGATTCATATCTGATGTAATCGTACATCCTGCATACTTTAAAGCTGTTAAATAGAGAGGTTCCCGAATACCTACTTCTGAAAGTAAGCTAGTACTTAACAGCTCAGCTGCTGGCATATCCGCCGCAATGCGTCCATCATGGATCACAATAATGCGGTCCACCGCACGATGAAGTACTTCCTCGAGTCTGTGCTCGATAATAATAACCGTTTTACCGGTCTCTTTTTGCACTCGATCAATAAGCTCTATCGCTTTTGTACCGGTATAAGGATCTAAGTTTGCCAAAGGCTCATCAAACAACAGGATGTCCACATCACCAACTAGAACACCAGCTAAGGTCGTTTTCTGCTTCTGGCCGCCTGACAATTCCTGAGGTGACGCTCCCAAATATTCGTGGATATCCACGGCTGTTGCCGCAGCCACTACCTTTTCTATCATTTCGGCCTGTTGAACCGTGTGATTCTCCAGACTGAAGGCGATATCCTCTCCAACCGTTAATCCAACAAATTGTCCGTCCGGGTCCTGCAATACAATCCCTACCTGATCCGACAATGCTGCAATACTAAGTTCTTTCTGCTCCAGACCCATAATTCGCAATGACCCAGACATTTCACCTTTATAGGCAAAAGGGATGAGTCCGTTTATACAATGAGCCAATGTACTTTTTCCAGAACCAGAGGGTCCCACGATAAGTACCTTCTCCCCTTCGGCAATCGTTAAGTTGATGTCTGCGAGTGTAGGTTCCTGCTGTGCCCGATATTGAAAACTGAAATCCTTAAATTCAATCACTGCTTTTTTCATCTTTGACCTTCCTCTTAGCTTCGTTTGAAGAATTCCACTTCCATTATATGTTTTATAGTCATGAAAAAGCCGGTGATCTCCACCGGCTTTTGGTTTGGATTATATGCTACTCAGGCTTCTCTGGTCAAGCTGCCTTGCTTCGTTCTTGTCTTAGCATATGCAATTGCGAGTAGTGAACCAATCACTGCCACAGTGACTATATTGGATGCTCCGGCGATAAGTCCTTGTGTCAATACTTTATTCGCTGGTTCCGCATAGATTAGAATATCCAGTACAGGTGCTACTAAGAACCAGGCGATTGCGTTCGCTACAATCTGGGCCAGATTAAAACGAATCAATTCCTTTCGTCCGAACTCCCCATCATGAATCCCAATCCTAGCCACAAGCAGACCAACAACGAGCCCAACAATGCCAGAAGCGATCACCCAACTGAACCAAGGGGAACCATAAAAAATCGCATCCTTCAGTGTATGTCCGATCAGGCCAATGAGTAATCCGGCAAACGGACCGTATAACAATGCGAACAATGCCAGTAAAGCGTATGTAGTCTCAATGTTAGTGTTTGGAATTCCGGATGGAATCGAACCGAACCTGCCCAAAATAACGAATAAAGCAGAACCGATACCAATCGCAACAATCGTCTTAATCGATAACACCTTTTGTTTTGCCATGTTTTAATCTCCCCCAGTGCATCTTTTTCATTTTATGTTATTATACATCGGAATAGTCGGAATTAATATAGAATATAATAAAAAAAATCTGCAAAGCAACATTAATGTTGGCTTTGCAGACCCAGACCACTTATAGATTCATTATATGATATGTTCTATCTATTTCACAGTAACAGTTACCGTCACTGTCTTGGTGCCAATCTTTCCTTTAATGGATGCCGTGCCTTTGCTCACAGCTACAATCTGACCGCTAGCAGATACTCTAGCTACAGCAGGCTTAGAACTAGTCCATGCCGCACTTCCAGTAACAACAGCTGTCTTCCCCGTATCATACTGCGCAATCACAACTGCGTTCTGAACAGCTCCCGGAGCCATCTTCAGTCTATTCTCATTAACAGTCAACTTCATTAGCTTAGGAACTACATTAATTTTGACACTTGCAGCGAGCCCTTGGTAAGAACCTGATAACGTCGCAGTTCCTTCTGTTATGGCTTTAACAGATGTACTTTTAACCGTGGCAACTGCCTCATTCGAGGACTCCCAATTCATGCTGCTGGAGATATTTCCTGTCTTACCATTAGAGTAGTAAGCCGTTACCTTTATGGATTTAGAGCCTTTAATATTCAATTCAATCGCATTCGGTTCTACAACAATCTTATTAACCTTCTGTTCAATAGTAACCGGAATACTGATGGTCTTATTAGCGTAGGTTCCCTTTAAAGTGGCAGAACCCTTCACCAATCCTTTGATTACCTTGCCGGAGGATGTTGTCTTGATAATGGCATTCGTACCGGTAATCTCCCATTCCATAGTACCTGTAGCATCGAGTTCATTCCCATTTTCCATTACAGCTTTAACTTCAGGAACAGCCTTCTCTTCACCAGTAACAATCACAACGTTTTCCTCTGGTCCGAGCAAAATATGAACCTTATCTTTAACTGTAACACTCACTACAACACTTTTTTCACGAATTGCTGCTTTAGAGGAGGTAGGGTTCTCTGATTTTATTTTGCCGACAATATTAACAGTACCCGCCATTTCAGCAACGAGCTTGCCATCTTTGATGATGGCGATCTCATCGTTGGCAGAAGTCCACTCGATTTCTTGACTGAGATCCAGCTTCGTTCCATCTAGTTTAGTTCCGTTTACCTTTGGCAAACTAACGGAATCCTCTGTGTACAAGTCCAGTTCCTTTTTATCAGCTTCCAACTCAGTAATCGTTGGATATACAGTTACCTTAAAACTCTTACTAACGCCCATATGTTCTGCTTTAACAGTCGAAGTTCCCACTGCTTTTGCAGTGACTGCTGCAGCATCACTTCCTGCAGTAACCGTCACCGCGAGCTGATTGTCCGAACTCCATACTGCACTACCCGATACATTCGGAGTGGAATTCGCAGCATCTCGAACCTCTGCTTTAACGTTCAAACTCTCACCCATAAACAGGAATTGATCGCCTGATGGGGCTAGGAGTAACGCTTCATAAGGAGCACGTACATATACATCTACAGTTTGTGTAATCCCCAGATAAGCTACTGTAATTACAGATTTTCCTGCGGATAGTACTTTGATCTCTCCCTTGTCAACCGTAGCAACACTTGTATTGGAAGAAGACCATTCCGCTTTGGCGGAAATATCATTTGCGGTTGTCTTTGTAGTCTCTTTGGTAAACGCAGCTACTTTCACTGGATTATCGCCAACGAGCATTTCAATTTCCTTAATTACCGTACCCTTATCATTTTTAAGCTCAATTCCCGAATAAGGCAATTTCACTACTGCTTTAAAGGTTGCTGTTAAGTCCTTGTATTTGGCAGTAATGGTTGAGGTACCTTCACCTGCCAGTGTGATCTTACCTTCTGCAATCGTCAATACGCTTGTGTTGGAGCTGCTCCAAGTGGTATCAGCTGTAACATTCTTAGCAGAAGTCGCGGTTTCGCCACCAATCGCATTGGCTTTAACCAGCAATTTATCCTCTTCGTCACCCAATTTATAGTTCCCTTCGGAGCTATATTCGAGCTTCAATTCTTTGATCGGATGTGTTACCTCTACTTCAATAGTAGCGAGCGCATTATTATAAGTAGCTGTAATAATAGCTTTTCCGCTATCTATTGGAGTCAATAAGCCATTTACTACTTTCACAGCGTTAGTGTTAGAAGAATTCCATACCACTGCACCAGTCACATCTCTTTTGGAGGAGGACCCTTCCACATTCGCATATACCTTCAGTTGCTTTGGCGTTTGTCCAACCGTAAGCTGCACTTTGGCTGAGCTTTCGAATTCGATCGAGTTAATGTCGCCGGCAGCTGCAAAGACACTTACCGGAAAAACCGCAGTAGCTAACAATATCATGATGAGGAGCATTTTCGTCATTTTCCTGTACACAGTCATTTGTTCTCTCCCTTGGGCTATAATGTCGTTTGGTGGTTTATCCCCACACTCTTTTACTTATATCGACAATTGTACACCAAGTGTTTACCTTATATCTCCATAAAGCCAAATTCAGGACTTTCAGACTAGATAATCAGGTGAAGGGTTGATCAATATATTAGGAAGTAATATGCTAGCTACTACATTCTTTAATGAACCAAGGGGGTTACGATGAGTACACAGAACATTCAACTAGATGCAATCCCTTCTCCAAAGCAGGAAGATAGCTTCCTTAAAGGGGTAAAAGATTGTATTCCCACACTACTTGGTTATTTAAGCATTGGACTTGCAGCAGGTGTTGTTCAAAAGACAGCCGGGCTGAGCATTGCTGAGATTGCCTTGATAAGTCTGATGCTTTATGCCGGTTCTGCACAGTTTATAGCTGCTGGAATGATAGCAGTAAGCAGCTCGCCTGTTGCTATTATCGTTACGATATTTATCGTGAATCTTCGGCACATTTTGCTTAGTGCAGCTCTTTCACCTTATTTCCGGCATCTTACCCCACTACGAAATATGCTGGTTGGAACCTTATTGACAGATGAGACCTTTGGGGTTGCTATAAATCAAACGGTGAATAAGCAACAAATCAGTGAAAAATGGATGCATGGCCTCAATATCACTGCTTATTTAAATTGGTTTATTGCGAATATAGCGGGAGCTTTTTTGGCACAGTGGATTTCTGATCCAGATCAATTCGGTCTACAGTTTGCTTTACCTGCCATGTTCATTGGCATCCTTGTTATTTCCATGATTGATCGTAATAAAATAAAACTCGATTTGGTTGTCGCAATCCTAGCAGTAATCATTGCTGTAGCTAGCTCCTTCGTATTCTCCGGTAGTGTAGGTGTCATTATTGCAACGCTCATTGCGTCAACAGTAGGGATGGTGCTTGAAAAATGGAAGTGAGATGGGAAGTATTTTTAATTATTCTAGGGGCGGCTTTGGTAACCTTCATTCCAAGGGTGGTTCCATTAATGATTCTAAGCCGATTCGAACTGCCTGAATGGGGAATGCGCTGGTTAAATTATGTTCCTATCTCTGTTATGGCGGCACTAATAGGTCAGGAGATCCTCTTAAATGATGGAAAATTCTCGCCTATAGCTAATAATGTTGAGCTTTTTGCGGCAATTCCTACTTTTTGGATCGCGATAAAGACCCGTAGTCTGCTGGGAACTGTACTTACGGGGATTGTTTCGATCATGATATTACGTTTGTTTTTTTAAAAGACGGATTGAAATATGAAGTGCGACACCTAGAAAAACAAAAAGATCCATGCTGCTTTCATGTACATTGGAGTCACTACAATACAATTCTGTACAAGAGAACCCAACATGAGCTACTCCCATCTCAACATAATTAAAACCAGTAAACTAGAAACACTGCATCGATTAGATTGAGCATGCCGGAAGATTAAGCGTAGTGCGGAGACTTTCAGCGAACAGAAGATGCCGGACCGAAAACCTCACTCGAAGGAAGTTGCCTTCGGGATTTTGACTAGTCAGTAACCTTACAGTAAATTCCAATCGGCGAAAACTGATCGAATTAAATAATTTATTTGTTACGCGAATCTGGTAGCCGTTCACGACATATAGGTCTATTTTGTGGATCCTAATTCTTTTTGACAACGAAACTCTATCGAGAACACAAATGGTCTACTCCGGGAATTCAAACCAAAAAGACATAACTTCACTTTCGTTACCTATGAGCAACTCGCCGAAGCAATAAGGATTTTCCTTTTTACTATGTATTGCTGTCACATAGGTATAGTGCAAGTTCGCCAGCGTATATTCATGAAACAGCTATTATCATGGTTTGAATTATTGGTAGCTCCAAATTTATACTCCAGATAAAATTAAAAAAATATATCTCTATGATTTATATACAGCCAAAATGGTAGCCGAGAACCAAAAAACGGTTGCTTTAGCAACCGTTTTGGTCTCTCCCTAAAAGTACGTCAAAGTCCACACAAGAACTTTTTGATATTATTGAATTACTTTTATAATATTTGTTTCTTCTTTTTTAATCAATTCATCCATTAATTTCAATTTAGATATTTCGTCTTATTCGATCTGTAATAACATTTCAGAATTCGTTTTTTGAACAATAGAACCATTACCCATAACGATTAAGTATTCACGACGCCAAAAGAACTATAATTCCTTCTAATTCAATCCAATTCAGAGTTGAACCCAGGCACATTTGCAGAATTGTCTGCCAAACATACTTCTTCAAAATGGTCTCGTTCTGAGTTAAGAAGCCAGCTCCGAAGCATTATCCTCTATAAATGAAGTTATACTAATTTATTTCATTCAACTCTCACTATCAATTTTATCAATTAAATATCTTAAACATAGATATCCAATACCCACATAGGTAAGAAATGGGGTGACTGCTACCCTAAATGAAGATCCAAATAATCCTGCAGTGATACAACCTGAACATAATAAATAAAAAGAAATTCTTGCTTTTGCTTGTTTTATAGTGATTTTATCTTTCGAGATGTGATACATAAAATAAAGTACTGTAAACAAAGACATTGATAAAAATAGTAAATTATAAAATATTACTTGCCAATCAAAATTCACTCCAATAATGAATTGGGAAGCTACCATCATTAATCCACTCATCGTGAAGGTAAGAAAAAATGTAAATATTGTTAGTCCATAAAGATATGAGGAATGACTAAACATGCTGAGAAAACCACTTACTTCATCATTACTTTTTCGAATAAATTTTGGTGGCTTAATCCAATATGATTTGAAAGTGATTAAGAACAAAGTAAAAAAAATCAAAACACCAAATATTCCAGCAAACTTCTCAATAAAAAACTCATTATCTCCGATAAAAGTGTAAAGTAAAATCATGATCCCAATTATTATGTAAAAAGCGTCTCCAATTCTTGTCGGAGCAAACCTCCCTTTGTGTAAAAACCAATGGTGATAAAAAAATAATTTATCAAATAAGTTACTAAAAGTTTGTTTCAAGCTCTTTTCCTCAATTCAATATTTTTACGTGTAACTGTCTGAAATTCAAGAACCTAAGAGATTAAAGGAGCAGCGCTGGATCCAAGACTTAACTTCACTGAGTGCTCTCTTTATCTAATTTCTTAATACCTCTATGATCCTATAACTGCCTGGTATAATGCATTTACTTAATAAGCAATCCAAGTAATAGAAATATAGTGGCAAGGACTATATCCTTAATGATTGATTTATAATCCCTAGATAAATAGATCTTTAGTGAATTTATAAAGCCTTTATTACTTTTAATTCTTATAGTAGGAACAAAAGCTTGATAAATAAAAAAACTAAATAAGACTGGAAATCCAGTTGCTATTATTAAATCAAAGAATAAAGAAGAACTAAATGAAAAATCTCCTTCAATAATGTTACCGGTTGGCACAATACCAGAGAACATACTCAAAAATAAAACCACTCCAAAGAGAATGCTTACTCCATTAATAAAATTTCTCCTAGTTGGATTTTTATATTTTCTTAATTCTTCATTTATTTTACTTTGAGTCTCTCGAATTTTTTCTATACTGTTAGAGGATAAACTAATAGTTGCATTATTTTTAATTAGGTTTAAAGAGGTATAAGTAAAATCAATTATTGTTTCGTTGGATTGGATAGACATTGTGATATTATAAATACTTTTTGCTGAATTCATCTCATCTAATAATTTACTGAATTCTGAAGTTGAATATGTATATTCTTGATTTTCAAAAGAAGCATTTAGGTCAGTTGAATTACCATTTCCAAGAAAATCAATAAAATCTATAAACTCTTTTAGTGAAGCAAATTCCTGATGCTTTATTCTCAATTTGGATTGATAAGAAAAATCACTATTCATGTTTTTAGTCCTTTCGATAATTCCCTCTAACATTCCTATATTCACGACACTTATCCCTTAAGCCCAAAAAAACAGGAGTGATGCGGTTAGGTCGTTCGTAATTATCAGTCCAATTGCTCTCCTCTGAAATACCTCAGTCGAAAAAATAGGCCAGATGATCGTCGCAGGAATTGGATGTTATTAGTAGTAATTATTTTTCTTGATATTCATAGAATTATCTCATTATGTTCTTTACTACCTTGTAAAGGACATAAAATAGATTGGCTACTCTAATTGTCCCTCCTTGATATCCGACTGCAACTTCCTTTTTCTCAGTTTTGATCTGACCGATTGTAATATGAAGTGCGACACCTAGAAAAACAAAAAGGTACATGCTATTTTCGGGTGAAATGGAAGTCACCACAAAATCATTTTGTACAGGAGATCCTAACATGAGCTACTCCAATCTTATCATAATTAAACGAGGGTAACTAGAAACGCTGCATAGATTAGATTGGTCCACCGGAAGATTGGGTGTCAGCTAGGCTTCGGCTCTCAACCATTTCAAGAGAACTGATCGTGGCTGCAATCCGAACGTAGCTTATAGCGCACGGATTACCCAGCAACTGCATCACGAGCGTAGAGCTAGACCAAAGCTAATAGACACCTGTTCACTTGCTCATTGGCACCCGATCAGAGAACGGAAGACACGCCAGTACGTGTAGCATTGAAGATGCCGGACCGAACAGTTCACACGATGGAGGTTGCTTACGGGGTCGTAGCTACTCAGTACCCTTACCGTTACAAACGGCGACAGACCAAGATAAAGAATTTGCTTGCTATGCGGACCAGAAGAGCATTCATGACATGAAAGTCTATTTTCAGATCCTTATTCCTCCTGGTAACGAGGCTCCACCAAGAACGCAAATGGGCTGCTCCGAGAGTGCATATTTCTTTTCCGCTATTAATGATCAACTCGCCGAAGCAATCCGTATAACAGCCACCCTCGCAAATCCCTCGAATAGAAGTCTTCTAAGGAAGCCTCATGAAAGAACTATCGCACTTAACTTGATAATTCGTCAAAAAAAAGAGTCATCCCAGAGCCATGAACTGGCTATTTGGGACACCCCCTTTTAAAAAAACGTGTATTCTTGTCTCATCGGACAGCCTGCTTAAGACCACTCTGACTAACCCCGACCAATTGGCCTCGGCATTCGTTCACACCAGCTTCGGTGATCTTCACCTCACAAAGCTCTCCTTGAAGTGAATCCTCTCCATCAAAGAAGACCTGCAAATAGTTGTCGCTGAATCCATGCTGGATATTGCGGCCCGGAGCTCCTTTAGCGGATCTTTCTGGAATCACACTAAGCGTCTGTCCTACAAACTTACGGGCATATGCTAATTGCATTTCTTCGGATAGATCAATCAGTTCCTGCACGCGTACATTTTTGATCTCCTCATCGATCTGATTCTCCATCCGCGCTGCAGGAGTACCTGTCCGCTTGGAATACGGGAATACATGCATCTCCGAGTAATTCACAGCCTTCATGAAATCGTAACCGGCACGGAACATCTCATCGGTCTCACCCGGGAATCCAACGATAACGTCAGTGGTAATCCCGACATCTGGCATCGCCTGGCGGATCAATTGCATTTTTGCGTAATACTCTTCTGTCGTATATTTACGGCGCATCGCTTTCAGCACATCATTATGACCGGCTTGTAACGGAATATGCAAATGACGGCACATTTTGGAGGAACGGTTCAGCACCTCAAGCAGCTTCTCATCAATCTGACTAGCTTCGATAGAACTGATACGAACCCGTTCCAGACCATCTACCTTATCTAGATCCCACAGTAAATCGGAAAGACGGTAATTATCAAGATCATCACCGTAACCTCCGGTATGAATACCCGTAAGTACAAACTCCTTATACCCTGCTTCTACCAATTGATGCGCTTGAGCTACGATGCTTTTGGGATCACGGCTGCGAGAAAGTCCACGCGACCATGGAATGATGCAGAAGGTGCAGAAGTTGTTACAACCATCCTGAATCTTCATAAAAGCACGCGTCCGATCTGCAAAGCCTGGCACATCCATCTCTTCGAACTCACGTGTCTTCATAATATTACGCACAGCATTGACCGGCTGACGTGAGGCTTCAATATTTTTCACATGTGTCATGATCTGATCGCGGTCCTGGTTACCGATAACAAGGTCAACTCCAGGAATATCTAGAATCTCCCCAGGAGAGGTTTGTGCGTAGCAGCCTGTTACGGCCACGATGGCCTCTGGATTACGGCGCACGGCACGTCGGATCATTTGACGGCTTTTTTTGTCACCTGTGTTAGTTACTGTACAAGTATTAATTAGATATACATCGGCGGGACCCTCGAAATCAACCTGCTCGTAACCTTCATTTTTAAATAGCTGCCAAATGGCTTCGGTATCATAGAAATTCACTTTACAACCTAAAGTATAAAACGCTACGGATGGCATCTCTTAAGCTCCTCCCATTTCTCCAGATTCATATAATATACAAGCAGCGGCAACCATGCCCGCTGTCTCACAGCGCAGAATTCGCCGTCCTAGTCCTACGGATACTGCCCCGGCTTCTTCTGCCTTGAGGCATTCCTCCGGAGTAAAACCTCCTTCAGGACCTACCACAACCATAACTTTCCCGCCAGACTTCGGTGAAAGCGATGCTAACCATGGAGCGACGCTGCTTCGAAGCTGTAAGCCTTCCTCTTTTTCATAGCAGAAATAAACAGCATCATATTCACTAAAAGTCTGCAAAAGCTGCTTCCAGGACAACGGTGATCCTACAGATGGAACGATGTTCCGATGTGCCTGTTCGGCAGCTTCCTTACAAATTTTACGCCAGCGATCCAGTCGTTTGCTTTCTTTACGCTCGTCGTATTGCACTATTGTACGCTCTGACAGAAAAGGAACAAAGCCTACAGCACCAATCTCTGTACACTTCTGAATGACAGTTTCCATCTTATCAGCTTTAGGCAAGCTCTGAGCTACTGTAATTTTAATTCGAGGTTCATGCGTCATCTCCAGGGACTCCAGAATGTTCACAGTGACTTCCCCAATTTCAATCTGCGCAATCTCTACTAATGCCTCACGGGAAACACCATCGCTAACAATAAGCTTGTCCCCTGCCTTACCACGCATCACTTTAGCAATATGACGGGCGTCTTCCCCATCAATTCTCACGGTATCCGCACCAAACTGCTCCGGTGTAACGAAATATCGCTGCATCTCATCATCATCCTGTTCATAAATTCAGTAACAAATATAAACGCCTTCAGCGTCCCTATAAGGACGGTAAGCGTTTAATCGAGAAATATAAATCATAAAGTATAGAGTGAAACTTATACTTTCTTATATTTGAAGAAACGGCTTAGCCGCCCTATAAGGACGTCACCCGTTTCTTCAAGAAATATAAGGTTCGGTCAGACGAAAACTAACTATCAAATTTTGATCAAATTACATAATACAATGTTTGACAAAGGTTGAACAGACTTCATCCTTACCTTAGCTACCAAAAATTCTTAGAGACAGCTGTACAAATGTTCTCGACATTTCACTAGCCCAGCCTGCGAGCGGATCAATCGTATACGTCCGTAGCCCAGGAATAAACAGAATCAATAAAAAGAGGAATACAGCCCATTGTTCAAATTGCTGTAATTTGCCGCGGATCGAACGTGGGGCGATATCTTCCACAATCCGATAGCCATCCAGTGGCGGCAGCGGAATAAGATTGAACAGAAACAGGAAGAAGTTCCATTGAATGAAGGTGCCAAAGAATAAGTATACAGCCTCGAGCATGCGATCATTCGAGATATTATCTAGAACTCCAGTTGCCGCAAGTGCACCGTATATTATAGCACCAATAATTCCTAAGAGCAGGTTACTGATTGGTCCCGCAGCCGACACGATGACTCCCATGAGACGAGGACGACTAAAGTTATCGCGGTTTACCGGAACCGGACGTGCCCAACCGAAGCCAGCAACTAGCAGCAGCAAAATACCAAAGAAATCGAAATGAACAGCAGGGTTAAGTGTCATGCGGCCAAGTAATCTTGCTGTTGGGTCACCGAACTTATTCGCGAAATAAGCATGACTGAATTCATGTACTGTAAAAGCAATTAAAATTGTAATGAGCAGGAAAGGAAGCTGATCTAAATCTACTCGAATTATATTTTGTAATATATCCATCTTTACCTCTTTCCGGCTGTAAACGCCACCCAATCTTCCTCACGGGATATTTCAATAATCTCAAAACCAGACGCTTTCAGCGCGTTCGCCACAAGTCCTTCTTTATCTTTATATATACCTGAGGTAATGTAGAGGCCTCCAGGCTGAAGCGCGCGGTATACATCATCCGTAAACAATACGATGATTTCCGCCAAAATATTCGCAACCACAATTTGTACAGGCAATGTCACGCCAAGACTGCCTTCTTGATCTTGCTTAGCAGGAACGGCTCCTTCTAGTGAGTGACCAGGTCTAGCGGATGGCCACATCTCTCCAGCCGCTGTATCAGCTACGCCTTCCCCGCCCAGCAGCGATAGAAGATCACTCTCTTTTACCGTTATGGACGATTCAAGCTTGTTAAGGGCTACATTCTCCCGTGCACTTTCCACAGCCACCGGATCTAGATCTAAGGCCAATACGGATTTTGCACCTAGCAGCATCGCACCTACAGCCAGAATTCCTGAACCGGTGCCGACATCGATAACTTCTTCACCGCCGCTAATATTCTTTTCAAGTGCACGTAGGCACAGAGCTGTTGTAGGGTGAGTCCCAGTACCAAATGCCATGCCAGGATCGATCTCAATGATGGCTTCATCCGGACTCTCAGGCGTATATTCCTCCCAGGTTGGTTTAATGGTAAGACGTTTGGATACGCGTAGCGGTTTGAAATATTGCTTCCAAGCATGCGCCCATTCGTCTTCATCCACAGTCTTCCAAGAAATCAACGCTTTGCCTGGATCAATCCCGTACTCATGCAATTCGGCTACCCGTGGAGTCAATTCTTCTATAACAGCATCCATATCTGTGGAATCGGCATAATAACCCTTTATGACCGCTTCCCCTTCAGGAATATCATTCAAAGGTTGGTCGTACAATTCACCGTAACGTGTATCCCGTTCTTTATTCAGTGTACCGGATTCCTCGATAGAAACCCCACCTGCACCAGCTTCATATAAAAAATTCGAAATCATTTCCTGAGCTTCTTCTGTTGTATGTATCGTCACTTCATGCCATAACATCTTTATGTAATCCTCCTAAAAGTTTTGTGAGCATTTGCTACACTTGAATTTACTTCGTGCAAAACTCGCTTCGAAAGCATAGGCTTAGTTTTGTGAGCATTTGCTTCATTGATCTCCTTCGTGCAAAACTCGCTTCGAAAGCATTCGCTTCATAGTATAACATTTCTTATTGGTGTAACGCCAAACTACAGCTCAATGACCTGCGACGTCCTCTTTACGCCTACAAAAGCAGTTGAGCGAATGATCATTCACCATCCCCGATGCCTGCATAAAAGCATAACAGATTGTAGTACCCACAAACTTCATGCCTTTCTTCTTTAATGCCTTACTCATCTCATCAGACTGAGCCGTCGATGCAGGTACATCTGCACGAGTCTTCCAATGGTTAATAGTAGGCACACCTCCGACAAAGCTCCAGAGATACTCTGCAAAGCTGCCATGTTCCTCGCAAATTTGCAAATATACACCCGCATTACGGATGATAGCATCAATTTTCAATCGATTTCTAATAATCCCGGGATCACTCATTAGCTCCGCAATTTTGGCTTCATCATAATGAACAATCTTATTCGGATCAAATCTGTCAAATACCTCTCTGAAACGCGCCCGTTTTTTTAGTACCGTGTACCAGCTCAGCCCTGCCTGCATCCCTTCCAGCATAAGCAATTCAAACAGCTTTTGGTCATCACACAGAGGCTTGCCCCACTCCTCATCATGATAGGCAATATATAGAGGATCATCATTGACCCAAGCACAGCGAGTGTCTTCCATCCTTCTTCTCTCCTTTACACCAGTCCTAGCTGAATACATTCACATCTACTCACTGTATACGAAAAAAAGGGAAGAACACAAGGTTCACCCCTTAAAAAAGTTAATCTATTTTCTATACGCTTACGAATTGCCTACCTCTTAAGGCCGGATCTGTACTCTCGTCTCTTTTTCCGGATCATCCGTGGTGTAGAAGTAATTATAAATAGTAGCTTCTGTACCTTTAAAATTCTTATATACCTCTATATTCTTGTTGCTCCCATCTCCTGTGAAAGTAGGAATAACCGTTTTACCTAGAAGGCGCTCTCTATCCAGCCCAATATGGGTGTTGTTAATTCCACCAAAACGAGCATCTTCGCTTCCAGTTTCGACATAAAGATCGGCTCCCTGTATATAATAGGTCCAATTCACGGGATATCCGCTGAGCTGCTGGATTATCGTCTGTTTCTTTTGAGAGATGTTTGTTAAGAGAAGGGGTATTTTATCATCATTATTCATGTTGTAACTACCATGCTGAGTCACCTTATATTTAGCTACAAAGGTAATCGGAGTCCCCTTTGTAATTTCAAGATCAAATGGTCGCTCAAATAGAAGCTCTGTCAACGCTGGCTCATCTGGAGATATCTTTGATCTACTCTCAATAGTCTTACCTCCTATTTCAAGAGCGTACTTTTTATAAGGGAAGCTATAGTATTTATCCTTACTTCTAACTATGACTCGAATTTGCGTTGGCGTCACAACCAGCTTCTCCAGCATGAAGTCCGTTTCAGCTACCTCGAGCGGCAGATTTAGGCTTGTACTCATTGTCCCGTTTTCCATCTCCTTTTTGCTTAATTGAATATTAAATACCTTTGGTACTGCTATATCTTTTTCTTTCTTCATATATTGCAGCTTATAAGTCAGTTTAACGCCGGAAACATCTTCCGCTTTATAATATTGCTTCGCTGTATACTCCCCATTCACTCCTGGTAGAGCAAATGTAGAGCCAGTTTGCCAATTTATTAGCGTTCCATTGTTATACACAAATATCTCTGGGTAAGCCCACTTTTTCACGTCCGGCTGGTCAAAAATAATTCCTGATGATAACAACAGCATGTCTTGATCTTGGGTAAACGGCTTCACTTCTATGCTACGCATCCCTTCCTGTCCAATAGGGAAGCTCTGTGTCTTCGTCGAGTCGACATCCAGCGGTAAATCCAATGTTTGTAAACTAAAGGCCTGGATATTATCCAAAACAACCTGAGCATTCACTATATCCTGCTTTGGTGTCCATTCACTTTCGAAATAACCGTAATATATATGGTTGTTCTCGTCCCAGTTCAGATATGTAAACTTTTCAAACCTCTTCTCCCCTTCAGGACCTTTCAGAGTCATCCCACCCACACGCCAATATTCATTATCCTTCCGTCCTCCTACATCCAAGGTAAATAAGATCACCGTCCGTTTCTTATCCACGACAGCTGTACGTAGCTTTAGCGTTACTCCATCCTTTGTCACTGATTGATCCAGCTGTTGTCCGAGTTCCTGTGGCAGTGCGGCCTGAATGCCGCTTCTTCCACGAAGCATTGTATCCCAGTTATAATGAACTGCCGCATAAACCGGCGCCGCTGCTAGAAGTACGGATAACGATGACACAAGGGCTAGTTTGCTCCAGTTTCTCCCCCGTTTCTGCTTACCACTGCTCATCTGAGTTTGAAAAGCGGTTGTAGTATTCTGTTCTATTCTCTCCCACATGTTTTCAAAATCAGGATAGGGCACATTTCTATCCTCATTTAACTGATGCACCAGCATATTCTCCAACTTTTTCATAAACTTCGCCCTCCTTTCCCTCAATTTGAACCCCAGCCTCCAGCAGAATTCTCCGTAGTACCTTTAGCCCTTTGTGCAGCCTTGATTTGGTCGTCCCGAGCGGGATGGACAGCAGTTCTGAAACCTCAGCTAAACTGAAATCATGCATGTACCTAAGCGTAATCACCACCCGAAGTTTGACAGGTAGCTTTCTCAAATATTTCGCCCATTCCATTGTCATCTCTCGCATTTCAATCAATTGTTCCACAGGAATTTCAGGAGATTTCTCAAACAAATATAGATTGTCTGAGACTTTTTGCTGTAGAGTACGCTTCCGTTTCAAATGATTGAGGCAATGGTTGACCGTTATTTTCATAATCCAAGCCTTCAAATGCTCTACGTTCTCACGATTCGTGCGAAATACGGTAATGAACACATCCTGCGTCAAGTCCTCCGCATCCGCCGCGTCATGCACCATATAGTAGCAGGTTCGATATACATCCTTGTTGTAAGCTTCGAATAATTCCCGGTTAGTCTCCAAATCTTTCTCCCTCCTTTCTTATCTGTGATATCTATATGACAACCAATCTCTGGAAAAGGTTCGTTTTTCTGAGCATAAACTATAGATGCTAGTAATAACAGATGAAAGATAGCAATTATACTCGCAACACAAAAAGCCACTCCCCATAAATCTGAGAACTGGCTTTCCTTTATATTCACGCTAACAGCATACAGAAATTAAATGATATTCATAACCTCTCGTGCTTGTGTATCTAAATCCTGGGCTGAGGAAGAAATATTCTTGAAATCATCTAATGCTATTTGAATCTGCTGTTGACTATCTTCTATATTTTCTTGCACCTGGTTTGTTCCTTTGGAGATTTTATCGATTTCCAGTGTGATAGCATCGACACTATCTTTCACTTGAATGATTGAATCCTGCACCATGGAAGACAGCTTCCTAACTTCTTTTGCAACCACGTCAAAACCTCGCCCAAACTCCCCGGCATGTGCCGCTTCAATTGCTGCGTTAAGCGCTAACAGGTGCGTTTGCGAAGCAATATTACGAATCGTTTGTACAATCCCCTGAATCGATACCGCTTGTGTCTCCAGATTAGCTAGAGTCTGTGTATTTTCGATGGATACTTCGGCTATTTTATCGACACTCAGTAATAGTTCTTGACTGCGTTCAATGCCTTTCTCAGCTCTTTGATTTAAGCTGTCCGACATCTCTTGCATCCGCTGTACCACGACACTCATGTTATTTTGTCGATCCGTGATATTAGTCGCTATCTTAGATACACCAATGACCTGTTCATTATTTTCATCAAAGACAGGCATATATGTAGCTTCCAGCCATACCGCATTTCCTTTTGCATCCATTCGTTCGATCTTATCCTGAACACTTTTTCCTGAATAAAGATCCTGCCAGAACAACTCATAGCCCGGGCTATTTACAAAGTCAGGAAAGCATAACTCTTTATGATGCATCCCATACATCTCTTCTTTGTTATAGCCCATCGAACTAGCAAAAACGTCGTTCACGTAAGCCACTCGTCGATCAAGATCAAACCTTATAATTGCTAAATTTCTTTCTAAAGATCGGACAACAAGCTCATCGGTAACTCCCTGAGAGTGTACCATTCCCATACAATAATTCCTCCTGGATATCTATAAGTTTTTCGCGTCATCTTGAAGTATATTTGAACAATTATACGCTCTTATTAGGTAGAGAGAAATACATGATTTTTATTAAAATAAATTTAATTCGTAATAAAAATAACCCCGCCAACGTTCGGCAGAGTCCAGCTCTCATCCCGGATGTAACGGTCCAGCAAACTTAGCCTCTTATATGTACAGTTCCTCATTTCTTGGATCCGTAGTCTCCCATTTTGATTCCCCATACCGAATCCTTCTGATGGGCAGCTGCCTCCTTTAAACTTGGAAGTCTTACATCCTGAGGACTATGCCGTTCCAAATACGTCACAAAGGCCTGGCGAAGCCCAATCTCAGCATCCAGTTTATTAAGTTCATTCGGGTGTTTCTCCATCTCCGCTAATTCAACTTCCCAACGGTATAAATCGCTTGCCTCAGATCGTTCCAACCGAACTTTTTCAGTCAGCTCCCGCAGCTCACGGTAAGCCTGTTTTACTTTTGAAGAGTAAAGTTGCTTCTGATTCATAAAAGTTAAGAATGCAACAAGCAGCGCTAAACCTATCCATAAAATAACGTTATCCATATTCTCCCCCCTACTTGGGCTATTCCCCTAATTATACACAGCAGAACGCAAAAATACCCCACAATGTGAGGTATCTTCCCTAGATTTTGCATCTATTCTTTTTTCATAATTTCATGCAACTGACGTTTGTCTGCTTCTAGCGCTCGGGCCTGTGCTTCGACATCCTCCAGATCTGCCTCCGCCGCCGAAAACTCCACATCCTCTGCCTTCGCTTCGTACAGCATTTTCATCTTCTCGGTCTTTGAGAATATTTGCGAGTTCTCTCTATCCATAGTATCGATCGTCTCCCTTCTTATTAATGAAATCATTATTCAAATCATCCCGCCTGCTTCTTCAATTAAACGTAATGCCTGATCATAGGACTCAGAATGCAAGATCACCGTAAGTAAAATATCTCTACCCGTCGGTCCTCCATCTCCGCCATGACTCATCCCACTCGCGCTGGTATCAGCAGCAGCTAGTATACCTGAGTGTGTACGCTCAGCAGTCATGGAGTCCATTCTGGCGACATTGCCTGTCACTGGGTTTACCCCTGAGCTAAAGCTCGTGCCTCCATATCTACTGAAGCGATCAACGGAAATTTCAATGGCCCGAAGTGCACGGAGCTTACGAGCAACTCCCTCAGCTTCTTCAGGACTTTTAAAATAAGCTAAAATAGATCTTTCCGACATCTTATCCCCGCTCTCGCTTGAAATTCAGATATCTGTTGCATTCCTTTATATTGTCTTCCTTTCGCTTGTTTTATGCCCTTTTTTTCTCATATTCCACTTATCTACTGGGAATTCGACATTTTCCTCAACGCTTCCCTGCAATATAGTGCTAAAGTTGTATATTCGATTTGAAGTTATAGCTGTAGAATAAATTTAATTTTCATAATTTTTTACATTTTATGCTGAGGAGGAGAACTACAGATACACACTGCAATATAAAAATTCATTTGGGAGGATGAACTTATTTGAAACGTACCTTTAAACACTCTATTCAGAAATTTGGTATGGGGGCGGCGAGCTTCGGACTGGCTGTTTCTGTCCTTTTTCCATCCGCTGCATTTGCGAACTCATCCCTTGAAACATCAACTAACCTAGCTAATAATGTACAGTCTCAAAGCGTGACCCCTCATAACTATGCGGGTGTGCTCAAAGGTTCAGCACCAGTATCCGTAATTGTGGAATTAACGAATAAACCAGTCAGTGTATATGAAAATGAGGCTAAAACTTCTTCTTTACGATCCTCAGTCTCCTTACAACGCAGTAAAATTATCTCAGAGCATAAAAGCTTTATTTCCTCAGCACAGAAAATCGATGCCGATATCGGTTTTGAATACAGTGAGATTTTTAACGGGTATTCCATTACGTTGCCAGCCAATCAAGTAAACAAGCTGCTAGAGCTTCCGGGCGTTGCGGCTGTTTATCCAAATGATGAAGTACATGCGTTAGCAGACAGTGTTGAGGTAGCAACTTTGCCTGTTACACGTTCCTATTCAGACAGTGGCAATCTTATAGGCGCGGATAAATTACATGCATTAGGTTACACAGGAGAAGGGGTAAAGGTAGCGGTTGTCGATACCGGCATTGATAAAAATCACCCTTTATTAAAGGATAATTATAAGGGCGGTTACGATGCCTATGATCAGGATGATGATCCGTCAGAAACACCTCCTGATGCTAACTTTCCTCCAAAAGCAGGTAACCCTTACAAAACCTCGCATGGCACTCACGTAGCCGGTACAATTTTGGATGTTGCACCTGAGGTGGATTTGTACGCGTATCGCGTGCTCGGCCCCTATGGTTCCGGGCCTACAGCGGTTGTAATCGCGGGTATTGAGAAAGCGGTCGCTGATGGAGCCGATATAATTAACCTCTCACTGGGCTCTGATGTTAACCAAAGCTATTCCGCAAGTTCAATCGCGATTGACAACGCCATAAAATCTGGCGTGAATGTTGTTGTTGCCGCCGGTAACGCTGGACCGGATGTAGGAACATTGGGCGAACCTGCTGGATCTCAACTCGCACTTAGTGTAGGTGCTTCTACTACCCCAGTGAATACCCCATTCTTTGATATTGGCGATGTTAAAAAAATTCCAGGGACATTAGCCACTTACTCCCCAGACTTAGTTGATAATATTGCTGGCAGTAAGATCGTTTATGCTGGTCTTGGGAGTCCTTCCGATTACACAAATTTGGACGTCAAAGATAAGGTAGTCCTTGTCGATCGAGGTGTGCTGAGTTTCGGAGATAAATCTCTAAATGCCAAAGCAGCTGGAGCCAAGCTTGTCCTAATTGCTAATAATGCTGCTGGTGAAATCACTCCCACCCTCGGTGCGCCCGGGAATTACATTCCTACCTACGGAATTACTCAAGCAGATGGCAAAAAGATAAGAGCTCAATTGGATGCTGCTAAAGATATCATCAGTTACTATATAGGGCTTGAAGTAAATCAGTTAGCAAACTTCAGCTCTATGGGTCCGGGGATGCCGGATTATCTAATCAAACCTGATGTCGTTGCGCCAGGGGTTAATATCAACTCCACAATTCCTAGCTGGAATGGTGATTACGAACATGCTTATGGCCTAAAAAGCGGCACCAGTATGGCAACCCCACATGTTGTAGGAGCTGTGGCTTTGCTACTGAGTGAATACTCTGATCTGAAACCAAATGAAATTAAAGCACTGCTGATGAACAATGCTGATCCTATCTTTAACCGTGATGGGGATCCTTACTCACTGTATCAACAAGGTGCAGGTTTAATTAATCTGGAGAAATCGGTAAACGCTAAATCCATTGCTAAAGTCGGAGAGAGCTTAATTAGCGGCCTACCTGGGACTGTAGAAATCCCTTATTACACAGGTTCCTTGTCCTTCGGCCTGCTCCCAAAAGGAGCTAGTGTAACGAAATCAGTTTATGTAGAAAATTTTAATGATAAAGGATCAACCTATACTCTTTCCACCAAATGGCTTACGGAAGCGCCTGGTGACATTAGTATTAATATTGCGCCAAACAGCATTACCTCAGGTGTAGATCAATATGCACAATTTACACTGAAGGTATCTGACACAGCAAAAGAGGGTGCATATGAGGGGATCCTGCTCCTAACCTCTGGTACAGAAACTCTTCGTCTTCCCTTTAATGCACTTGTCGGCGATAAATTCAATTTAGAGCCTGTTAATCAGCTTTCTTTTGAAAGTCCACAGATTTCTCCTAATGGGGATGGACGCTCAGACGACACCACCTTTACCTTCTCTGTCAATGAAGAGCTGGATGGCATAAGTTTCGTAACCTCTCCAATAGATGCTCCTGCGACGGTTTTAGGTGAAGTTTATTCTATCGATGAAAAGGTCTATCGTGGCGTATACGAGATTCCAAATTGGGATGGAACATTAACAGACCTGGAGACCTCCACCAAGTCCACTTTAGCAGATGGTCACTACTACATCACTCCTGTCCTTCCCAATGGGCAACTGCTCGAGAAACAAAAAATCGAGTTCACAATTGATACCGAGAAGCCATTAGTTTCCGGGATCACACTTGAGGAGTATGAACGTGAAGCGCCAACCGATCCTGGTGCGGCTCAAATCAGCGGTTTTATTGATGATGACCTAATGGCCTATTATATTTCGACTACACAACCTATTGGAAACTGGTTTACCGTGTACGCCGAAGGTAAACATTATGATGGGAATTCTTATAAATTTGGCGGTGTGATTGCAAATAACGGTGCTTTTTCCATTGACGTTCCTGTTAACGAGGGGCTTAATGAGTACAAAATCTATGTGGTTGATAAAGTAGGTAATGGCGCAGACGACGATGATTATGCTCAGCGACTGCTTTATAGCACAGGGGATGGTATTTTCAATGTAACTCCCTCTCTATCTGCTGCCACCATTGATGTGGGACAACCGGTAACCGTTGATCTAGGGTATTCCGTGACAGATGAGGTTTATGGCGTCTATGGGGCTTCATTTGCTGTCATTTACGATGATTCCCTCGAAACACCAGCGATCCAGCCAAGCGTACAACTGGCAACGTATCAAGAGGAGAATTTCTCTGGTGTTCCACTTACAGAATTCTCAGAAACCTATGATCTAGGAGACGGTCGCAAACTGACACAGTATAGTGTTAATCTGTCAGGTGGTGCTTATCACGGCTCAGGCTCACTAGGCAAAATAACCTTCAAACCATCTACAGCGGGAAAATACGACTTGGAGCTGTACGATGTACAGGTCTGGAATGATGCTAAAACATCAACAATCCCATCTGGTTTGAGAACGGTAAGCGTAACTGTTAAGACACCTGAAACACCGACGCCAACGCCAACACCAACACCAACTCCATCAACTGATTCATATGTACCTACAGCAACCAGTGCTCCCGCTTCTGGAATCGCATTAAAATCCGGGAAGCTAGTAGAGAATGCAGATCCAGCAGGTGGCAAGCCTTCAGCGGTGTTCAACATCTTAGACACTGCATTAGCCAATTCGATCCAGAATGCAAAAGATAAAACTTCTGTTCTTGATCTTAGTGATGTAAGCTTCAATAAATATAGCCAAGTTGTTATTTCTCTTACCCCGGCCCAAGCCGAGCAGTTAAAGAAATCGGAGAATGCACTCCGCCTAAACGGTAGTGGGTTCAATGTACTTATTCCAGCCGCAACACTTCCGGATTTCATCAACAGCACTGGTTTGACCCTTACGATTAGCCTAACAGATGCGGGCAACACAGCAGTCTTAGCAGGTAGCTCAGCTGCAATAAATATCGGTTCTTCCATTCTCACTATCAAAAATGGTTGGACAACCGGAAAGCCGATCATCCTTCAGCTTAATCTAAAAGCCAGCAGTCTTCATGATGCACGAAAGACTGCTGCTTATGTAGAATCAAAGGATCATAAATGGTCCTATCTACAACCTGGTTTTATCTCTAAAGAAGGTATTCTACAGTTTAACGTTACTAGTGACGGTTCTTACAGCGCAGCATCCCGAAAAATAAGCTTTAAAGATATTGGCACTCACTGGGCTCAAACCGATATCGAAATCCTTGCTTCACATGGTATCATTGCCGGCAAAGGAGCCGATGGCAGCTTTAAGCCTGCCGACACTTTAAATCTGGCAGAGCTTCTAACGCTCTTCGACCGTCTACTTGGAAAAGGTGACACTTGGAGTACTCGCATTAAAGAAAGCGGATCTCGTGATGTGCTGACTCGCGAAGAAGCAGCTCTTATCATCGCTAAGGCTATTGGTGCTGATCTTACAGTAGCCAAGATACCTTTAAGCTTTAAGGATGCCGACAGCATCGCTGCGGAAGCACGCAACGCTGTAGCCTATGCTGTAACCAAAGGTTATCTCAAAGGTGTTACTGCGGACAGCTTCAACCCACAAGGAACTCTGACTCGTGCACAAGCAGCAACGATTCTGAGCCGTGTGCTCGAGGATCTACGTTCTTCGAACAACATTTAGTTGAATGATAAAAAAGCTGTTCCAATGCATATCCTGCATCGGAACAGCTTTTATTCAATTAGTGGATTAATGAAGTTAGAAATATCAGTCCCCGCGGAACGCACGCTTCACACGATCAAAGAAGGATTGCTCGTGCTCATGTGTGTTTTCTCCGTTCAGAGCAGCGAACTGGCGTAACAAATCTTTTTGTTCTTCATTGAGCTTGCTAGGTGTCACAACGATGACTCTAACATGCTGGTCACCTTGGCCAGATCCGCGTAGACGTGGAACACCTTTTCCTTTAAGGCGGAAGAAAGTACCGGTCTGTGTTCCCGCAGGAATCTTCAGCTTCACTTTTTCCGTTAAGGTAGGGATCTCAATCTCATCGCCAAGTGCGGCCTGTGCAAACGTAAGTGGAACCTCGCACATAATATCATCGTTCTCACGTACGAAGAAATCATGCGATTTAACACGGATGACAATATACAAGTCTCCAGCAGGACCACCGCGTAAGCCGCCCTCGCCTTCGCCAGTCATGCGCAGCTGCGCACCATCATCGACACCGGCAGGGATACGCACATGAATCTTACGCTGCTTTTTAACTTTACCCTGTCCGCTACAAGTCGTACATTTTTCCTTAATAATCTTACCTGTACCACTGCAATGCGAACATGGACGACGATTACGCATCTGTCCAAGTGGTGTATTCTGTACGAATTCCTGCTGACCACTACCATGACAAGTGGAACAAGTCTCTGGTTTAGTACCCGGTTTAGCCCCGGAGCCGTAGCAGGTATCGCAAGTTTCCGTACGTGGAATCGTAATATCGGTTTCTTTACCGAATACCGCTTCCTTGAATTCAATGGTCATCGTATACTGCAAATCGCCACCACGCTGTGGTGCGTTAGGATCACGGCGTCCACCGCCTCCGAAGAACATATCGAAGATATCACCTAGACCTCCGAAGTCACCACCGCCGCCTCCGAAGCCGCCCATACCTTGGTTAGGATCAATATGGCCATACTGGTCATATCTAGCTCGTTGTTGTCCGTCGCTAAGAACATCGTAAGCTTCTTTTACTTCTTTAAACTTAGCTTCAGCATCATCTGCTTTATTCACGTCTGGGTGATATTGGCGCGCCAATTTCCGGTACGCTTTCTTCACCTCATCGTCTGAAGCATCTCTACTGAGGCCAAGCACTTCATAATAATCGCGTTTATCTGCCACTGCTTTCACCTCCGTACGTTACATACTCAAATTCCTAATTACCTGTCAAAGAAACCATTATACGATAAAACCCCAGGATCTGACCATCCAGTTCCAGCAGATGTTTATTCTTACAATATCAGAAGGCGCATTCGCGAAGAGTGTGCAAACTGATATTACAAAAGGAAAGTCAAAACACGGGATGACCCGGTTTTGACCTTCCCTTCTTAACTATATAAGAATTTATCAGTTACGCCCTATACACTTATCGTTTAAGGTTACCCTTGATTCTTATCTTCGTCAACAACCTCATAATCAGCGTCAACTACATTGTCTTTCTTAGGAGCGCCTTCAGCAGCTCCAGCGCCACCTTCAGCACCTTGCTCTGCTTGAGCAGCTTGTTCGTACAGCTTCATGGACAACTGTTGTACAATCTCAGTCAATGCTTCTGTAGCTGCATTGATTTCTTCAAGATTGTCAGTTTCAAGTGCTGCTTTCACTTTATCTTTAGCTTCGTTTGCTTTTTCAACTTCGGAAGCATCAGCTTTATCACCAAGATCTTTGATCACTTTCTCAGTAGAATACACGAGTTGGTCAGCGCTGTTCTTCGCTTCTACCAATTCTTTACGCTTACGGTCTTCCTCAGCGTGAAGCTCGGCATCCTTCATCATTTGTTCTACTTCTGCGTCGCTCAGACCGCTGGAAGAAGTGATAGTGATCTTTTGGCTCTTGTTCGTGCCTTTATCAGTTGCAGACACATTCACGATACCGTTGGCATCAATATCGAAAGAAACTTCGATTTGTGGTACGCCACGTGGTGCTGGTGGAATCTCGTTCAGCATGAAGCGTCCCAATGTTTTGTTGCCATTTGCCATTTGACGTTCACCTTGTAGCACGTGAATCTCAACGCTAGGTTGGTTGTCAGCAAAGGTCGAGAATACTTGTGATTTACTTGTAGGAATCGTAGTGTTACGCTCGATCATTTTCGTGAACACGCCACCTGCAGTTTCGATACCGAGGGAAAGCGGAGTTACGTCGAGCAATACAACGTCCTTAACATCACCAGTCAATACACCCGCTTGAACAGCAGCACCAAGAGCTACAACTTCATCCGGATTCACACCTTTGTGTGGATCTTTACCTGTAAGCTTCTTAATTGCATCTTGTACAGCAGGGATACGTGTAGAACCACCAACCAGAACGATTCTGGTAAGGTCTGCAGGCGTCATGCCAGCATCAGACAACGCTTGACGAGTTGGTCCCAAAGTACGTTCTACTAGACCAGCAGTAAGCTCATCAAACTTCGCACGAGTCAAGTTGATCTCCAAATGCTGAGGTACTCCGTCAACTACAGTGATGAACGGAAGAGAAATAGTGGTTGTCAGTACGCCCGACAATTCTTTCTTCGCTTTTTCAGCTGCATCTTTCAAACGTTGTACAGCAGATTTATCTTTGCTCAGATCAATGCCTTGCTCTTTCTTAAATTCGGATACCAGATAATCCATAACCACTTGGTCAAAGTCATCGCCACCAAGTTTGTTGTCGCCGCTTGTAGCTTTTACTTCAAAGAATCCATCGCCCAGTTCAAGGATAGATACATCGAACGTACCGCCACCAAGGTCATAGACAAGGATGGTTTGATCTTCGGATTTCTCCAGACCATATGCCAAAGCTGCAGCTGTTGGCTCATTCACAATACGCAAAACTTCCAAGCCTGCAATTTTACCTGCATCTTTAGTAGCTTGACGTTGGCTGTCATTGAAATAAGCAGGAACTGTGATAACTGCTTGAGTAACAGTTTGGCCAAGATATGCTTCTGCATCGGATTTCAGCTTTTGAAGAATCATTGCTGAAATTTCTTGTGGAGAGTAGTCTTTACCATCGATGCTTTCTTTATGGTTAGTACCCATGTGACGTTTAACAGAGCTGATCGTACGATCAGGGTTAGTAATTGCTTGGCGTTTAGCAGTTTCACCGACGATACGCTCGCCGTCTTTCTTAAAACCTACCACCGAAGGGGTTGTACGTGCGCCCTCTGGGTTTGGAATTACAACGGCTTCGCCGCCTTCCATTACGGCAACGCAAGAGTTCGTGGTTCCTAAGTCAATACCGATAACTTTACTCACAATAATTTGCCTCCTCTAAAGGTATATGGAGCATTCGCTCATTAAAATAATAAAATATTTAAAAAATTCGATTGGTACCGATGGTGGACAGATACTGCCCGTCCTATATATACAGATTACATGCTGACTTTGACCATAGCAGGACGAAGGACTCTATCTTTCAGGAGGTATCCCTTTTGGACCTCTTCCGTTACGATACCCTCTTCGTACTCCTCGCTCTCCACCTGCATAATAGCCTGATGGTATTCAGGATTAAAAGGCTGTCCTACTGTTTCCATAGCCGTAAGTCCCTCGGACTTCAATACCCCATCTAGCTGACGGAAAATCATATTAACACCCTTCACGAAAGCTTCGGATTCTGTGCTGCTAGGAGTAGTTACTAAAGCACGCTCAAAATTGTCCAGTACTGAAAGCAATTCAGTCACGAGCTTGGAGGTGGCATATTGAGCCAACTCTTCTTTCTCCTTCTGAGTACGACGACGGAAGTTATCGAAATCAGCCTGCGCACGCAGCGCACGTCCTTGATATTCATCGGCGAGATCCTGCAGACGTTTTACCTCCGAACCTGTGTCTGAAGCACCTTCACTAATTTCTTCTGCCGTAAATGAGTCGGTTTCCGAAGCTACATCAGCCTCAGGTTCCTCATTTATCAAATCATCTTTGAATTCATTAGCATCTTGAACTTGTTCCTTTTTCAAGTTGTCTTCACCTCCTTAAAATCATTCATTAAAATCATTCACGTAATCAATGTTGACTCTGTTCACTTATACCAGTGTGCCAGCATCGCTGTCAAATCTCGGGATAAAATGCCCAAGATCCCCATCACTCTTGCATATTCCATTCGTGTCGGACCAAGGATACCAATACTCCCCAGTGCCTGCCCATCAAGAGAATAAGTGGCGGTGATCAGACTGCAGTTAGCGAACGCTTCATGATTGTTCTCCGTCCCTATTCGGACCTGGATACCTGTGCCGCCTGTTGTAGGGGCCAGCATTTTGAGCAATGTAGGCGTCTCTTCCAGCAGATCAAGAATGCTTTTCACCTTGTCAACATCCTTGAACTCAGGCTGTGTAAGCATATTCGTGGCTCCACTAAGATAGATACGCTGCTCTTGATCACTTTCCAGCGCAATGTCTAGCACTTGCATTAATTCTTCATAATGTGAGATGTGACGCTGCATTTCCTCGCCAAGCTCGGAATACAGCCGAGTCTTCAGCTTATAGAGTGGTACATTGACCAGCTTACTATTCAGTAGGTTAACCACTTTCTCCATCTCGGAAACGGATATCTCCGGTGGAATGTTCACCGTACGGTTCTCAACTTGCCCCGTACTTGTAACAATAATCGCTACAGCGGTTTTATCATCTAGTGGTAACAACTGAAAATGACGCAATGATGTATGAAAAACCTCCGGTCCCAGAAGGATGGAAGTGTAATTCGTCATATTGGAAAGAATCATCGCCGCATGTTGGATTACCTGCTCCATCGCATTCAGCTTCTCGGCAAAAAAAGCGCGGATCGTGCCCATCTCTGCCGTTTCGGCGGAATTCCACGGTACCAGATGATCCACATAATATCGGTATCCTTTATGGGAAGGTATTCTCCCTGCCGATGTATGAGGCTGCTCGAGATAACCCAAATCCTCTAGGTCAGCCATTTCATTTCGAATAGTTGCAGGGCTATACCCTACATCCCCCCGTTTAGAAATGCTGCGAGATCCTACTGGTTCTGCTGATGAAATATAATCATCTACAATTGCATTTAGTATCATTCTCTGGCGATCAGTTAACATGTTATCCCCTCCTATCGGCTGTTGGCTCCGATTCGTTAGCACTCGACTCAGATGAGTGCTAACCACTAATACAAAAATACCAAACTGACATTGACATTGTCAAGTCAGTTCAGTATCTTAAGCACTGCTATTTCATCGCAGGCATGCTGCTTTTTACAATTCACGCAATCTGTCCATACCTTTTCGGGAAAAATCTCTTTCTCGACGACTTCAAATCCATTTCTAAGAAAGAAATCTACGGCGTAGGTTAGTGCCATGACCTTAGGTATTTTCTGGTTTCTGGCTTCCTCAACCAGCTTCTCTAAAATCATAGAGCCGACACCTTTGCCCTTACCTTCGTCATTCAGACCGATCGAGCGAATCTCTACAAGATCATTCCCGAGTCTGAAGAGTGAACCACAGCCAACGAATCTGCCACCAATCTCGGCAACAACAAATTGATCGATTTGGCGTGTCAGCGCCTGCCTGGAACGAGGCAACATGATACCGCGCTGTGCGTATTCTTCTATCATCAGATACAACGGTTCAACATCTTCTATCACAGCATTTCTGCAAATCACCTGTGCGTCTCCTGCTGGAGACGAATGGCGGATCATTTCCGTCTTGGCAAGCACTTTAATTCACCCCTCTGTTGATAATATGAATAAATATACAACAGAGTGAATTACAATTCAAGGGGTATTTTAAAATTAAACTTCTGTCAGTGCACCTACAAATTCTGCGAAAACATCGTTCCCAAAAAGGATCCCTTGCTTGCTGAGTCGGTAAGTTCCCTCTTCGTGCTCAAGTAGACCCGCATGCAGCATCTTATGCAAGGATTTCGCAAATATATCCTCTATCGAACGCCCAAATTGTGCTTGAAAAGCCTCATTAGAGACGCCTTCATGCATACGCAGGCCAACCATCATAAAGTCCTCCATCGCTTCTGCTTCAGTGATTGGATATGCGTCTAATCGAGGCAGGCCTTTACGTGTAGCTTCAACATAAGGATTTACACCCTTCACATTAATATGACGCTGGCGACCCACATATCCATGTGCACCTGCTCCGAGACCATAGTAATCTTCATTACGCCAGTAAGTGATATTGTGACGACTCTCCATCCCTGGTTTTGCGAAGTTACTGATTTCGTATTGGTTGTAGCCCGCTTCCTTCATAGATGACATCAACAAGAGGTACATTTGCAGTTCATCTTCTTCATTAGGAAGAGGAAGTTTGTTCTTATTAAATAGGGTGTGAAAAAGAGTGTTCTCCTCCACCTTCAAGCTGTAAATAGAATAGTGGGGTAAATCTAGCTCGAGCGCCTTACGAATACTTTCGCCCAGCATCTCTACAGTTTGGTTCGGCAAACCAAACATAAGGTCAACCGACAGGTTGTTAAGACCGACTGCACGGGCATTCTCCAAGCTGCGGTATACATCGTCAACATTATGAATACGGCCAATGCCCGTTAGGAGTTCGTTCTGAAACGCCTGAACACCAAAGCTCACCCGATTCACGCCGCCTTCTTTCATAACCGTCAACTTATCTATATCCGTAGTTCCCGGATTTGCTTCCATAGAGAACTCGATATCTTTATCCCAGTTTGGGAAATGTGTCCGAACTGATTTTAGAAAATAAGCCATCTCATCCGGCTTCAGTACTGTTGGGGTACCACCGCCGACAAAGATCGTTTTGATGACACCCGGTGGGGTGTTCTTGACGGTCTGCTCCATTTCTCGATCCAAAGCCTCCAGATAATCCATAACCGGCTGATCCTTGAGAACATAGGAATTAAAATCACAATAAAAGCACTTATTGGTACAAAAAGGAATATGAATGTATACGGCCTCAGGGGGACGGCCATTAGTATTCGTGGTCATTAGCTGTCTCCTTTATATAAAAATATCGTTTGACTAGTGTAATCTAAAAAACAAGAAAAGGGAAGCCTGACGGCTTCCCTCCAAGGGCGATCATTTAGAAATTAGTAAATCCGCATTTCCACGAGTTCTGCACGTTCTCCACCGTTAGTTTCATGTATAACGATCCGAACAGCGTCCGTAAGGGCAGGCTTCTCTAAACGATGTACGTTCTTCCGGCGATGGTTGTCTTTGACACGGAACATGACTTGCCACGCGCCATCAATAAGCAACTCTACATTATAAGCCTTTACTAGTTCAGGAATCACTAGAAATGGCGTTTCATGGTGATGTAAGTTAATAAGATCTTCATTGACATCATCGTTAAAGGTAAAATGAATTTCAGAGACTGAAGCAGCATCCGGGAGACGCGCCTCTACCCATTCCGTTCTACCAGCAGTCATCGGCTCAGAAACCCAGCTATGTGGCCCTGCAAAAGGTCGAACATACCCGTCAGTGACTTTGGATGCAGCATATGCGGATGTTTCTACTGCAAAGCAGAAATGCCTACGTACAAGCTGTTTCATGCTCCACTCCATCACCGGCTGATCTGGCTGATGATCCTCCAGTGCTGAATCAACTACAGGTTTAATGCCTCGCTCAAATGTAATAACACCTGTGATTGGGGTTTCTGAGATATGCAATTGAAGATGCTCATTTGCTCGAATAATAGCGAAGATATTACCTGCGCCGATTGAACTCCATTGCTCCTCTTGTACCGGAACGTCAATCCATTGCTGTTCTCCAGCTTGTACTGCTATAACATTAACCTGTCCGCACTCCGCCGGCACGTAATTTTCCGCACGTCCAGTCGTCCATAGCTCCACGGTCAGCTCTGACTGAATACTCGCTGACACAAGCAGCTTTAACCCACGGATATTCCCTTCAACCGGGAACAAAATTCCTACATCATGAGAAAGTTTATAAGCTTCAACTGGACGATCCAGCAATATACCATTCATCGTACTGGATGCATGAATCTCGCTTTTTCTGGCGAGGTCTAGCGGATCTTCGTTACGCAATCCAATAATCGAAGCATCTTGCTTTAACATCACCTGTTGCAATTCATGCATATACTGCTTGCGAACTTCACGAGGGGTTACTCCTTTGATGACAGATATTGCTGCGCCCGTTCCAGCCGCTTCACCCATGATTGCACAGGTCGCCATGACGCGTGTTGTTCCAAAAGCCACATGAGATGCGCTGATATTCCGACCTGCGAAGAGTAGGTTTCGCACATTTTTCGAATAGAGCGAACTGAATGGAATATGATAGATCCCATCCGCATGCAGATGCTTCGAGCCGCTCTCTTCTGCGTACATCCCTTGCGGTGGATGCAGATCAATCGACCAACCTCCGAATCCAATCCGGTCTTCAAATTCACGCTGCGCGAGAATATCATTTTGCGTTAGAATCGTATCGCCAACAAACCGTCTGTATTCACGTTTACCCGGAATTGAGCCAACCCACTCCAGCGTCATATTTTCGGCATCAAAATGACCTGAGTTTTTAATGTAATCCCAAATCCCATAAATAACAGAGGATAGCTCATCACGTATACGTTCATTCTCATCCACCGTATCAAGCTCACCGCCCCACTCAATCCACCAGTAGTGACAGCCTGAATCTCCACTCCGAATGACCCGACGGATCGGGATCGATGTTGTTGTAATATCCTTTGCAAACGATGGTGCAACATAACGTACCGGTTTTCCTGTATCCTGTGTATAAAACAATAATGTACTGCCTAATGTAATGTTATCAGGCACTTCAGGTGCCCATTCCTCATTAAATTCATGGCGGGCTTCACGTCCTAATCGGAAATCAGCTCCTGCTAGGAAGCCAACCAAACCATCGCCCGTACAATCGATAAACGCCTCACTCTCGAACGTAATCAACCGCTCAGATCCCATCATCCAACCAATCACACTGCGAATCGTCCGATCCTCTGCCTCACCTTCCGCTTCCACTTCGCGTACATCGGTATTTAGGAACAGACTGATATTCGATTCTGCCTTCACGGCTTCGAGCAAAGTTAGATCCCATAAGTATGGATTCCCCTCCGGGTTCCGGTATTGATTCTCGATGAATAACTCACCCATAATGCCCGTCTCACGTGCATATCGATTTACACCATGTCCTGTTGCACCACATACCCATACCCGAACCTCTGAACTCGAGTTACCACCAAGTACAGGGCGATTCTGCACTAGTGCTACCTTTAACCCAAGGCGCGCTGCAGCGATCGCCGCGTTCATTCCTGCAAGTCCACCACCGACCACTGTTACATCGGATTTAACCGTTTCTGTTCTCATGTTAGTATCCCTCCTATAGTTAGCCTTTTACAGCCGAACTTGAAATCCCTTGAATAATATATTTCTGACCCACGAAGAAGATAATAATCATTGGAATGATCGCAGCCGATGAAGCGGCCATCATCCCGTTGTAATCGACATTGTTCTCAAGAATAAAATTCTGCAATCCAAGCGGAATGGTATATAGTTTAGGACTTTGCAAGAATACAAGCGCATTCTCATAATCATTCCATTGCCAGGAGAAATCGAGTATAGCAAACGTTGCTATTGCCGGCTTTGCTAATGGCAGAATTAAGCGGAAAAATATCTTATAATGCCCCGCACCATCCAAAAAAGCAGATTCCGTAATTTCCTTAGGAATGCTCATGAAGAACTGCCGAAGCATAAATACACCGAAGATCGAGAACATAGCTGGTAGGATCAGCGCCCAATGCGTATTGTAAATCCCAACCCAGTTAAACATGATAAACTTTGGAACAAAAAGCACCTGAGGTGGAACCATCATCATGGATAGATATATGACAAATAGTCCATCTCGCCCTTTGAACGACGTACGTGAAAATCCGTAAGCGGCAAGGGCAGACAGAAACACAGCCCCCACAGTTCCAATAATCGAAATCTTAAGTGAATTTAAATAATACGGAACAAAATCATGACTTCCTGTCCACACCCGAATATGATTGCTCCAGTTGAGAGATGAAGGCAGCCAATTCTTAAACACCTCGGCAGGTGTCTGAAAAGATGTGCTGAGCATCCATAGGAAAGGCACAATCATAAATAGTCCTAGAATAAACATGATGATCGTTACTGGCAGCTTCACCTTCATGTTTCCTGCTTTTTCATTCATACCGCCTGCTCCTTTAAATTATGGTTTCGGGGCCCCCCGCTAAGCTTCACTTTGTGGGATTATTTAGTAATGAACCCAGCGCTTTTGGCCGATCCACTGAATGACTGTAATGACGAGAATGACGGCGAACAAGAACCATGAAATGGCTGAAGCGTATCCCATATCGTAATAACTGAATGCTGTTTTATAAACGAATAGTGATAAGACCGTCGTACTTCCGCTAGGACCTCCAGCCGTAATGGCTTGAATAATCGAGAACGATTTCATTGTCATAATTAATCCGGTAATCATTAATAAGAAAGTTGTTGGACTAACAAGAGGCCATACAATTTTCCATGTTGTTTTAAATGTGCTTGCACCATCGATCCGAGCAGCTTCCAGCTGTTCAGTCGAAATTTCCTGTAGTGCAGCTAAATATATGATCATATTGTAGCCAAGCATCAGCCAGATTTGTACGATATCAATGGCATACATCGCAGTTTCCGTATCCGCAAACCATCCTGGCGGTGAGGCAATGCCAATCCAGCGAAGCATTTCATTGATGGGTCCCTGTGAAGGCTGAAATAACAGCATCCAGACAAATGCAACGGCTACTCCACTGGAGATATACGGCAGGAAGAACATTCCACGTAATACGCCTTTAAGATACACACTGCGGTTTAGAAATAGCGCTACAATAAAAGCGAGCACCATCGATACTGGAACCGATATCAGGAATATCACCGTATATTTGATCGAGGCATAGAAATTATCGTCATGGAACAACCGTTTGAGATTATCCAGCCCAGTAAATTGCCAATTCGGATTTGAAAATTGATAATTCGTAAACATGAGAACAAAGGAATAGATTGCAGGGATAATAAAGAATAAGAGAATACCAATCATATTCGGAAGAATAAAGGTCATGCCGATCCAGCCTTGTCTGTCCATCCAGCTTCTCCGCTTCACGGTATCGCCGCCTTTCGTATGCTGAAAAATGGGTACACGAAAGAGAAGAACGAAGAAATCTTCCTTCTTCTCTTTTGTGTGTGCTAACTATTTTCTTATTTCAATAACTGTTGCGAACGGGTTTGCATATTTTTCATTGTGGTATCAATATCTTGCTTATTTAAGAAGTATTTTTCATACTCTTCTTTACGTGCATCAACGGCTTGCTGGGGTACATTTAGCTGGAAGGATGGGAATTTGCCGAATACAATATTATTCATTGAATCTGTATCATATTTGTCCTCTACACCTTTCAAGAGAAGGCTCATCGCTTCCTTACTGTCTACACTCTTAGAGGCTGGAATACGACCACCGCTTGCCATTGGCAGCATACCGCCATCCGCATACCATTTTGCGAACTCCCAAGCTGCGTCTTGGTTTTTCGACTTAGCGCTTACAGAAAGAACGTCACCCACACCGCCCGGGTATTTATAGTCGGTTTGATCTTTATTCACTCTTGGAATAGCAGCGAACGCGGTTTTGAAGTCATGAGGATAATCCTTCAGATTGTTCGCATTTCGGAAAATAAACTCACCCGCTGATAGCATTGCAGTTTGTCCTTGCAGGAACATTGTGTCAACTGGCATTTTACTCGTTAATTGCTCTCCATATTCAGGTGTAGATTTATCCACGAACATCATGTTATGCAATATTTCCAATTGCTGTTTCCAGAGATCATTACCAAAATTCGAGGTACCATCCGTCTGTTTTACACCCATTCCAGCAAGCGTACCGTCCATCGTTGCTGTGAAGGAGGATTCTGCCTGCAATAGTCCGTACACATCAGGCTTCGTTAACTTCTTCGCATACTCCTCAAGATCCGACCAAGTCCAGTCCACTGCAGGTATCGGTAAGTCTGCTGCATCCAGCATGTCTTTGTTTAACCATACGAACGACATATTCTTCTTCGTTGGCATGCCATAGTATTTATCATTGATTTTCCACAACGCCGCATCCTGACCTATTTGGCTATCGATATCATAATCTGTCTTTGCACTTAGTTCTAAAGCAACGCCTGCATCTACACGCTTCTGTAAATGGGGAAGATCGTAGTTCATATAAAGATCTGCGTTTTGATTGGTCATCAACGCTGTGTCCAGCTTTAAGTTTCCAGCATCATCATTTACATAACGTATATACTCGACCTGAATATCTGGATTTTCTTTATTCCAGTTATCAATTACAGTTTGAGGTCCGGCTTCTGCTGGAACTGCTCCCCACAGGGTAAGCTTTATTTTCTCCTTTGTGGATTGACCGTTCGTACTGCCCTGCGCATCATTACTTCCGCTACTACCACAACCAGCCAGCATCGTACCTGCTAATAAGACAGAAAGCACTGCAGGATACCACTTTTTCTTCATCGATATCTTCCCCCTTGGAAGGATTATGTGTTGTGCTCTACGTCTATAACTTTATCATCAGAGCGGATTCTGGGGGATGAACTACATTTGGGAAACTATAGAACGTTTTTTGGTTCTTTGCGGAATTCATTTGGCGTGACGCCACACCACTTTTTGAAAATTTTAATAAAATAGTTATCATTCTCAAAGCCCACCTGCTGCCCAATCTCACTAATCGTTAGCTTCGTCTCTGCAAGCAGCATTTTCCCAGCCTGAATACGCCGCTCTTGAATATAATTCGTCAACGTTTTCCCTGTCTTTTTCTTGAATAAGTCACTTATATAACTGGCATCCATTCGTATCAACTCTGACATGGATTTGAGCGAGATATCCTCAGAATAATGCTCTTCAATATAAGCAATTATTTTATTCATCTCCACATGATCTGTCGGTCCCGTTTGCTGCTTCTCAGGAAACCATTTATCAGCCTTCTTCATCTTCACCATTCGCTCCAGCTCGGCATGAACCTTACCCATGGTCTGCTTCAAACCTTGTAGATCTAAAGATAGCTTCAGAATGTAGTCCGAAGCTCCAAATACGAGCGCTTGCCGGGCGTATTCAAATTCACTCAATGCGGTCAACATGACAAATCGGCAGTCGAAGCCTTCCTCTCGCGCAACTTGAAGGAGCTTCACCCCATCCATCACTGGCATATTGATATCCGTCACTACCACATCAGGTCGAAGCTCACGAATCATCTGCAAGCCTACTTCACCATTCTCCGCCTCACCTATAATTTCAAAAGGGATTCCAGCCTTTAAGAATAACTTCCGTATACTTTTAACCGCGGGTTGTTCATCATCCACAATTAACGTTCTCCACATATGAGCTTACCTCCATCGTAAGGTTTTGAAATAAGAAGTGGACAATGGATAATCACTTCAGTTCCTGTGTCTGATGACACAATGTCCATACCTGTCCGTTGATTCTTGAACAACAGTTCTAAGCTCTCCCTAATATTCTGAACACCGATTCCTTTACGTTTCCGTGTAGCCTTATTCAGCTGTGCTCTTTCTATCCCCATGCCGTTATCTTTAACCTGCAGATACAGCTGTTGTCCAGTCACCTTAGCGGAAATATCAATTCTCCCTTGTTTCACAGACTGACCGAAGCCGTGAATCAAGCTATTTTCAATTAAGGGCTGAAGACAGAATTTAGGGATTAATGCGTATTGTAGCTCCTCGTTGATATCATATTGAATTTCAATCCCATGTCCGAAGCGTTGCCGCTGAATCTCCATGTACGATTCAATCAGTACGATCTCATCCTTTAACAGGATTAAATCCACTTCAGTATTTAATGTCGTTTCCAATATTTTGCCTAGTGCAACACAAATTTCATAAATTTCATCATCATCTTTATCTAAAGCGATGCTCTTTATCGTATTCAATGTATTTAGTAGGAAATGCGGGTTCATCTGTGAGAGCAACACCTGAAATCGAACGAATTGCTTCTGTTTTTCTTCAAGCTGAAGACGCTGTAATAGCTCATTCAAATCATTAATCATTATATTGAAGCTCTGGGTCAGCGCAAGAATTTCTCCCCGCCCTTGCTCGGGTAATTTCATTTTAAGATTCGTTTTAGCGGTCATTTCCATCTTCTTCTGCAGCTTCTTAAGCGGTACTGTAATCGTTGATGATATGAAATAAGTTAACAGAACGAATAGCAGTAGAATAACTCCAAATACGCCAAAAAATCTCTGCTTCTGCTTGTCTACCTCAAGAAATAGCTGTGCTAGCTGTACCTTTTTAACGACATAGCCATTTAACTCTTCGATGTAGCTGTACGTGTATAAGCTTTTCTCCTTCGGGTCGATGATCGATGCAGCACGTGCTGTCTGCTGTTGGCTGGTACTCTTTACAATACTCTGCGCAATATCAGGAGAAAAGGTCTCGTCCCTATTCGGATTAAGCATCACTCTCCCTGAGGCATCGAGCAGAAAAAAGGACCCTTCCTGTCTACTCCCTAAGACCGATCTAGTGAACCACTCCTCGTAATCGATACTCAGTCTTGCATAGGCGTAAATATTCAAGGCATTGTCACGCATAACCTCATAGAGACTAAGCATTTTATTACTTGTTGTACTTTCCCGAACAACATTATTCCTGTCATTCGGATTCCATATATATCGATTTGACCCTTCTTGCTTCAACGCTTGAACCCAATCCTCTGATTGAATTTCGTCATAGCTCAAAGTATCCTTCGGCATAAAAGAAGTGTATGCGTTTCCATGGAGGTCGATTAAAGTATAATAAACCGTCGCTCCACTCATGAAGAATGTATTTTCAATCGCTCCAAACTTGCTTTCAACGAGCTTTTTTCTCGTGATTTCGTCAGATTGCTCAGGATTCTTCATTATTGATAAGATCGTCGTATCCTGTTCGAGTAATAACCCTGTTTTCATAACGAGACTCATTAGATCGACAAAACCATTCTTAATGCCAATCAGCTGCTCCATGTTCTTCGTTTCCGCGTTATCCTGCAGCATTTGTTCTGTTTCTTTGAAGTTATACAGAACGAGTACGGCAATGGGTGTTAATACCAATAGTAAAAAAGCTAACAAAATCCGATTCTTAAAGGTACTAGGTGTAAGTCTCAAATATAATCGTTTCAAACGAGGACTCCCCTTACTTTGTATGTGCTTACAATCCTTCCACCCTATTGTAATCTTCTCCTGCTCAAAAAAATAGAGCCGGGATATTCTCCCGGCTCTACCTAATTTCTACTCGTCGATCTTCAGTACTGCCATAAATGCTTCTTGTGGTACCTCTACACTGCCGACTTGCTTCATGCGTTTCTTACCTTCTTTTTGCTTCTCAAGCAGCTTCCGCTTACGCGAAATATCACCGCCATAACATTTAGCAAGTACGTTTTTGCGCATCGCCTTAACGGTTTCACGCGCAACCACCTTCGTACCCACAGAGGCTTGAATCGGCACTTCGAACATTTGACGAGGGATAATCCCACGTAGTTTCTCACAAATGATACGTCCGCGGTTGTATGCACGATCACGGTGAACGATAAAGGACAAGGCATCAACCTGCTCATTGTTAAGCAAGATATCCATCTTGACCAGATTCGAACGACGGTACCCGCAAATTTCATAGTCGTAGGATGCGTAACCTTTTGTACCTGATTTCAACTGATCAAAGAAATCATAAACGATTTCAGACAGTGGAATCTCGTAAGTAATCGTTACACGATTCGTATCAAGATACTCCATATTTACGAACTCGCCACGTTTGTTCTGGCACAGCTCCATTACGGTACCTACAAAGTCATTAGGCACGATGATTGCTGCTTTAACATATGGCTCTTCAATGTAGTCAATCGTTCCGATTTCCGGATAATGTGACGGGTTGTCGATTTGAATCATTTCGCCATTGGTCAGCATAATTCGATAAATAACACTCGGTGCTGTCGTGATTAGCGGCAGATTGAACTCGCGCTCAATCCGCTCTTGAATGATCTCCATATGCAAGAGTCCAAGGAATCCACAACGGAAACCAAATCCAAGCGCGCTTGAGCTTTCCGGCTCAAAGCTTAGCGAAGCATCATTAAGCTGGAGCTTCTCCAGTGCCTCACGAAGATCGTTATAATCGGAGGTCTCAATCGGATACAACCCGCAATATACCATCGGGTTGATCTTACGGTAACCCGGAAGCGGCTCAGCAGTAGGATTCTTTGCGTCAGTGACAGTATCACCGACACGGGTATCTCCAACATGCTTGATCCCAGCAACGATAAATC
This sequence comes from Paenibacillus pseudetheri, assembly GCF_924513355.1. Lineage (NCBI taxonomy): Bacteria > Bacillati > Bacillota > Bacilli > Caryophanales > Paenibacillaceae > Paenibacillus > Paenibacillus pseudetheri. The sequence continues at coordinate 142,686 of NZ_CAKMAB010000008.1, forward strand.
CAACATCCCCGATGTTCAATTCATCGACAATGGTCATACGCGGCATAAATGCGCCAACTTCAATAACCTCGAAGGTCTTCTCAGTTGCCATCATCTTAATCTTCGATCCCGCACGGATCTTCCCGTCCATTACGCGTACATAGACGATGACGCCTTTGTAAGGATCGTAATGTGAGTCAAAGATCAACGCTTTAAGCGGCTCTTCTGAATTACCGGATGGCGCAGGAACCTGCTTCACCACCTGCTCCAGAATTTCCTTGATCCCGATACCGGCTTTGGCAGATGCCATAACCGCTTCACTGGTATCCAGCCCGATAACATCCTCAATCTCCTGCTTTACCCGGTCAGGGTCAGCGTTTGGCAAATCAATTTTGTTGAGCACAGGTAGGATTTCCAGGTTATTATCCAGTGCTAAATACACATTGGCCAATGTCTGCGCTTCAATTCCTTGAGCCGCATCCACGACCAAGAGTGCGCCTTCACATGCTGCAAGACTGCGGGAAACTTCATAGGTGAAATCGACGTGTCCCGGTGTATCAATCAAGTTGAGATAATACTCTACACCATCGTCTGCACGATAGGTTAAACGCACGGCTTGCAGCTTTATTGTGATACCACGTTCGCGCTCCAGATCCATCTGATCGAGTACCTGCTCCTGCATTTCACGCGTGGTTAGTGCCCCCGTGTATTCCAAAATGCGGTCAGCTAGTGTCGATTTACCATGGTCTATATGTGCAATAATCGAGAAATTGCGAATTTGTTGTTGTCTTTTCTGAACGTCAGTCATTCCTTACCCCCACAGACAGCCTGATATTAATCCACTTATTATAACAGTACAAGCTTACTCCATCAATCCCGCCCTTACGTAAAACAGAAGAAACAGCTATTCACGCACCCGTGAAATAACTGTTTCTCCTGAAATCATTGTGATTCTTCCGCCGAATCGAACAATGAAACTACCCAGCGTATGCCCTTCTGAGAAGCCTGCTGCAGAAGGCCTGCCGTTTTATCCGCTATCACATCGACTGTCGGCTTTTGTTCCTCAGGAATCAGAATCTGCTCCGGAGTTTTCGTATTATACCCATCTGCCACCTGCTGAGGAAGATCTGTAGTTGGCGCAGAATTGCTATTCTGAGGCAATGGAGATACAGGCGTATATGCACCTGTGATAGGGTCGATCACCATTGGAACATACACATAAGTCTGCCCACCTTGTGTAACCCCATTCTTAATCGGCTGTGATTGCATGCCCGTCACTTGACTGGTTGGCGTAGTCGATAGGTCGGTCCAGCCTGGCAGCAGCTTAGAGACGGTTGCCCCTCCGCTGCCACTGAACTGCATACCTAACAGTATGCCGACCCCTGCCCAGATACCGACCATAACCAGTCTTTTACCGAAACGAGACATGTAAGCCACTCCTTTATAAATACTTGATAATAAAGCTGTTTATTCTAAAATTAAATGTCTATAGCTTAAGAAGCTCCATTCGACTTTTGAGGTGCTGTAGCGTTTACCTTCTCCGAGTCATGACTGCTCCAGTACACATCTGCAATAGCGTCTGCCAAAATATCAGCCGTACGCTTTAATTCCTCTGCTGTATTATCAATACCGCCCACTTCAATCAAGACACTATTGGGTGAGAGGGTTTGGTTGTACTCCCCGTTGTTTCCTTTACCCGCAGCTTTTCCCCATATTCCGCGAGATATTCCTGGGTAACTCTTTTCAATCGTTTGATGAATCTTGTTCGCGAACTCTTCGTTTTTCTTCCAATCTTTATTCGCATGTCCAATAATAAAATACACCTGAGCGTAACTTTTCCCATCAATCACTGCAGTTGTTTTGCCATGACGCTGTGAGTCGCGGTGAATGTCGATAAGTTCACTCATTTCTTGGTTTGAGCTCATTGCAGATTTAACCAACATTCGAGAGTATTTGTAGGAAAAATTCCAGTTATAGTCGGCAATTTTAGTTAGAAAATCTTCTTTCGCATGAACTGTACCAATCCCGCGTTGTTCCAATTTTTTCTTAATATATGATCCTACCAGCATTACATTTTTAGAAGAAACCGCAGAGCTTGGATTTTCGTTCGCTACTCCTAGTAGAGGGTTATAGGCCTCCCGAGGATGTGAATGATAGATAAGGATCCGTTTAACTGAGGTGTCCTTGGTATTATCTGTCTCGCTTTGCGGATCACTCTTATCCGTACCTCCCGCAGCTCCTGATGGCTCAGGAGACGGAGCTATTGTCGCTTCAGGCTGCTGTGCTGGAGTATCTTCGGGCTTGTCCACTTCGTTTGGAACCGATGGATCAACCTCTTCCCCTCCACCTTCAGCCAGTTCATCCGTTCCCGGATGATAATCAACAGGTGCTCCTGTAGAGCCACCCGAGCCTTTTCGCAAAAGAAATGGATCATCCGCTGCCAAGCCTGGCACTTCACGAGAAACTAGACTCTTCGGATCACTTGGATTCACACTGGTCAGCAATTGAAATACGAAGGAAGTTACTTTTTCACCTGAAAAAGCGGAAGGCTCTTTACCCTGCGGTAAATGGGGGACCTCCATCCCCAATAGCTCCATGAAAAATCCACTCGATAGGGAGGCCGCAAGCCCCTTCATAGATGGAATGGGTGAAGAGTTCAACTTCTGTCCGGCCAATCCACCAGCGCCAAGCAGCATAAAAAATACTAGCGAACCTCCGGCCAACAGCAGCATCGTTCTTCCCAGCGATAAAGCATCCAGCACTCTTCCACGTAAACGGCCGATGTTCCAAAGCTGAAACCATTTTTTATTCATTATATTTATGTCCTCCTCCAGCCCTCTGTAATCTCTTATACTCCAAATCTATGAGCGAAAGAGAAATAGTAGAACCGTAAATGAGAGAATAGACATAGAGTCCGGCGAGATACTGTACATCAGCATCCCGCCAGACTTGTGCTAGCTATGATTCAATTAGTGGGTATAAGCGCCGACATTCTCAGGATCTACCGCATCATGCAGGGCCGCATTCAGACCACTGGCTACAATATTGGCGATGCCTTCAATAAATTCATCGATTTCCTTAGGTGTAACGATCAAATCATGCCCTAGTGGCTCAAGTACTTCCTTCACTAGTGACAATCGTTCCTGCTCAGAAATATCGTCTAGCATCCCCATGATTTCCTTGGTGTGACCAGCTCCTTGCCCAAAATGATTCTTCATCATCTCCAATACATTATTTACAATGGTCGAAGCATAGCAAACAGTAGGAACACCGATAGCAACACAAGGAACACCTAGAATTTCCTGCGTCAATCCGCGCCGCTTATTGCCAATCCCCGAACCGGGGTGGATACCGATGTCGGCAATTTGAATCGTCGTATTGATCCGTTCCAGCGAACGGGATGCCAGCGCATCAATGGCGATGATGAGATCCGGCTTTGTACGATCCACGATTCCCTGCACAACCTCACTCGACTCAATACCGGTCAATCCTAATACCCCAGGAGCAATAGCACTTACCTTGCGATAGCCTGGAGAGACCTGATCCGGCACGAGCTCATAAAATTGCCGAGTAATGAGCGCATTCTCCACCACCAGCGGCCCCAGTGAATCTGGAGTCACATTCCAGTTACCAAGTCCAACGATCAGAACAGATGCCTCCTTACCAATTCCAATCCTAGTCAGGAAGTCCTCGAATTCGCGAGCAAAGACTTCAGCTACTTTTTGCTGCAAGCCGGTATCTCCACCGCGCAATGCTGGTACCTCAAGCGTGACATAATTCCCAATCGCACGACCTATCGCCTGTGATCCGGCAGCGTTAGCCACACCAAGCCGGGTAACTTTTATCCCTTCAGACTCTTCCACTTCTTCGTTTACACCAGGGATTGGCGTCCTTTGTGGCCCTTGAGCCATTTCCTTCGCCTCTAACGCCAAGTCCGTGCGTACCGAATATAGCTGCAGATCCGGTTCCATTGTTCCAGCCTCCTAAAAGTTTTGAAAGCATATGCTTCCTTGAATTACTTCGGACAAAACTTGCTTCGTAAGCGATACTTAGTTTTGTAAGCATCGCTCCATTGAATTACTTCGAGCAAAACTTGCTTCGAAAGCGTTACTTAGTTTTGTGAGCAGACACTTCTTTGAGTTACTTCTAACAAAAACTCAAATTGCAAGCTTCTGCCTATGCTCTTTTGTCGATAGTGTGCGAGAGAAAGCCCTTGTTTATGCAGGTTAAAATGGTTTAATTTGAAAGCTTTAAGTATTGCTTTTTACTACCGGTCATGCTAAACTATTTTAAGTTGTGAATCATTTGATAATGATTTCGAATGTCTTACAGGAGGTGAATGCAATGCCAAATATTAAATCCGCGGTTAAACGCGTAAACACGAACGAAAAACGCCGTGCACTGAACGCTTCCCAAAAATCCGCGCTTCGTACAGCTGTGAAAACTGCTGATGTAGCACTGACAGGTACGGAAGTTGAAACTGCTCAAGCTGCTTTCCAAGCTGCTTCCAAAAAGCTGGACAAGGCCGTAACTAAAGGTCTGGTTCATAAAAATGCGGCTGCCCGCAAAAAATCCCGCTTGGCGAAGAAATTGAACGCTCTTAAGGCTCAAGCCTAGGACGACATTCATAATGAGCAATTGAAGAACCTGACCGCTATGTTTCATACGGTTGGGTTTTTTTGTGCCTACTATTCTATAAATATAAGTAATAGTTTCCTTTAGACGTTAGTTGAATGAAAAAAAACCACCTTAGAAAGGTAGTTTTCTTGAACGATCAACTTTTCTCTTTTTTCATTTCATAATAATGACCATCCCATAAGAAAATCATCGTTTGGTCGTCTTTAATAATAAAAATACTACCGGCATTTGTCCAATTATTTATAGATACCGTTTTAACCGATTCTGATTCAATTCCAATGTCACTTAATTCATTTCTGTATTCGTTAAAAAAATCATCCTTTGTTATGTTCTCTTCCTTATATTCAGGGCTCATAATTTCATCTTTATCAAAGGCTGCTTTTTCTTTCGAATAAGTTACTTTCATTCCGATTAGGTTCTCATCCTCATTTGCCGAGATAGGCGTAGAACCAACTATACTTTGTACACTCCAATCACCAAAATAGGAAGGTGAGTCTGAAGAATTATTCACAGGCGACCCAGAAGTAGAAACTGACGGTGAACTCGTATCAATTTTGCCACAAGAACTAATGAACAGAACGACCAAAAGCAGTGCCGAATAGTAAAATATATTTTTCATAGTTGGATCATCTCCATATACTTTTTCCACTGCTTAGTTCAAGTACCTAGCCGCAACATAAACAATTCCAGACCAAGCACTTTATCTATAGCTCCTGTCTTCATCTTATAATCCAGATCAGCCAGTGCACTTAAAATTTGCCGCAGACGTTCACTTGAGAACTTGTGGGCCTGCTCCCCTGCAAGCTTTACTGCATAAGGATGAAGTCCAATCTGTGAGGCAATCTGACCCTGCGAATAACTATGTGCTGATAAATCCTTCACCTGCAAAATAATTCGGAACTGCCGCGCAATCAGCGCAGCAATCTTAATGGGTTCTTCCCGCTGCTTCAACAGCTCATACAGCGTATCAAGCGCCTTATCTAGACGCAGATTAGCGATATCCTCTACAAGCGTAAACACATTTTGTTCCGTTCCGCGATGCACCAGACTCTCTACTGCTTCTGCGTCTACGGTTCCGCCCTTAGCAGCGAACAAACAAAGCTTGTCCATTTCAGCGGATAAGCCCTGCAAACCTGTCCCGGCATTAGTGATAAGAATCTCTGCGGTGCCAGGTGCCATTGTACATCCCCGCTCACGAATCCCTTTCTCTACCCAGCGCAGCAGTTCTTCTGCCCCTAGCGGGTTGAAAGCTAATACCGTTCCAGCTGTTTTAACAGTCTTCACAATTTTCTTACGCTCGTCCAGCTTGTCACTATTCACCATAAAGACAATCACACTGAAATCTACAGGATGCTGCAAATAATCACTTAAAATATCTATACGATGCTCTAGTTTGGCATTTTCTTTTCCCGCTGTAAATAACGATGCGTCCCGCACCAGCAATAATTTACGTTCTACCATAAAGGGTACAGTCTCAGCTTCTTCTACCACAGCCTGCACCGGCGTCTCAGAGAGATCAAAGGGAATAACCGCAAAATCGCGATCCTCTTTGGCAATCAGCTGGTCTTCCAGCAATGCCGCGAATTCATTCATTCGAAATTTTTCACTGCCGTACAAAAGGTACAGCGGTGAGATTTTCCCTTGTTTGATTTCTTTTATCGCCGTTTTGGCATCCATTCCGCCACTTCCTTTTCCATTCATCTAGCCCAATTTGCCCAGATTCCTATTGTAGCAAAAAAAGCGATATAAATGCACATGCAAAAACGGAGAAACTCTGGCAGCCATGGCCAAAGCCCCTCCGTTTAAGCGGCGCATCTATATAAACGCCGGAATGAGAAGCCCTAGAAACTTCCCATCCGACGGTCATACCGATGTTCTTCAAATTCTATACTCTCTAGTTCCTGTCCGGTTGCTATAGTATATTCTGAAACTTCGAAAAATGTTCCAGCCTCAATTTAATTTGTTGATGTTGAAGATGGAGTCTTCGATGGTGTTGCCCCAGGTGATGTAACCGGCGTTGAAGAAGCTGCTGCTTCCTGTACAGTGTACACCTTAGTGGTATTCACACCATCTTTCTCCGTCACATACGTAAACTGCGAGCTATCCGCCGACCATTCTCCAGAAATCCAATTTCCTTCTAAGGGATAAGAAGTCACTGCTATCCTATCTTCCACTGAGCCTTCGGGTGAATTCTTATAAATAACAAGCTGTAATCCAGCGAACTCAACCGCATAATGCCCATCAGGAGAAGTCCAAGTCTGTACATTAGAATCATTAGAAATGTTAAAACCCATAACGCCTAGTCCGAAGTCATCAGAAGTCCTTAATGATTCCTCCGTAGATGGCGTTGAATCAGCTGCGATCCCTTTATCTTCAGAAGCAGGTTGATCCTTCTTATCGGCTTTGGGCTGATTATTACTGCCAGCACTAGTATCCGGAGTTTGAACTTTCGTTACCGTATCCGGCTTCGGCGTCATAATCTTCTCCGTAGGATTGGGATTCACATTATTTGTTGGTTCTGGTATCGACCGTCCTCCAGATCCAGCATTAGCTTCTGGAGGAGAATTCGGCATCGAGGTAGGTTCTACCGGCCCCATCGCTCTGTCTAAAGCAGCGTTATCCTCATTCACATCCTGTGCAGCTGATAGAGCCCCCGAATCCGTTCCGCTATTAGCAGGCGCAGCCTCATATGAATTAGCAGAAGTAGAGGTTTGCGATTCAATAGCCATATTATTAGCACTATCGCTGGTCGCTTTACTACTATCCTGCATCATTTGTTCTACCTCTGCCCCAGGCATTTTATCCGGCATATTAAAAATAGCGATCCCTAATATTACGGCAGCTGCGATAGCTCCAATGCCTGTCCGTGTTGCTATAGAGGTTCCCTTGGAAGGTTTACCGCGGGAGCTTTCTCGTGAAAATGGAACTACAACTGGTTCCTCGGTTCTCACAGCGCTTTGTTCACGGCTGCTTCGATCCAATTCTGCAAGCTGAGGTAAAATAGAGTCAACCAGACTAAACGGGGGTTTCACGTCTGGCAACTGCTCCAATTCTTTGGAGAGCAGTGTCAGCCGCTCAAAGACTTCCGCGCAGGAAGGACAATTATCGATATGACGGAACATCTCAACAATCTCATCTTGGCTCAAGTCTTGGTCTATATAGCGGTGCATCCATTCCATCACCTCCGCGCATTTCATCCCGATACACCACCTTTCTGGTACTCCTGAAGTCTATTCTGCAGCTGCTGTCTGGCCCTAAACAGATATGATTTCACTGTATTCAAAGGCAAATCTAGGCAGTCTGCAATCTCGTTGTAAGAAAAATCTTGTAAATAGCGCAGGACGATGACTGTCCGATGATGCTCGGGCAATTGATCAATCGCTTCACGTATATCCTCAGCTAAATAAGAGGATAGAACCTCACGTTCCACATTGTGTTTATCCTGAAACACCATTTCATGCTCATCAATAGAAACTGTAGGTTTAGTTCTTCTGAATTTATCAATGCAAATATTGGTAACGATTCGCTGAACCCACGTTTTGAACTGGGCCTTTTCCTCATATGAACCGATTTTGGTATAAACCCGGATCAAGGCCTCCTGAGATGCATCCAGCGCATCTTGTTCATTATGCAAAATGTAGAAGGCGGTTTTATATACATGCCCTTCAATTTCTCGCAATAGGGTGATTAGAGCGTCGCGATCGCCCGCTTGAGCGGCTCTGATGAGTCCCTGCTCCACCACGAAGGTTCCCCCTCTCTATGCAATCTTACTGACGCGCAAGACTGCGAATTTGTTGCAACCCTGTAATTAATATTTTTAGAATACCAAACTTTTCTTAGAACGTCATGTTAAGCCATCTTGTATAAAGCGCTATCGCACATTTCATAGCATTTCACAGCCAATAATTCCTACTAAGCATACAGGGGAAACTTCAATCATTCAAATACTCTTTTGAATAACTTTATAACAAAAATGACACAAGTATAAACGCCTTCGGCATCTCAATAAAGCCGACAAGCGTTTAGGTAAGAAATTTCTCCTATTTCCAAAAGAAACGGCTTATCCTCCTGTCGGAAAAGAAGCCGTCACTAAACAAGAAATAACCTTAAAACCGAGCACATAACTCTATTTATATAACACAATCTTGCAGAGCATGAACACTGCGTAGTTGTCCCTAGTTTCATCATCCACGACATACGCCTCTCCATTCTCAAAAATATGAGGATTATTGTAATTCCGCTCTAATCTATAGATCTGGCCTTCCGTCACCTTACAACCATGGAATGCCGACGCAATCTCTACGTATTCCGCATCCTCTTCATCAGCTGCAAGATACAGCTTTTTATCATGATAAGCAGGCATATACTCACTCCCGGTCCGATAATAAACCATTCCAATTCGTTGACGTCCGTTAAACATCACAACTCTTCTACTTTATAGTTTATTGCCTTTGTCCACATTCTATACTTTATGAATACATATAATGTAAGAAAATCTGAATGTCGGAAAATATGTATACAAAAAGGCTGTACGACTGACATGCGTCAGCTATACAACCTTCAATAAATCTATCTATTCGAAATTAAGAAAAAACAGAATTAAATACCTTTTAACTCTTTAAATTTTGCTACATACTGAGCCGCAAGATCGGTAATCTGATCATATCGGCCATCCTTCGCCGGTGCAGTCAAATTGCCCCCGATACCTACCGCTATACAGCCGTTGGCAATCCACTTCTCCATATTATTCAGATCCACGCCACCTGTTGGCATAATGTTCACATGCGGCATAGGACCTTTAACCGCTTTCACATAATCCGGACCAAACGCACTGCCAGGGAACAGCTTAAGCACATCCACACCAAACTTCAACGCTTCCTTCATTTCATTTAAAGTCATGCAGCCAGGCATGTACGGAATACCATAAAGATTACACATTTTAGCTGTTTCCGCTTCAAAGGAGGGACTGACCACAAATTCTGAGCCTGCAAGAATGGCTATTCTCGCTGTTAATGGATCAAGTACAGTTCCTGCTCCAATCACTGCGCGATCTCCGTACTCCGCTACCAATCGTTTAATCGCCACATCCGCATCCGGAGTAGTAAAAGTTACCTCAATATTATTCAAACCGCCTTCGATACAAGCAACGGACATTTTAAAAGCTTCCTCAGCACTATCAGCACGAATAACGGCTACAACTCCAACGGACGCCACATTCTGCAATACTTTCATTTTCTTCATCAGTAGACTCCCTTTCTCTTGGTACGATCATAGATGAATATGAAATACTAATTTAGATAAACTTTTTTATTAAATTTACTAATCAAAATGATATAATCTATAATCAGATAGTAATAACAATACGGTAAACAGTCAATACATATTTCTGAATATACAGATATTTATTTATTTAAATGACCAAAAATCCCTTGTATTATAAGGATTTATTTCTTATTTAATTTCTTTTATCCAAAACACCGTTCGGATTAAAAATCATTCTTTTATTGTACAAAACCGATTTATGTGATAATTTCAACTTATACATCATTATACTGGGATAAATTCATTACCCTAGGAGGAACTCAAATGAGTAAACAGTTGGATGCCGTCACTTTCGGGGAGCCGATGGCGATGTTTTATGCAAATGAAACGGGTCCCCTGCATGAAGTATTTTCGTTCTCCAAAGCATTGGCAGGTGCCGAGAGCAATGTAGCTACAGGTTTATCACGCTTGAATCATCCTACAGGTTATGTTACGAAGCTTGGCGAAGATAATTTTGGACATTTCATTGCTCAAGCAATGAAGAAAGAAAACATTGATACCGACAACATTACTTTTACTAAAGAAAATTCAACGGGTATGTTAATCAAATCAAAGGTTGTTACTGGCGATCCTAAAGTCGAATACTTCCGCAAAAATTCCGCGGCCTCCAAGCTTAGCCTGGTTGATTTTGACGAGGCATACTTTAATGCTGCAGGACATTTACACGTAACAAGTATCTCCGCCGCCTTATCCAAGAGCTGTCATGAATTCTCTATTCATGCTATGGAGTTTATGAAGCGGCAAGGAAAGACGGTCTCCCTCGATCCAAATCTGCGCCCTAGCTTATGGCCGGATACAGAAACGATGGTGAACACGATCAATGATCTGGCTACACGCTGTGATTGGTTCCTTCCAGGACTCGGTGAAGGCAAGATTCTTACAGGTCTAAGTACGCCAGAAGAGATTGCGGACTATTATCTGGCGCGCGGCGTCAGCTTAGTCGTCATCAAGCTCGGACCTGAAGGCGCTTACTATAAATCCACTGAAGGAGAAGGTTATGTCGACGGGTTTAAGGTAGAGCAGGTCGTTGATACCGTAGGTGCAGGTGATGGATTTGCCGTTGGTGTAATCAGTGCGATGCTGGAAAAGCTTCCGATTGCTGAGGCCGTCAAACGCGGCAATGCGATCGGTGCGTTAGCCGTCATGTCGCCTGGCGATATGGATGGACTTCCGACCCGTGAGGAGCTTGCGAAGTTTATGCAGCAGTAGGTTTAAGCACATAGATTTGAGTATCGTCATTAAAAAATGCCGTCTCACAGTTGAACTGTGGAACGGCATTTCTTTGTATTTTTATAGCCTATGCTTATTTATAAGACTTCACGGACTGTCCTTGTTGCAAGGTCGGTGGAAAACGATAAGTGATAGGAACAGAAACGCCTTTATCCTCGATACAAGAGAGTATAATCTTAGCAGCTTGCATACCCATTTCGTAAGCAGGCTGACGAATTGTTGTAATGACCGGATTATAAATTTGCGCGAACTCCGCATCATCTATACCGATGACAGACAATTGTTGCGGAATAGCGATGGCATTTCGATTCGCATATTTCAAAATCTCTGCTAGCGTGATATCATTCGTAGCCAACAGCGCTGTCGGAGGGTCCGGCAACGCTAAAAGGTGCTTCAGTCCTGTAGCTAATTCTTCTTTTGGCACACTACAAATATACTCCTCACGTAGCGTTAGGCCCGCTTCTTCCATCGCTTTTTTATAACCACTGATCCGCTCTTTACGAGGGGTAATAGCATGTTCCCCTAACGGCAGGGAGACCAGAGCAATTCGCTCATGGCCTTGCTGTGTCAGCTGTCCCACACCTATCTTGGCCGCCATTTCATTGTCGAGCAACAAGCTCTGCGTGGTGATTCCATCTACCAGACGATCCATAAACACTAACGGAAAATCCGCCTCTATTAGTCGGCTGTATGCAGATGGATTGTTCCCCGTCGGAAAAATAATCAAACCGTCCACCTGGCGCGCAACTAAGGTTTCGACGTACTTGCTTTCTTTTTCCGCATTCTCATCGGCATTGCATATGATTACTTGGATTCCGTGTTGCTGCAGCTCGTTCTCGATCGCCCGAATACACTGGATAGACAGCGAATAATCGATATTAGCGACAATGATTCCGACCATATGCGTCCGATTCTGCTTCAGACTGCGTGCAAGTCCATTCGGTTGATAATTAAGCTCCTCAATCACAGCCTCGATCCGATTCTTTGTCGCTTCACTCATATATTTAAAACGTTTGTTCAAAAATTGGGAGACCGTACTCTTCGACACTCCCGCTTTTTGAGCCACATCATCAATCGTTAACTTCTTCATCTCTTCGGCTCCACTCTTCTCAAAAGAAAATTACTTTATCAAAAAGTATAGCTTTTATTGGGTGAATTATCTACTAAGGAGTATTGTTCATAAAATCCATATAAAGCTTATTTTGTTGCTCTTCCGATAAAAAAGCCCGATTCTCATCCAGCCACCCCAATCCAGCTTTCATAAGAATATCCGCTTTACGTTGTTCTTCGCCCACTTTATAATTCATGATTAATGTTCTTTCTTTAATCTCTTTAAACCCGATTGCTGCAGCAGGCGTTTGAATGCTCATGGTCTCCAGATCATAAAGCACTGTTTTCTCTTGGAATTTTAAATCCCCTATATATTCTAAGTAACTAAGAACGAGTTGGTCATGCTCCTTATCAACAGCGATTATCGACTTATAATTTAATAGTGTATCATCAAAAGAAGTAAGCTCCTTCGGCACCATAGTTTCTCCTGCCATTGCTTTTTTAACATTCAATGTCGACATTTTAGCATACTCATATTTATCTGCACCAAGAGTCCGCTTGTAGGTATATAACAGGATATAATCTCCCGCTCCATAAACCCCACTCAAATATTGATAAGTACTTGCCCCTCCCGCATAAAGAGGAAAAGTATATATCCTAGTAGCCGAAGAAGCCGATAGCTCCGTCTGGTCCTTCGAGCTCAGGTAAAGGGTGAACGGTTCTGTAGGATGTGTGTACTTTGGCTTCTTGTAGTCAACCATCGTGGGTGGCGGCGACCAGAGGATTCCCGCTGTTGTCTCAACGGCATACGCTTTGCTCTTATCTCTATTCATTGGCAAAGGCATGTAATATTTCTTACCGCTAATCTCAAACTCTGCTGGACTTGTCGGAGTCTCTAACGCTCTGTCATTAGTAGCAGGAGTAGAAGAAGGTAGTATCCCTGCAGCTTGTGACTGCACCGATGAAGATTGAATTGGACCTTGGCTCTTCCATATTCCCATAGGCAAGTTAAGTACACCCATCAGCAAAATCATAGCCACACTGGTCAGTAGCACACTTTTGTTTATTCGATAACGTGTGTGATTTTTATTTTTAAGCGTAGCAGCCTGTTCGATCTGAAGCATCAGCTCAGGTGTAAAGCCATCTTCAATAAAAGGCCTTTTGCCTGCTTGCGCATACCAATCATTCTGTCCGATCATCACCGGGTTACTGTCATCAGCTTTGCCTCTCATTCTCTTTCCTGCTTCTGGATGGCTTGCTTAACCTTCCCCCTCGCTCGCGCGAGCCGAGATTTCACAGTCCCTTGTGGTACATTCAGTAAATCGGACATTTCGCCGATCGATAGCCCATGCTAAATATCCAGTACAAGCACCTCTCTGTTCTTATCTGGTAGGGTCATAATAATTTCCCAGATTCGGTTCGCATACTGATTGCCGAGCGCTTCTTTTTCTGCAGACGGAGCATTTACAGTAACAGGTTGATCTCCAAATGGTATGAATCTGCGCCAAAAGCTATTTTTGCTCCAGCTAAAGGCTGTATTTCTAGTAATCGTGAGCAGCCAAGTTTTTATCGACGATTGTCCCCGGTACTTCCCCACATTTTTATATGCCTTCAAAAACACTTCTTGGCTGATATCATTCGCTTGCTCACGGCTTCTAGTTAAGAAAAAAGCATAATTCCACACATCCGATCCATACGCCTCCATCATTTCCCGCAAGGTCATTTCGGACGCATACGCTTCTGCATATGGCATATCTTCGCTTAGCATGTTTCGTCTCACCCCTTGCCTAATAAGACTTTTCAAACTCGAAAAAGTTCCCTTTAAAATAAATAATTAGGTTGTTATTTACTTAACAGCATAATCAGTAAATTTGTCTATAAAAAAACACCACCGATGTACGTTGAAACTTCATCGGTGGTGCTCACATATATGATAGGGGTGATCTGAATCTTAGTTGTAGCTCTCGTTGTAAATTTGTCGCCCGTAATCGGACTCGGATATATCTGTAAAAAGCGTTCTAATGCATTTCGTGCAATAGAACTTGATTTTCCAACTCCATAAAGAGATTCTGTTGCACTTCATGCAATAGATACTATTAAAATTCATAGAAATAGCGTTTTCCCTCATTTTGAGTGTACAAAGTACAGCAGAATGAAGATCCAGCTATCTTGGAGTGCGTTCTATTGCACAAAATGCAATGCCTCCACCAACTTATATCGCACTTCAATCCCCTCCGCCCGCACCCGCATCTGTATTTCCCCCTGCTGATCCGTCCGGAATATAGATGCTTGGTTATCTCGTAATCGCTCCAATACCTCAGCTTTCGGATGACCATACAGATTATTAACACCCGCAGAAATCACCGCTGCTGCAGGCTGCCAGAATTTTAACCAAGCTTCGCCAGAAGATGTCTTGCTCCCATGGTGAGCCACCTTCAGCACATCAATGACAGGTCCAGCGCTGATCCCCTTTTGCTTAGCCTGCTCTACAATCTCCTCCTCGGCTTCCAGATCCATATCTCCGGTGAATAGAAAGTTTCTACCATTCATCTCTAAGCGAAAAGCTACCGAATCGTGGTTCTGCTCTTTCAGTAGAGGAATGCCATTCTGATAAGGAGTGCCCAACGCTTCTCCCCCCCTTCCCTCCGGCCATAAAAAGGACAGCTCCGTCTTGTCATCCGGGGAAAGGGTCATTCCTTGATGCACAGCATACAGCTGAACATCCCTCTCAAGTGCAGTCCTCATCATCCCCATATAAAACTCGCGATCAACTAACGTTCCATTAAAAAGCAACGCCGAAACCGGAATCTCTTCCAACACAGCTTGGAGTCCTCCGGCATGATCCTGATCTCCATGTGTCAAAATAATGACATCTAAACGGTGGATACCACGTTTTTTCAGCAGAGGCACCAGCACTTTAGCGCCAACCTCGAACGGACTTCGGCGAACGCGCCACTCTTCTTTTTGACCAAAGTTTAAGGTGCCACCACCGTCCACTAGAATATGTGCTCCGCTCGGTGTAGTGATGAGAATGCTGTCGCCTTGTCCGATATCCAGATAACTAATTGTACCTCTACCTGCTTGACCATCCGACTGATAACCCCTATACAGCAACATCCCCAGCCCAACTGCCAATAGTAGAACAATCGCTCCGCTCCAGCGTCCAACCATGGAAGCACCAATAGCAAACTGTGCATTTCCCACTCTCCCAAACCCACCGTGACTGTTCACAGATAAACCAACCTCCGCTAAAGGTCTCGTCTCATCCTCCATATATTGGGGTGTAGAACGAGCTTCCTTTCTTAGCTTGGCAACAAACAGCAGACCATACAACAAAACATAGTACACCCCGATCCACAGCAGTGAAGGCGAGCCCCAAATCAAAACTCCACCGGCAAATTTGTTGATCCATTCCACTGCGTAAAAAGTAAAGTTATTCAGCAGCTCCGTAACATGCGCCAGTACGTTTGCTGCATCTTCCCACAGTCGTCCAAGCAGTAGCGCAAGCGTCCCTAGCGGTAATACTACAAAGGTAATAAAAGGGACAAAGACCAAATTGGCGACAAAGGACAGTAGCGAAAACTGATTAAAATAATAAATGGTCAGCGGAAACGAGACCAACTGAGCTACTAGAGTCACAGAGACCGCACCTTTAAGCCAGCGTGGCAGAATGCTCAAAAGAGGATTCATAAGCGGAACGTAGACCATCAAACCTAGGGTCACCAGAAAAGACAGCTGGAAGCTGACACTGAGCAGCATATAGGGATTCCAGATCAACATAACCAGTGCCGATGCCGCCAAAATATTCAGTCCATCCTTCAGCATCCCAACTCGTGCAGCGAGCAAGGCAATCATACTCATCAACCCCGCACGCACAATGGACGGACCCGCACCAGACAAGAGGACGTAGACCGGAACGAGTATGAAAGTGAGCGTTAGTGCGGTCTCTTTTGTCAGGCGTAAGCGCCTGAACAGAAATAAAAGAACGCCTACATACACCGCTACATGCATACCTGAAATAGCAAGAATATGTGTCAAACCGAGCTGAGAGAACTGCTTAAAGGTATCCGGATCGAGATCATCCTGCATTCCAATGATTAAGCCCTTCATATACCCAGAGTGGCGTCCTTGAAAAAGTTGATCCAGCTCTGCCCCAAGGGCCGTCCGCGCGCTGTCATTTAAGCGGAAAATCGTCAACGGACTCCATGAATCTGGCACGGTTATCCTTACATTTTCCGCTCCCTGCCCCTTCAATAGCCAATGAATCTTCTTCGTATGTAAATAGGCACGATAATCGAAGCCTCCAAAATTACGCGCTACTGCCGGCTCTTCCAGCACACCATTAAGTAGCACCTCATCCCCTCTTCGCCACTCCGCAGCGACAGCAATTTCTTGCTCAGCCAGAAGTTTGATCTGAACCGCGATTAACTCCCCATGCAACTTGCTATCCTGTCCATCCAAAGGATCAGATGAATTATCATCTTCTTCTGCAAGCAGATTCATATGTGATAGCTTTATCGTAAAATCAACCCGATCCCCATCCCGATCCACAACGGAAACGATCGTGCCTCTAGCTTCCACGGGACTCCCATGCAGCTCTGCAATCGTACTACCCAGCGCTTCAGGTATTCCGCTAATATTGCGGGCTTCGTTCCACTCCCAATATCCAGCTGCTAAAGAAATGGACAAACACAACACGGCTATGTATTTCCAGCTCATTGTTCCCCACACTATCAGACTTACCAGTAAAAGTATTAATCCAGCCCACGCCAATAGCAGTCCGCTCCCTGAGCATAAGCAAGCCGCTGCACTTCCAGCCACCCAACATACCGTAAAGCTTAGCAAAGGTCTTTCCTTCACGTTTCCATCCCCCCCTTTAACAATACTGAATACAAAAAAAGAACCTCTACATACGCCACAAGAGCGCACGAGAGGTTCTTCCTCAAGCCATCTTATTAAATTGGTGTTGTACAGAATAGCTATTCCGATACTTTGATCATCGTTTCACTTGGCGGCTCATAATTCTCCAATTGGCGAAATATGATACCCTTGGCAGCCATCATCGCTTCAACCTTTTCCATATCCTTACGGTAAGGTCGGTAATACACGATTTCCACGATACCACTGTTCGCCAGCATATTGGCGCAGGTCCAGCAAGGCTCATCTGTCACATAGACGGTACTGCCTTCCCGGTCGATCCGGTCTGTAAATAGCAAAAGATTCTGTTCCGCATGAATCGTGCGAATACAGCGCTGTTTCTTCACCATTGTCTCTACGCCATCCACGATTTCCATTTCATATTGCTCCGAGAGCATACAACCTGCCTCTGAACAATCAGGTACGCCCATTGGCGCCCCGTTGTACGCGGTTCCTAGCAACTTCTTGCCTTGTACCAGCACAGCACCCACATGTCGGCGATTGCAGCGTGAACGAGTTGAGACCATGCAGGCAATGTCCATGAAGTAAGTATCCCAGTCTTTACGATAAGCAGCAGTCATAATCAATCTCCATATCCTTCTAAATAGTTGTTAACTATTGTAGCATATCTCCTCAAGTTTTCACTAGGACAACGGTTGTAGCACATTCAACAGTACCTTCGATACCCTTTTATCTTCAAAATACTACTAAAGGCTTTAACTTTTCCAGCATTTTAGGCCCGATCCCCTTAACCTTCCCCAAATCAGATAGGCTACGAAAAGCCCCTTCACGGTTGCGGTAATCGATTATAGTCTGGGCCTTCTTCTCTCCGATGCCTGGGAGATCCATCAGCTCCTTAGCACCTGCAGTGTTCACATTAATTTTACCTTCCTGTGAAGCAACTGACGTGGTAACTTCAAGCGCCCCCTCAACATTCCCCCCATTAGCTGTCGTCCCCTTTTCATCTACTGGAGTTGGAACAGCATGATCTACTTGTGCAGCGTTCTTAACCTTCTGAGCAGTATCAGACTTATCACTAGCTTCAGTCTTTCCAGCATAATCAGTTTTCCCAGTAGCTTCGGCTCCCACTGTAACTTTCCCAGCACCTTGTTTATCTACCTTCGTCTCCTGGCCTCCCACTTTGCCCTCTGTTGCCGATGCTTCATCTGGTTCAGCGACTCCAATCGCCTGTTCCATGCTTGCATTCAAGGCCTCCCATCCGGCAATGCCGGAATCCCCCTTACTCCCAGCAGCCCATAACAGTCCACTACCCAGTAAAGCTACAGCCACTCCGAGCACTACATTCCCTTTATTCAAAATGCGCTCCTCCTCTCGAAAATTCGTCCTATACTTTTTTGTGAATCTTCATACATTCCTTTAATTGGAATTCCCTTTAATAATTCATACAAAACCTGTCATTTGTCCAAGACTATCCTGCATACATATAACGAAGAGCATTCATGTCAGTTAGTAAAAAGCAACGCTAGAAAGGAGGAACCACAGGTGAAAGTAGGATTTATCGGAACAGGCAGCATGGGCAGCCTGCTGATCGAAGCCTTTCTTTCTTCCGGAGCGCTAGAACCGTGTGATGTGCTTGCCAGCAACCGCAGCCTGAACAAGCTGCTGGAGCTTGAGAAGCGTCACCCCGGCATTTCCATTTGCGGAAGCAATAGAGAGACAGCGTTAGGAAGTGATATCGTTTTTTTATGCGTAAAG
Source organism: Paenibacillus pseudetheri (assembly GCF_924513355.1). Taxonomy (NCBI): domain Bacteria; kingdom Bacillati; phylum Bacillota; class Bacilli; order Caryophanales; family Paenibacillaceae; genus Paenibacillus; species Paenibacillus pseudetheri. The sequence goes on from NZ_CAKMAB010000008.1 coordinate 161,538, forward strand.
CCACTTGAATTTAAAACATTAACAGATGAGATCGGCTCATGTCTCCGGAGTGAGCAAATCGTCGTATCCATTACAAGTCCAGTTCAATTGCATCATCTGGAATCCGCTTTGCCGTCCAAAATTGCCAAGATCATCCCAAGCATTACGCACTGCGTCAAGAGCGGGACTTCACTGTGCATATTTGGCAGCAGGCTTAATAAAGAAGACAGGCTTGTACTGCTAAAGCTATTGTCTTTCATAGGTGTTCCCTTGGAAATCCAAGAAGCACATACCCGAATCGCTTCTGATTTCTCCAGCTGTGGACCTGCGTTCTTAAGCTATTTCATTGAGCGCTGGATTGAAGCAGCCGTTGAGGCCACCGGAATTGAGGAGACATTAATCAGCCGACTTGCTGGTGAAATGCTGCTTGGAACAGGCAAATTGCTGACAGAAGGGGAGTTTACCCCGCAAGAGCTTCAAGACCGGGTTGCTGTTCGCGGTGGCATTACCGCAGAAGCGCTAAACCACTTGCGTACCAGTCTAGATGGTGTATTTGAACGCCTCATCACGACAACACATGATAAATATGATGAGGATGTTATTAAGCTTGATGAGCTATTCGGACATGACACTATTAATCAGGGTCCTAATTGAACGTTAGAACAACAAAGCCCGCAGCACGGATTTCTCCGATGCTGCGGGCAGAATTGCGTTCTTCGCTTAACCCACTACAATATTTACAAGCTTGCCAGGAACCGCAATAATCTTGCGTACGGTTTTACCTTCTACAGCTGCACTCACATTAGGGAGTGACAGCGCGTGAGCTTGCATTTCTTCCTGGCCCATATCCAGCGGAATCAATGCGCGTTGTACGATTTTACCATTCACCTGAATAACGATTTCAACCTCAGCATCGACTGTCCATGCTTCATCATAAGTTGGCCAAGCCACGTAGCTGATGCTTCCTTCATGACTGAGCAGTTGCCACAGCTCTTCAGCAATATGCGGCGCCAGTGGCGACAACATTTGTACAAAGTGTTCCGCAGCTTCACGGGACAACGTTTCTTGCTTGTAAGCATCGTTAATGAAAATCATCAACTGGCTAATCGCCGTATTGAAACGCAGATGTTCGAAATCCTCAGTGACTTTCTTAATCGTTTTGTGCCAAGTACGTTTGAACTCTTCCGTACCGCCATCTGCTGTGATTTTGGAATTGAGCTTACCTTCCTCATTCACGAACAGGCGCCATACACGGGACAAGAAACGGTGAACCCCTTCAACACCCTTTTCATTCCAAGGCTTGGTTGCTTCCAGAGGGCCCATAAACATTTCATACACGCGAAGTGTATCTGCACCGAAAGCTTCAACAATCTCATCAGGGTTGATGACATTTCCGCGTGATTTACTCATTTTTTCATTATTATTTCCAAGAATCATGCCTTGGTTAACCAGCTTATGGAAAGGCTCTTTCGTTTCCACTACGCCGATATCATAAAGCACTTTGTGCCAGAAACGTGCATAGAGCAAGTGAAGTACGGCATGCTCCGCTCCACCAATGTACAGATCCACTGGAAGCCATGCTTTTTGCTTCTCCGGGGAGCACAGCTCTTGATCGTTTTTCGGATCAATATAACGCAGGTAGTACCAGCAGCTGCCCGCCCATTGCGGCATGGTATTCGTCTCGCGGCGAGCTTTCATACCTGTCTCTGGATCGATTGTTTCCACCCACTCTGTTACATTCGCAAGTGGAGACTCCCCAGTACCCGATGGTTTGATCGCATCTACATCAGGCAGTACCAGTGGCAGCTGATCAACCGGAACAGTCTTCATTGTACCGTCTTCCAGATGCAGAATTGGAATCGGCTCTCCCCAGTAGCGTTGACGGCTGAACAGCCAATCACGCAGACGATAGGTTACTTTACCTTTACCTACGCCCTTCTCTTCCAGCCAAGCAATCATCTTCGCAATCGCTTCTTCATTCTTAAGTCCGTTCAAGAAATCAGAATTGACATGCGGTCCGTCTCCGGAATATGCCTCTTCTTCAACGTTGCCGCCTTGCACGACTTCCACGATATTCAGGCCGAATTGTTTAGCAAATTCCCAGTCGCGTGTATCGTGACCTGGAACCGCCATGATCGCACCCGTTCCATATCCGGCTAGTACATAATCTGCAATCCATATTGGTGCCTTAGCGCCATTCACAGGATTGATTGCATACGCACCCGTGAATACACCGCTCTTCTCTTTAGCCAAATCTGTACGTTCAAGATCACTCTTATGAGAAGCTTTCACACGATATTCTGCAATCGCTGCACGTTGTGCTTCTGTTGTAATGGCATCAACCAGTTCATGCTCTGGTGCTAATACACAGTAGCTCGCTCCGAACAATGTATCTGGACGTGTTGTAAACACGGTCAGGCTAGCATCGTGACCTTCAATTTCAAAATTCACTTCTGCACCTGTGGATTTGCCGATCCAGTTGCGCTGCATATCCTTGATGCTTTCAGACCAATCGAGCTCTTCCAGATCTTCCAGCAGACGTTCAGCATATTCAGTAATTCTCAGAATCCACTGACGCATCGGTTTGCGGACAACCGGATGTCCTCCACGCTCACTTTTACCATCAATGACTTCTTCGTTGGCAAGTACTGTACCGAGTGCCTCGCACCAGTTAACAGGTACTTCTGCTACATAAGCCAAGCCTTTGTTGTACAACTGGATGAAAATCCACTGCGTCCATTTGTAATAATCTGGATCTGTAGTACTGATCTCGCGATCCCAGTCGTAGGAGAAACCCAGCGATTTGATCTGACGACGAAAATTATCGATGTTCTTATCTGTAAAATCACGTGGATGCTGACCCGTATCCATTGCATACTGTTCTGCAGGAAGTCCAAAAGCATCCCAGCCCATTGGGTGCAGCACGTTAAAACCGCGCATCCGTTTGTAACGGGATACGATATCCGTTGCTGTGTAGCCTTCTGGATGACCTACGTGCAGTCCTGCCCCTGAAGGGTACGGGAACATATCCAGTGCATAGAAATTCGGTTTGGTTGGGTCTTCACCTGTCTTAAAACTTTTGTTCTCATCCCAGAACTTTTGCCACTTGGGCTCAATAGCCTGCGCCCGGTAACCGCCGGCAGGAATACTGTTTGTTTGATTGTCGCTCATTGTCTGCTCCTCCTTGGAGTGTAACTACTTAGATTTCTTAACCAAGCATAAACTGCCATCGACATTCTTATAAGGACGGTAAGCGTTATGCGAGAAATATAAGACATGAAGTATTTCGTGAAACCTATACCCTCTTATATTTACAAAAAAACCTCCCATCCCTAGCGTATTATCGCTAGGGACGAGAGGTTATAATTCCCGTGGTACCACCCTAGTTAGCGGCTGAATATACTTTATTCTGCCACTCACTTTGCACCCTTTAGCGGGGGTGAGGCGACGGCGGTTCACCTAGGACATCCATTATGTCTAGTGGATATCCTGAAACTTGCGCCGTTACTCCGAGGTGAGTTCACTCCGTTCCGTTAACCGGCTCGCACCTTAGTGCCGGCTCTCTGCAATAACGGTATAGAATTACTACTCCTCATCATCGATCAACTATATATACCGACTGTTCATCAGTAATATTCCCCAACATTATATACAAAACTGTTGACAATAGTCAATGTTTTACCCTATTTACACGGGCTTTCGTTTGATTAAATACGTCATAAAGTGTTGAATAACGACTTTTGCAGCCGCGAAGAACGGTACAGCAAGGATAAGTCCGATCATTCCCGCGAATTCACCGCCGACCAGAAGCGCAAAAATAATGAGCAGCGGATGCAAATGCAGCTTCTTTCCCACCACCTGTGGTGAAATAATGTTACTTTCCACGATTTGGCACACTGTGTTAACCACTGCAACCAACAGCACTAAACGAAAAGAAACAGTCGAAGCCATCACAATGGCTGGTGCAGCCCCCAAAAAGGGACCCATATACGGGACAATATTGAACACTGCCACCACACTGGCAAACAGTAAAGCATACGGCATTCCGATGATGGCATAACCGATATAAGCAAGCACACCTATAATAATGCAGACCAGAAACTGTCCACGAATGTAGTTGCCGAGTGCATCATCGATATCTTTTAACAAAGTTACAATAGACTTACGGCGTGCGCGGGGAAGACAAGACACTACCGTCCGCTCAAACACATCAAAATCCTTCAGAATATAGAACACTAGAAACGGCACGATAAAAGCATTGAACAGCAAGTTAATCGTTGTCCCTATATTATCGAGAAAATTAGAAATCCCTTCGGCGAGACGACTCTCCAGTTGAAAAAACCAGTTGTTCATCCCCATCTCGACCCCGGGCGGGATTAGTCTAGAATTCATATGTCGCATCAGCCCTTGGGCTTGCAGCGTCATCTCTGGCAAATGTTCATTCAACTCTTCAAGCTGCTCGATAAACATCGGGATAAGGTTAATTGCGATCACTGCAATCACTGTTAGGAATACTGCATATATAAGTAGAACAGCTACACTACGCGGCATCTTCCGTCCGGCCAGCATACTAACGACGGGATTCAGCACATAGGAAATAATCATAGCTGCCAGAAATGGAGCGAGGACTGCCTTCAAAAATACAAATATCCCCTGCAGCATTGGACGAAGCAACCAAACGAAATATAAAATGATCAGGGAGAGCAGCACTCCGATCATCCAGCGGAACCACTTACTTTGGGACCATTGCTCCATGAGTGTACCCTCCTGCGACTGTAGCCTGGACTAGCTTCGTAAATAAGTATATGTATGGCCGCAGCAAAATAACCATCAAGCACACAAAATAACCCCACAAAGTGATGCTTTTGCTTTGATGCTGATTCAGGTACTTTGCGGGGAGCCCCAAAAAAAGCGCCAATAACCCAACAGCTGATTTCAGCTGAAAGGAGATTGACGCTTTAAGTACATAGATCATTCTTGCTTACAAAGCAAGATTCATAGTTAAGACGACGCATGAATTTGCGGGAAATCCTGAGTCATATCATCCCCGGAGAACAGATCGTCCAGCGAGCTGAGTGTGCCGTCTTCTTCAACCTGATACACCGACATTTTCTCGCCGTTTACCGTCAATTCAATGAAACAGCCCCAGCAATAGAACTGGTGGGAACCAATCTTTCCGATATCTTTGGAGTTACAATTTGGACACTTCATATAATACATTCCACCTATCCGTTAACAATATTAATGGCTTTTTGTAGCCGTTCTTCGCTCATTGCAGGAACCATTAAAGCATTCTCACCAATGGACATCTCATCAGAACAAGGCAGCCATTTGCGGCCTTCGATCAAATCAGTCACAAGCCCGTCACTGATTTCCAGCGCTCCTATTGTGTTTCCCAACTTTTGGTCAAAATAAACATCCGATATTCGTCCAAGTATAGTTCCAGTTGTAGTCAGTACTTTCAAATCCTTAAGTTTGTTCTTTCCTAGTAGAAAAGTACAAGGTATATGATCGGCATCTGTCTTATCAATCGACTCTTTACTACGAATCATGACAGCATCCTCGCCGTAGGCCACAATATCTTTCCATGCCACAAATTTCACATGGCCACCAAAAAAAGATTTGCTTTCCAGTTCAATACCCGTAATATTCCAGTTTGAATCGAGTAGGATATCGACAATCTTGCCGATTTCATTCCCCTCTTCAACTTCAAATACAGCCAAACCGATCAGATCTTGAAGTCTCATGGCTGCCTCGGTCCCCTCACTTTGAGTGTACTTACGAGTTCTCAGAAAGCCAAAAGCCCGAATCGCCTCGATACAGATCGAATCCTAGAGTAACTAGTCTCATTTACGTAGGCGTTTCAAAATGGTTTCAACTTTTCGAGCAACGTACTCGATTTCTTCAGTAGTATTACCCAAACCGATACTAAATCGAATCGCAGACTCTAAAATATTTTGAGGAAGTCCCATTGCTTTCAGAACATGAGATATTTCCAGGGATCCTGAGGTGCAAGCCGAACCACTTGCTGCCGCAATCCCCTCCATATCCAGGTTCATCAGCATAACATCTGTCCCAGCCCCTGGGAAGCTCAAATTCAGAATACTAGGCAAAAAATGCTCGGTATTCCCGTTAAGCGAGTAACGCTCCCGTCCAATCAGAGTATCCAGCTCCTCGAGTAGTCTACTGCGCAGGAGCTTCATATTCTGTTGACGTTCTGACAGACCCTTAACCGCTATTTCAACGGCTTTGGCAAACCCAGCTGCTCCGGCTAGATTCTCTGTTCCGGCACGTCTGCCGCGCTCCTGAAGGCCGCCATGAAGTCTTGGATGCAGCGGTGCTCCGCTTCGAACGTATAAACCACCGATCCCTTGAGGCCCATTGATCTTATGAGCAGTAAAGCTCATGTAATCTACTGGAAGCTCCCGTAATGTAATCGGAAGGGCACCAAGAGCTTGTACAGCATCTACATGGAACAGAATTCCCCGTTCTTTAGCAAGCTGACCAATCTCCTGGATGGGCTGAACAGTGCCTACTTCATTATTGGCATACATTATGCTGATCAGCACCGTGTCTTCCTGCAATGCAGCCTCTACGTCTGTGACAGATACCCTGCCCGTCGAATCCACAGGAAGATAGGTAACTTTGAAGCCTTCCTTCTCTAGCTCTTCGCAGGTATGTAACACTGCATGATGCTCGATCTGGGTGGTGATAATATGTTTTCCTTTATGGGAAACTGCAGCCGTAGCTCCATAGAGCGCTAAATTGTCGCTCTCAGTGCCGCCTCCAGTGAACACCCACTCATCAGGTGAACAGCCCAAAAAGGCGGCGATATTATCGCGCGCCCCGTTCAATATTCTTTTAGCTGAACGCCCGAACTGATGTACACTCGATGCATTTCCGTATTGTTCTGTCATTATATTCAGCATGACCTTAGCCACCTCGGGATGAACCGGGGTTGATGCGGCGTGGTCCAAATAGATGGATTTCATATTCATTTCTCCGCTTCTAGAGTATAGGAAACTAGTTCTTCTAAAAATATAAGAAGGTATAAGTTTCACGTTATACATTATTCTTATATTTCTCGCTTAAACGCTAACCGTCCTTATAAGGACGCCGAAGACTTTTATACTTGCAACTATTAAATTATACCGCGCGAGAAGTGAGTTTTCCACAAGCGAAAGAACACAATATTGTAATCATTTCCCTATGAAAGCTAGGATTATAATAGCCAGTTCTCTTCAGAGGTTACCTCAATGCCATTTTTTCTAAGTAAAGCTGTAGTAACGCCATTTCCGGCTATTTTCTTCCCTTTGAATTCCCCATTATAAATCATACTGCTGCCGCAAGAAGGACTATTTTCTTTAAGCACTACCATCGTAGCTGATACCTCTTGGGCTTTTGCAAGCGTGATATAAGCACCCTCTAAATACATATCTGTAACGTCTGTACCTGATCGATCCACTACTTTAGCCGTCCCTGCCAGCACATCCTCGCCATTCCCACCAATGATTTCAGCGGGTTCTCTAGGCGTTGCGAATCCTCCCAGCAATTCCGGACACACAGCAATAGCTTGATTCTCATTCAAAAGCTTCTGAATTTTCTCATCCAAACAATCCGTACCATTATATCTTCATGCCAGCTAGACAAGAGCTTACCAAAATCACCAATGAGCACCTCTTTCTTCATTCATTCCGCTTCGTTTATAATAAGAAATATTCCGAGCATAACATGATGAAATTAAGCTGTAAACGGAATGAACTTCTAATCTACTGACTGGGGAGTGTAAATAATGTGCGGACGCTATACAATAACCGTCACTATGGAAGAGCTGATGGTCAGATATTTTGCGAATGATTCAACCATTATCCACTATGCCCCTAAATATAACGCCGCGCCCATGCAGCAAATTCCGTCAGTCATTAATACAGGTTCCAGCAATAAGCTCGGGGAACTGCGTTGGGGTCTGGTTCCTTCATGGGCAAAGGATGACAAAATCGGCAGTAAAATGATCAATGCCCGGGCAGAATCGCTACTGGAGAAACCTTCTTTCAAGCGCTTAGTAAGCTCACGCCGCTGCATCATCCCATCTGACGGCTTCTACGAATGGAAGGTGCAGGGCAGCAGCAAACAGCCCATGCGGATCGTGATACGCGATGGAGGTATTTTCTCTATGGCCGGACTATATGATATTTGGATGGACCCTGAGGGTAATAAACTAAGTACCTGCACGATTATAACGACTACTCCGAACGAGCTTATGGCTGAAATCCATAATCGCATGCCGGTTATTTTGAAGCCTGAGGATGAGGCAGAGTGGCTGGATCGGGGCAATCAGGACACTACCTCTCTAATAAAGCTCCTGAAACCGTATGATCAACAACAAATGAGAGCCTATCCAGTTTCCACGGCTGTCGGAAATGTTAGGAATGATGCGAAGGAATTGATTGATGAGGCACAAGCATAAACGCCTTCGGCGTCCTTATGAGGACGGTAAGTGTTTATCGAGAAATAGAAGGATAATTTATAACGTAAGATATAAATTCTTATATTAAAAAAAACATCTTAACCCTACGGCTTAACCGCAGAGTTAAGACCATCGACGCTCGATCTTAGATCGGCGGCTCATCAATTGATGAGACATCTGGAGAAATCTATCCGCATACAGCCCGGAGGAAAGATTGTTTCGGATATGCCATTCGCCATTCATCCTAATTCTGTCCCGCAGTGCTGGATCATGCATTAAAGATAAAGCAGCATTCACAGCTTCATCCAGCTGCCCTCTTGTGTATATTTTTCCAGTATGATTATTAATGACAAGTCTCCGAATGCCATCCGAATCCGTAGTAAGAACAGGACAACGACACAACATCGCCTCGGCTACGGCGTACCCAAATCCCTCGAGAATAGAGGTGGAACAGAGCAGTCCTCCCGAGTCACCAATAATGCTCATATAATCTGCCATTTGCCCGTGAGGAACATTGGAATGCGAAATCAAACGTGAAGAAATCCCTGTCTCGGCTACAAAATGTTCGAAGCTCTCTTTTTGCTCCGGCTCAAACAACGTATCGTCCTGAAAAATCCATAAATAAAGCTCGGGGTGGATCGCCAGAAGCCTTTGTCCGATTTGTAGAAATTCTCTCCAGTTCTTATTCGTTTGAATTCGTCCCACCCAGCCCAGGATGGGAAAGCTTTTCGTAGGGTAATTGGTATATCCAAACTGATCGCAATCGATTGGATTGTCAAAGCAATATTGAGAAATGGATGGAAATCCACCTTTGAAAAGGGTCTGCAAATGGGTCGTTTCTGGATAGAGCAGTGCATCGGTTAGCTTGTGAATCCGCTCAGTAAAATTATTAATAACTTGCTCCGCTTCATCTAATGTCCCCAATCCCTGCACCTCAAAAACAAGCGGGCCCTTGTAACCAAACCCTCTGAACCTTTCCGCTAAGTAAATATCCGTACACACTACAATCAAATCAAAAGCTTCCCGAGTGAGCAATCCTCTGATCTCGTCATCATTATTGGTAATATAGGTTTGAATATTAGGAATATTTTGTTGCCCTTTTCCAGGGTGTGTGTACAACAAATGACACTCTACACCGCGATCATATAGTGCTTGGCAGCGCACTCGGTTCAGGGTTTGCATGCCGCCGCTCGGGTTGAAGAAGGTGAACAAAATCTTCATTACGATCACTCATTCACATATTATTTTAAGAAAAATAGATCTTCAACAGATCATACAAATCTGCACTTCGAAACAGCTCATTATAGTAGTGAGTTTTAGTCGATGGGACATGTCTGTGTCGAAAGCCAATCAAGCTGTGGTCTTCCGTATAATAATTGGAGATCGTGTCCCCACCGGTAGTAATCAAAGCCTCCAGCATGTATTCAATATCGAGTGCTCCTATGAAAATTTTGGGACCTAAAACTATCGTGTATGGAGTGGACAAGTGCTCTAGTGCTCCACAAATCGCGTGCGACTCCACAACTGCTGGCATCCGAACGAACTCCGTTGCAGGATGAGGGATTGAACCCAGTAAAGCAGATGGTTGGCCCGTTAGTGATAAATCCAGCACCCGACACTCATAATTGCTATACGTCTGTTCATACAGATTTTCTATCCTCGCTATTTCCTCCGCACCAGCATTTACTACAGGAAATAAAGCGGTAATCATAGGAGGAATCCCTCTACGGAATCGCGCCTGATGGCGGGTCAAGTGATACGTATATCTCCATCTGCGATGATTTTCAGTAGAATGTAACTGTGCAGATACACTAAAGGTAGAGTCCACACGATAATTCACCAGCTCCACGGGGATAAAGCGAATATCACAATGTTCAGCCAGTCTCAGCCAGTAATCATAATCCTCCACCGGCTCCATTCCGTACCCCCCAACAAGCTTCGCAACCTGCGATTTGTACATGAAAGAAACACCAATAAGCGAATAATCCAGCAATTTCTCTTTGGGCTGTGACTGATAATTTCGCTGAGTAGCTAGCTGATGTTCGTTATGAAGCAGGTTTCCCTCGTTATCTATACTTTGAAAAGAACTGTACACGATCCCTAGCTCCTGCGGCCCCTTCATTAGTGCGCCTCGAAGAATTTCGAGAAAACGGGGTTCATAAACATTATCGCTGGAGACCCAGCTCAGATACTGAATACTGGGTTCGCTAAATAAAAGATCAAAGCCCGTATTCAGCGCATATGCAATACCCCTGTTCTGTACATAAGAGATAATAGTTACCCTTGGATCCTCGGTAATTATTGATCTCACAAGCGGTTCCATATCTGGCGCACCATCAATTACAATGATCAGTCGAAATTCGGTGAAGGTTTGGCGCAGAACAGACTCCAGAGCTTGCCGGAGAAATTCCGGCTTTTGGGTATACAAAGGCATAACTACTCCTACATCCGCCATGATTTTTACCTCTCTCTACATTGGAGTATAAGATTAGTATATTTAAATTCCACCTTTGTGCCTGTGTGAATGCCTTGATGAGATTTATAGCGCCTAAAAAAGAAGCAACCACCCTGTTTGTATCGGTGGTTGCTTCTTCATTTCCCCCAAAAAAAATTGTTATACAGGTATAGAAAGCGCCGAAATCTCCGTTAATTCAGATTGAAGCACTCTCTGATCGGTAACGAGATTTCCAAACTCGTCCAATCCGTACATGGAGCACACCACATTAGCCAATGGATAAGGACTACTTATCTGAACCTCGTAAGCGACATTCCCCGTAATGAAGAACTCTCTGATATCAGAACTCATTGCTGGAACATAATAACCTGTGACATAAAGTGGTGTTAATGCAAGCGTTGAATACGGAACGCCGAAAACTTCGACGATCATCATTGCACTCGCGTTACTTGTGTTGCGAACGCTGACCACTACATTACTTGCTGCAGTGCCGGTTGCTCTCGTATTCGTAATAAGACCTGTTGTATACGGCATTTTCTCACTCCTCCTCTTGGTTTCTATCAATTTATTCAACCGGAAGCAGATAGTTGCGAGGCAAGAGGAAGGGGAGATTCATGGAGTTCCCCTTCAATAATACCTCTCATATTTCCAATTTCCGCGATTTTTCTGATTCCCTTGTCCAAACACAATGAATCTCAATTCATATATATATAGCAAACTAATAAAGAGGTGAAGCTCATGGCAACAACAACAGGCATCATTACGAACACAGGGACTACCCCAGCATCCAACGTGATCATTAATATCGACAATGACAACCTTAGTTTTTCATCTAACGTAGTCTATCACGTTTACGTATGGAATACCTTGGTTAGTAAGGCTTTAGTCTACTCCAACTCATTGAATATTAATGCTAACACCAGCCAGTTTCTCGGTTTTAATATCGCAGGCAATTCGTCTTACGAAGTCCAATTTCTCGTAACTGGAAACGCACCTGCAGACACGATTATTACGGTATTCGGAACGGATACGTCAGGAAACGTCATCCCTCATCAAAGAGTGCTGCAATCAGAACTTACTTTCATAGCTCAGCTGAACCCGTAAGTAACGAAAACTCTATTACGAAAGGAGCTTTGCATGGTTAATATTCAACTTTCGCCGAGCACAAGCGCTCAATTCGAGCCCACCATCGCGGTAAATTGGCTTAATCCTTCGGTTATGGTCGCCGTAGCTGTAGATTTTCGAACAGGCCCTCCCAATATAGGTTTGTACAAATCTATTGACGCAGGTGCCACTTGGACAACAACGTTATTACCGTTACCGACAGGATTTGCAGGCATCGAAGCACCACATATTGATTATATTTTTCCGACCACGTTCGTAGTATTGGCTCACGCCTTCGATTCTGACGGTCTCAGCGGGTCGATCGTATCCTATACATCTGTCGACAACGCCTCTTCCTTTGGACCGCCAGTCATCGTGAATCAAGGGTTTGGACAGTTTGTGAATGATGACCAGGTGGTCGTTGTCACCGACAAGGCTGGATCAAGTCCCTTTTTTGGAAATGTATATACTGGTTATACGCATGATTACAACACACAATTCATACCAGGAAATACGATATTCTTCAATCGTTCCCTAGATAGCGGCAATACCTATTTCAGTCCCGCCCTGCTGTCTTCGGTCGAAGAATTTGAAGAATTCCCTGGTATAGCAATTACATTAAATGGGATTGTTGTCGTAGGATGGATCAATCAGCCTCCCGGTAATACTGATCTTAATATTCGCACATCCCCAGACGGCGGGGTCACTTTTACCCCTGAAACCATGGTCGCCAGCGTTGTAGTCCCACCAGATCCATTGCCGGGATATACATTTAGATGTTTGACATACCCTTCCCTCGCAGCGGATATTTCTAATGCACCGATCTCGCGAGGGAATGTCTATGCTGTATGGCAAGACTTTCGAGAAGGTTATTCCGATGTTTTTCTTGCTACTTCCACTAATTTCGGTGTGGATTGGGGTACACCAATACCCATTACGGGCAGTCCAGTAGGCTCCCAAAACTTTTTCCCAGCCATCACCGTGTCCCCTGCGGATGGTGCAATATTCGTTACCTATTACACTAATCGAGTAAATCCCCTCAACATTGATGTTTATCTAGCTACATCTAGAGATGGGGGTAAGACGTATACAAACACCCGTATAACAACGACTTCCTTTGACATCACCGGCATTCCCCAAATTGGGGACTACATCGGCAATGCTATCGTCCCCCAAACAGGCCGTCTAGTAAGCGTATGGACGGACACGCGGACCGGTACAGAGAACATCTGGTTTGGTGATAATCAATAAGCTATTAATAAACTTCTGATGATTAATTAAAAGGATGCCTAGCGAATATAGGGCATCCTTTTTGCGTAGCGAGAATAACCTTGACCATTCTCCCGGTAATTGAGAAGCCCTAAACTTATGTTTGGGACTTTTTTAAGCATTTGAGTCCGATGCGGTCTATTATATTTTTTAAAAGGTGGGGAGGCTTTGTCTTCGTTTTCTTTTTTTGTGTTCCATTTTACATCGCCCCCTAATTTTAGTTCAGGACTCTGTTCTGCAAGCGGACGTATCTGCATGGCACAAAAAAGGACACTCCAAGAAAAATCTAAGGAATACCCACCATTTTTATATTTTGTTATAATTCCGCCTCAAAGTAATAAACTTACCAACTCAATTTTCAATTAAGTTATTTTTCGGATGATCAATATTACCTACTTGTTGATTTATCAGACTTACTATTTCCTTTGAATTATTACTCATTCCATCGTCAATATTCTGATTCTTTTTAGAGTTGGAAAGTAGCTGCGAATTGTTTTCTAAACTTGTAGATTCGTTCTCAGCTTGTTTTATTTCACTCAATAGAACCTTTGATCCGTCTGAATTAACAATGTACTGTCTAATATAGGCGCCTTCCTTTGCTGTAACCAGTTTCCCTTTTTTTTCTACCGATTTGCCCTTCTTTTCTTCGTCTTCTTTCTTTTCATTTGTTTGTACGAGTAGCGTTGATTCAAACAACTCTTTATTGCTTGATAGATTGTTACGTTGGTTACTATAATAAACGCTAGGACTAGAATTATTAATACGCATGCTTCCACATCCTCTTCCAATAGATTTTATTATCATTTAATATCGGTTATCTTTTGTTCGGAAATGAATGCAAATTGCGATTTGGACACCTCCTTTCCATCTACTTGCTACTTGTGCTATCAGTTCCGCCACTAATATCGTTGCTATTGCAACAGGCATCATCACCCGAACTAAACACTCCGAAGACAACAAAAACAATCAGGATCGTTCCCATAAAAACAGTAATGAGAATGCTGAAGGATCATCTTCTTGCACAATATATAAAAATAAAGGAAAATAAAAGCTCAAAAAAAGCCCCCAAATGGAGGCTTAAACGTTGAAATAGCAGCATTCTTTTTAAAAATCAACGAATGGAAAATTAGATATAGAACATATAGTTGTCCGCCAAGCTCTCTTCTTTATAATTAATTAAGTCATGAAGCGTAGTAGAATCCAATACGTCGGCAATGCTATCGCGAATACGCAGCCATAAATCACGTTTTGCTGCATCATCTTCTTCAGTGAAATCCACTGGAGAAATTGGACCCTCCAGCACACGAATGATGTCACCCGCTGTGATAGTACTAGCCTCACGTGATAAAATGTATCCACCGTATGCACCACGAATACTTTTTACAAGTCCTGCGTTACGCAGAGGAGCAATTAGTTGCTCCAGATAGTGTTCAGAAAGTCCATTTTTCTCTGCAATACTCTTAAGTGAAGTCGGTCCTTCACCAAATTTCAGTGCAAGCTCCATCATAATTGTTAGCCCGTAACGTCCTTTGGTTGATATTTTCAAAGGGGCACCTCTTTCAGTTTAATGTCTGATTTTGTATACTATTGATTCGGCAAGTCATTTTGATTGTCATATCAAGGTATTCCGATAATTACTCTTAGTTTATGTTATCATATTCGAAGTCACAAATGAAATGGCAAACGAAACATTTTGCAAAAATGTTCACCCCTGGTGGACATTTTTCTATTCTCAGACTCTTATAATAGGGTTTACACTAGACAGGTATGTTATAATACATTTTGAGCCGGGTGTTCCATGAATGACCGGTATTTTGGGTACAGAAATGGTGATTACGATGACAAAAGCAAAACAAGACACCCGTGTCGTCGTCGGCATGTCCGGAGGGGTCGATTCCTCCGTCACGGCGCTTCTGCTCAAGCAGCAGGGCTATGACGTCATCGGCATCTTCATGAAGAATTGGGACGATACCGACGAATTCGGAGTATGTACAGCCGAAAGCGATGCAGAGGATGTTCGCCGCGTATGCGAGCAGATTGATATTCCTTACTATACCGTTAATTTCGAGAAGGAATACTTTGACAAAGTATTTTCGTATTTCCTCGATGAATATAAGGCTGGCCGGACACCGAATCCAGACGTCATGTGCAACCGAGAGATCAAATTCGGAGAGTTCCTGAACAAAGCCCTTCAGCTTGGCGCCGATTATGTAGCGACTGGACATTATGCACGTGTTATAGAAGAAGATGGTGTGTACAAACTGCTCCGCGGAGTAGACAACAATAAAGACCAGACCTATTTCTTGAACGCGCTGGGACAGTATCAACTCTCTAAAGCGATGTTCCCGATTGGTCATCTTCCGAAACCGGAAGTTCGGAGAATTGCCGAAGAAGCTGGACTCTATACTGCGAAGAAAAAAGACAGCACAGGCGTTTGTTTCATCGGTGAGCGTAACTTCCGTGAATTCCTCAGCCAGTATCTGCCTGCACAATCGGGTGATATGGTAGATATAGCAACTGGGGAAATCAAGGGTCGCCACGATGGACTTATGTACTATACATTGGGCCAGCGCCAAGGACTTGGCATTGGCGGCTCCGGTAACGGCGAACCTTGGTTTGTAGCCGAAAAAGACCTTAGCCGCAACATTCTTTATGTAGTTCAAGGAGACAAGCACCATAGCCTGTACTCCACTAGCCTGATTGCTTCTGGTGTTAACTGGATTGACGGGCAAGAGCTTGGGCAAGAGCCGCTAAAATGCACCGCCAAATTCCGTTACCGCCAGCCAGATCAAGGCGTGACTCTTACAGCGCGGGAAGATGGAACAATAAACGTAGCCTTTGATGTTCCACAAAAAGCGATAACGCCTGGCCAAGCCGTTGTCTTCTATCTCGGTGAGCAATGTCTAGGTGGCGGCACGATAGAATATGCCGAGAAGGTTGTTCCTTCAACGCAAGCTTGAGTGTAAACCACACTTTTATAAAAGCTTAATCTAGAAATAATAGTAGTAACTCGCAATATCTAACTAACATACCAAAAGCACGAAATAACTGTATTTAATACAGCTAATTCGTGCTTTTTTATTTCTATTTAGCGTTTAGTTGTAGGAAATACAATTAAAATGGATATGAAGACACCACAACTAGTCGCAGTTGCTAACTAACAATAACTAAATGGAGCCCCAGCCAAAATGGCTAGGGCTCCTTTACTCTGGCTTTAAGGCTCAAGTCCCCAAGCTAGAACACCGTTCAGGTACAATAGTACATGATCCCAATTCGTATACGATGTTTTGGTAGGATCATAAGAGTAGTCTTCAACCTCGTTGTAATTGCTCCAATCCGTTTTGTTGACCCGGATCTGAATATCACCTGTGTTGGCACCTGGGGCAAGGCTGCCTGCACCTGCGCCGAAGGAGATTTCCAAATAATAGTCAGCTCCAGTCTTAGCAGGGTTGACCTTCACGAATGTCCCCTGTATATTGCTTCCGCCAATAGTCGCATAGTCAACATTAAATTGTTGAGGTTTATCGCCATCAATCGTGTAATAATACCGCAGCTTTATATTGCTAAGGGCTACTGCAGTATTTCCATTGTTAACAATTTGCAGCTGCGGACGGAACTGATTATCTCCCGGGTTGGTATCACTTGTCCGGTATTTCACTACCAAATCTCCTTGTGTCGGAATCGGCACATCGATAGGCTTGGCCTGAACCTCAGGTGAATTCGAGCTCTCTCCAACCACATTAGATGCACTAACTACGTAGTAATAATCCGTACCGTTAACCACTGAAGCATCACTGTAAGTCGCCTGAGTGACAACGGCAACATTGCTGTAAGGGCCACCCGTTGTCGTTGCTCTTTTCACAGTGTAGCTTGTAGCTCCAGTTACGTTATTCCAACTAAGATCTACAACGCTGTTACCTGCGACCGCACTGGGTTTGGAAGGCGCTTTAGGAGCAACTGGCTCTGTTGGATTACCATTATTGATCAGACGGTCGTATTCAGCATAAGCAGTCGCCATATCTACCTGTGACCAGAAGCGATGGTAGGTAAATTCAGGAGCACCATTATCCCATGTTTTAGTCACTTTATTGAATGAAGTATTGTATTTATCCAGCAGATACTGCCACTTGGAATCATTTACGATATTCGGACGGATGTCGGTATAGCTTGCGTATACCCCATTTCCGCCTTTAGCTGGATCGGAAGCTACTGTAGAGGAACCAGGGATTGTATTTCCTTGACCGAATTTACCTGTCCAGCCGCTTGGGAAATAAACCTCTTTCGTGAAGTAGCGAGAATAGTCTCCACGACTTTCTGTAGTTGCAATACCGATTCCATCATTATAGCCCCATGCTGTATCCAACAACGATTTGGCCAGTACCTGAGCTTCTCCCCCATGTGTACTGTAACTGCCATGCTCAGCCTTTGTACCAGCCGCAAAGAATGTAAGTGCCTTAATATAGCTACCCAACACACCCGTGTCTTGGCTTGGACTCTTAGTGACGGCCTTCAGGTTGGTGTTAGCGGTAGAACCACTGTAGCCGTTCCAACTGTTAGGTTGTCCTGTCCATTCCACATTACCTGGAATCCAGAATTCTCCTGGTGCGGATACCGTAGCCACTTGTGGATTGGTTCCTCCCAGAATTCGATTACCTTGGCTGTTCAGGTAATAACCTTCAGTATCGGTAACTGGACGTTTGTTTGCAAAGGCATAATCTGTAGACCAATCCACCCATTTTTCCACAACCTGTTTAGCCATCTTAAAGTTGTCTGAAGTAGTGTCTCCGTTAGAAGCAAGGATATAGTACAGCTCTGCTACCCGCTCCACACTCCATGCCTGCATTCCGAACCAGTTATTGGATGGAGGGTCGTGGTAGACTGGAGCTTCATCATATGCCATTCCATAAAAAGTACTGGTTCCAGCTGGATAAGCCTTGTAGGCACCTTGATAACTATTGGTCGCTCCACCGGCAATTGCACCTTCAGAGGACTGCAGCCAAGTATAGAATTCCAATTGACGGTTCAGAGAATTTCCCCAATCCTGCCCAGCTGTAGCTGATGACGGGATCAGACCGCCTTCCGAATCAGAAAGTGCATATGCAGCCACGACATTCTGATACCCTTGGTGAGCATGGCTTGCACCGATTCTCCAAGCCCAGTTCCCTGTAGCCCCAAGTCCGCCGCCCCAAGCGGTATACCAAGCCAAAAGATACTGATTGGAGTCTTTGCCAGTCCCGGCATCAGGGGTACCGTCAGTAGCAGCACTTCCTACCTTTTGGAAGTATTTATCATACATGCCGTAACGCAGGAAGTCGCCCATTTTCTTCGCTTTATTCAAATACACGGTATTGTTGTAGCCGAGCTCTTTAGCCCAGTACATTGCTTGTACAGCCCGTGCATCGGCATCTGTAGCATTTGTGTAACGCCATTGTGCGGAAGGCACGTTAGTTTCTTTAGTGAACAGACTCATGAAGCCTTCGTTTGCCTTTCCGAACGTTTTGTCATCTTGAGACGGGTGAGGGACCGCTTCCCAAACGGACTCTTGTTCACCCCGTTGGAATGTATTCACATAAGCGGCTGTATGCGTAGGATTGAGCAAATTGCCGAAGCCGTACCAGTTGTCCACGTCTACCAGCCAGTGCATCAAGTAGGTCTGGTTGTTGCCATATGTCGCCTTCAATTCAGCATCCAGCGGATCTTTACCGGCTGCATACTGGCCACCTAGCTGACTTGGGTACTGATCCGGCTGAGCATGCTCTGCTGCATACGTAGCCGGGCTATTCGGATTGTAGTAACTCATGGTTGGCTGCTCTTCTTTGCCATCACCTTCATTAATAGGAATAATATACTTCTCCATGTTGTCCCAAGCTGATTCCAGCTTAGTCCAATCCCCCGTGTGATAACCGTAGAGTACCTCTAGCCACATCCAGTAACTGTAAGCTTCTGAGGTAGTCATATGTCCGTAATCAGGGGCTTCACTCATCAAGGTCTCTACCGCGTGATAAGGTACTCCTTCAGCAGAGAAATAACCATTTGCAGGATCCTTTAACTGTGTATATAATTGCAGAAATCGTGTCTGCTCCGTAGTAGAAGCGTGAGCAGTTTGAGGTCTAAAATTAAATAGACCAGTCATAAGTGAGAGAAATAGGAATGCGGCCATCATTACAGAAACAGGCTTCTTTATTAAGCTCAATTTCATCATCTTAGGCAAGCTCCCTCTCTTGGATATTTTTATGGTTCTAAACCCCATACAAGTGTTTCACCTTGATAAAGTGTAACCTTATTCCAATCGGCAAAATTCTGCTGAACCGTACCGTAGGAATAATCATCCATTTCGTTATAAGCCGTCCAGTCCGTCTTATTGGTGCGTGTCTGAATCTCGCCGCTATCTCCACCAGGCGCTATGCTTCCAGCCCCTGCACCAAATGAGATCTCCAGATAATAATCCGCGCCCGAACTAGCGGGATTTAGCTTAACAAAACTGCCGCTTACATTACCACTGCCCACTACAGCATAATCACAGTAAAACTGTTGTGGTTTGTCCCCATCTACAGTGAAATAATAACGCAGCTTCAAGCCACTAAGCGCCACGGACTCGGTTCCTGTATTAATGATTCGGAACTGCGGGCGAAGCTGTCCATCGCTGGGATTCGTATCATTCGTACGATACTGCACCTTCAAGTCTCCCGTTGAGGGCTGAGGCGTATCTTGGGGCTTAGCACTAACCTGTGCAGATGGCAGACTCTCCCCGACAGCATTTGTAGCAGTGATCACATAATAATAAGTGGTTCCGTTCACCCGTCCACTATCCATGTAATCCGTTCCCGTGACATTTCCAATCACCGCATATGGACCTCCACTGACTTCACTGCGTTTAACGGTATATCCAGTAGCCCCGCTGATCGCATTCCAGGTCAAATGGACAGTACCATCGCCCGCAACAGCCTGAACGTTAGTAGGACGCGCTGGTACTTGAGGTTGTCCGCCTCCTGCCGGAAGTTCTCCATACATATGCACACCTGCATCATACACCGGAATATTCGTTGTTTTTACAGGTGTTGTTCCTTGAGCTGGCAACCCTTGGAATGAAAAATCATTTGCATTATTCCAGAAATTGGTGTTCAGCGGAGCCGTAATTCGGAATTGAATCTCCTTACGGTAAGCAGATTGTCCACCCGGATAAATCAAAGTCCCTGTAAAATCTACCTTAGTGTAGTAGATATGGTTAGCTGCATCGTAAGGCTGAAGTGCAGACACCGTTCCACCTTGGTTGTAACCTCCCGCTGCAACGGTGATGTCTCCAGGACCATAACCAGCCGCTATCGCTTCACTAAGATCTACATAGTAGTTAAAAGACATCTCTTTACTAGCTCGTGCCGGCCATCCCGTGCGGTTATTCAACAGTGCTCGAATTTCCACAAAGTTGCTGCCGCTGGCATTCACAGAGGCTTCGACAAACATTTCATCCTCACGTGTCTCTGCAGGTGGAAATTGTGGAAGCGGCTGTTGCCCTTGTCCATGCAGCAGTACCATTTTTGCTATAGCTCCTGTAAAAGCTGCATTGTAATCGGTTGCCACTTCATTCGAGACATAATCACTAATGGAATCGGTGTAACTGTCTGTTTTGGACGGCCCTCCAACGAGTGCTCCATACAAGACATGTCGATGATTTACCGGAACAGTCTGACTATCATTCCATGATCCATGAGAGGTTCGATGATGAGGATGATGAGGAGAATTATTACCAAAACCGATGACATAACTGCTGTTTCGTGGATTGTCGCCCAGCATATACGTAATTTGTCTCTCCGCGAAAGAGCGTGCCGTCTCCTTCTTCACAGGATCGCTCACCCAGTCCGAATAAACGAAGGCCATAAACGCCTGATTGGCTGCATAACGCAATGCGCCCCATTGATCCAGATGGGCTAGTCCACCAGGAGTATAAGCTACACGGTCACTTGTTCCACCAACGCCAGTCGTCCAATATTGCATATTCCGTTCAGTGGATTGAATGAACTTGGTCTGCCCGGTGATTCGTGCCAACAGTAATTGAGCACCATAATGCTTGTCATCCCAAGACTGCGTCCACTGATAACCCCAGTTTCCAGCCTGATTCGTTCCCCATTGATCGCTTGCTGCAATAGCCTTATTGAGATACTGTTGATCGTTAGTCGCCAAATACAACCAAACAGCCCCCCAGCTTAATTCATCCGCATAACCGCTCCAAGAATTATAATATTGTTTGGCATCGGTAATGCTGTCGGAATAGGAGCCGCGATAAGTGTCAGCAAAATTGTAAAGCTGTTTAGCATGCAGTAGCAGCTTGTCCGCATATACGGCATCCGTATCCCTGAAAATAATGGATGCTGAAGCTAACGCTGCAGCTGTTTCTGCGGCAAGATCTGATCCGGGATGAGTGGCATCAATTTTGTAGGAAGGTCTTTGCATCTGCATGACTTCTGCGGGTCCCCACCAACTATGATCGGTTGTACCATTACCAACTTGTCCCCACAGCTCGTTAGGAGCGGTATGAGCTTTTACAAAATAATCGGTTGCCCAGCGGATATTGTCTAATATTTCCTCCAGCTGCCCAGAAGCCACATATCCTTGCTTGTACTCATAAACCGACCATGCCAGCATCGCCGTAGAATAGGCCATGGGCAGGCCAAATTTAACGTGATCACCAGCGTCGTACCAACCACCTGTCAGATCATGCCCTACATCTGCTCCGTCCAAAAGACCGGAATCGCCCCGCCACTCTACCCGATTATTATCTGGTAATTCCCCAGACCGCTGGGTTTCATAGAAGTAAATAGATTTTTGCAGAACCTCCGCATAGTTGTAATCTCCGGCCGCCGCCTTTGCAATCGCCGTTTGAAATGAAGCATTTGAACAAAATGTAAGCGCAAACAACAAACTAAAGACCAGTCCCTGTTTCCTATACCTCTTGATCATTTCTACTTCCCCTCTCTTCAGTGAATGCCACAAGAAAGATTGCACCTCTGTCCCGTAACACCTCCCTCTCTTGAATCAGGTACCCGTTATTACAATCATCCAGTCACCTCGCTCTAAGAGCTATGTTTTGCTAAAGGTTCGCTCTCTCCCAAAATATACCATATCTTTCATTAAAATACTATATTTTTACAGTAAATAGTGTACAAAAAATAGTAATTATTGTTAATTTAACGAAAAATAAAAAACAGCAGTTCAGGATTTCTCCTTGAACTGCTGTTCATGAATAACTTCTTACTGAGCTACTGCAGCTTTATCCGCAGATACTGCGATGTCGTTATAGTAGAGTCCAGTGCCATCACCAATCGCATAATTCAGGACACGGTTGTTAACTGGAACTACTACTGCACGATAAAGTGTTGGGAATACTGGAATTTCGTTTACCATGAGCTGTTGCCACTCTTTATAGATCTCTTTACGTTTGTCTACATCAAATGCAGCCTCGGAAACCCCTTCGGCGAGCAAACGATCATTCTCTGCACTTGCATAACGAGGGAAGTTATAGATTGCATCTTTACCGTATAGACCTGTTGGGTCGACGTCAATCCCTACCCCCCAAGCGCCTTGATACACATCAACGGTAGGATCATCCTCACCATTTTGACCAATGCGATCATAGAAGGTATTAAATTCTACCATCTCCAAAGTTACATTAAGACCAATGGCTTTCCAGGATTGTACATAATATTGAGCCAGCGGCTCAGCAATGTCTCCACCAGTCATCGAAATGAAGTTAATCTTCAGCTCGCTGCCATCTGGATTCGTTCTAAATTCACCATTAAGCTTATAACCAGCATCATCCAAAATTTTCTTGGCTGCTTCTTGATCGTAAGCTACGCCCGGATTAGTAGCATCATGGAATTCCGGATGGGACGGTGGAATTAAAGTTGTCGCATTCCAGCGAAGACCATTATAGAATTTCTTACCCACTGTATCATTGTCTACAGCAGCCCACATGGCTTTACGCAGGTTCACATCCGCCATTTTAGCTTTAGGATCGGTAGCAACGACTTTTTTCTCTGCATCCCATTTCCCCAACTTAAATCCAATATACGTATAAGCACGGTCAATCGCACCCAGGAATTCAACGTTTGACATCTTTGCATTATCCGGGAATTGATCAACAGGGAAGGAATCCACTAAGTCAACTCCACCAGATTTCAATTCTTGCACAATCGTTGTAGGGTTGATAACCTTCAGAATTACCTTATCCAGTTTAGGAGCTCCACGCCAGTAATCCTCATTCTTAACGAATACTACAGATTCACCAGGAACAATGCTTTCCACTTTGAAAGCTCCAAAGCCAATCGGCTTTTGACGTAATTCAGGAGAAGAGGAAATTTTAGCAACATCCATGCCACCAAAGATATGCTTGGCTAACGGATAAATCCATACCCCACCTGTTAACAGAGAAGGTGTAGATTTCAGGTAAGTAATTTGCAGTTTCTTATCACCCAGCACCTTAATTCCAGAAATGGTCTTGGCCTTACCAGAGTGGTACTCATCCATACCTTCAATATTCGTAAAGTCAGAACCGTAACGCGGTCCATCGTATTTCGGATTACCAATAACCTCATGCGCGAACAACCAATCTTCTGCTGTTACTGGCTTGCCGTCCTGCCAGTTCACATTGTCGCGAATTGTAAAGGTAAAGGTACGTCCATCCTCCGAGACTTCATACGTTGCTGCACCATCATTTGTATATACATAATCTTTGTCCCATGTTAACAAACCTTCATCAAACCAATTCAACACTTGTGCATCCGGATCTCCGGAATAGAAGTTCCAGTTCAAAGTACCTTCAAAAGGACTGTCGGAAACGAGTCCAAAAGTAATCGTGCCTCCATCAATAGCTTCACCTTGATTTGTCTTAATGTTACTGAAATCTTTAATGTTATAAAGTCCGTCTTCTGCTTCAGGTGCTGCCGTCGCTTCTGCGGTTTCCGCAGGAGCACTGGCACTTGGTGCTGCTGTTGACTCAGCCGCTCCGTTGTTGTTCTTGGAGCCACAGGCTGCAAGGGCGAACAACATTACAAACATTAATGAAACTAGTAGTGCCTTTGAACGGATGGGTTTTCTCATTTAATCATTTCCTCCCTTATTATCCTTTTCTTTGTCTTGCGTCGGTCGCACGTTTGAGCGCTTGACCCACATTATTTATACTCAACATCAACACCAAGATCAGCAGTGATGCGGGTAACCAGATCCACCATCTGAACTCAAGTGTCTGCGGATTTCTCGCATAGCTCACTAGAGTGCCCAGACTGGGTGTACTTTCCGGAAAACCAAAACCTAGAAAGGATAGGCCTGATTCCAATCCAATATTAGCGGCCAAATTCAAAGTCATCGTGACGATAATGATTGAGCTTAAGTTCGGCAGCACTTGTGAGAACATAATTTTAAGATTGGAGGAACCTAATGTCTTTGATGCCTGAACGTAATCGAGTTCCTTCTCTTGTAGCGTTTTGGAACGTATTAACCTGGCAATCCCCATCCATAGAAAGGCAGTCATGATAAAGGAGAAGGTTAACGTATTGTATTTAGGAACTGCACTTACAAAAGCTATGACAATCATTAGAAAGGGTAGAATCATGAAGAAATCTACAACACGCATCGAAATATTATCTATCGTTCCCCCAAAGTATCCAGAGAACAAACCTACTAGAATCCCGATGATTCCCGTAAAAAAAGTAACCATAAAAGCAATCGACATGGAATTTCGTGTGCCTATAATTAATTGACCGAATACATCCCGCCCTCCATAATCGGTCCCCAGCCAATGCACAGCCGAAGGCTTCTCATACAGTGCGAACAAGTCAACCGTAACAATCTCTTTTTGATCTAAAAATAAGGAAATCCCATAAACGGCGGCAATAATCGTAAATAGGAAAATCAGTGAGACCAAAGCCAGTTTATCCCGCACGATCTCACGCCAAACAATCCTGAAGCCTGATGGACTTTTATCTGTTTCCTGCAGCAGAGCCAACTCTGCGCTTGTCTTTGCCATTTCATTCACCTCAAAGTGTTCATCTTCTTATTTAATCCGGATACGCGGATCTACGATACTTAAGATAATGTCTGATAACAACGCACCGACGATGGCAGCAATCCCATATAGAAGAACGAGAGCCGTTACTACGCTGAAATCCCGAATGGTTATCGAACTGAGGAACAACATACCCATACCCGGATAACTAAAGATACTTTCAACGAACACCGTTCCGCCGATCAGTCCAGTAATCTCATATCCGAAAAATGCAGCAATTGGCAGTAAGGAATTTCTCAATATATGTCGATTGTAGACGCGCGACTCTGAAGCACCTTTTGCTCTTGCGGTGAGGATGAAATCCTTCTGTTTCGTATCAATAATCTCATTCCGCAGGTATTGTACTGTCCCGACCGTTGCAATCAGCGCCATTGATATCGCGGGCAGTAACAGATGATAGAATTTACTCCAGAAGTGGCTTAGCGTACCCGGAACTTCTCCAGGACTAACACTGCCGCTAGTAGGAAACCAATGAAGATGAAACCCGAAGACCCATACCATTAAGAGGGCAAATATAAACAATGGTGCGGCAAAGCCAATATAGGTGTATCCAGTAATGAGGCGATCCAGCCATGAATCGTTATAACGACCGCTAGTAATACCAAGCGGAATAGCAATAAGGTATGTAAGGATCAGCGTGACAATCGCCAGCCAAAGTGTATTCATGAGGCGTTGACCGATAAGCTCTGAAACAGGCATTTTGAAACGGAAGGATTGACCAAAATCCCCTTGAATCGCTTTAGTGATCCAATCCCAATACTGGATGTACCACGGATCATTTAAGCCTAGCTTTTCTCTCATCGCATCGATGGCCGCAGGATCAATATTTGGATCAAGCATCCCTGATAACGCATCTCCCGGCATCGCCTTCGCCATTAGAAAAACAAGAATACTTAATAGAAATATTTGAGGAATCATAATAAGAATTCTACGAACAATAATCTTCCACATATTCTCAACCTTTCTCAGGCAAGGCTACCAGATGAGTCTCGGAAATGGATTTCAATGGATAAGGCATGCCTTGTTCATCAAAATAATTCCGGTGCGCTTGTTCATATTCCAGACTTACTGATTTTCTAAACTCTGTCTGCTTCTCTCTTTGCTTAGGATCAATATCAGGAATGGCAGCAATTAGACGTTTGGTATAAATATGGCGAGGATTGTCAAAAATATCTTTAGCAGTTCCTTGCTCCACATGACGTCCTTTATACATAATCCCAATGTGATCACACATATGCCTTATGATTCCGAGATCATGACTGATGAATAGAAACGTAAGATTCAGTTCTTTTTGAATATCCTGCATAAAATTGAGCACCTGTGCCTGTACGGAAACATCCAGCGCAGAGACAGGTTCATCCGCAATAATCAACTTCGGTTTGAGCGCAATAGCTCTTGCAATACCGATCCGCTGCCGCTGACCGCCTGAGAATTCATGCGGATATTTAAGAATATTTTCAGGGCTTAATCCAACCTGCAAAAGCAATTCCTGCACGCGGCGTTTTTCTTCCCCTGGAGACATTTTTTCGAAATTACGCAAGGGTTCAGCAATAATATCCAGCACACGTTTCTTAGGATTCAAGGAAGAGTACGGATCCTGAAAGATCATCTGAATGTCCTTGCGGATATTTTTTTGCTTACGTACACCCTTTGAAGCCAAATCCTGTCCTTCAAAAATCACACTGCCGCTAGTAATAGAATTGAGGCCGATAATTGCACGGCCTGTAGTTGTCTTCCCTGATCCGGATTCACCAACCAAACCGTAGGTTTTGCCTGCTTCAATAGTAAAACTAACATTATCAACTGCCTTGACTACGCCAATTTCCCTTCGAAAAACGCCACCGTGGATTGGAAAATGAACTGCTAAATTTTTAACCTCAAGAAGTCCCATTGTAGATTGCCTCCTCGTTAGTATCAGGGAAATGAAAGTTATTATGGCAGGTGCAGCGAACAAAATGCCCAGGGGCTACTTCGTGCAGCTGCGGATTCTCCTCATGCTCCCATTCCGGGATCCAAGGTGTTCGGGCCGAGAAACGGCATCCTTTACGCGGAAGATTCTGTAGTGGTGGAACAATCCCCTGAATCACGTGAAGTCTAGATTTTTCTTCTTTAACGGTTGGTATGGAGTTCAACAAGGATCTTGTATACGGATGCTTCGGATTAGACGTTAACGTATAAATATCTGCGATTTCTACGATTTGCCCGGCGTACATTACCGCAACCCGGTCAGCCATTTCACTCACAACCCCGAGATCATGGGTAATTAAGATAATGCCTGCTTGCATATCGTTTTTTAATTTTTTTATAAGTTCAAGAATTTGCAATTGGATGGTTACATCTAGTGCCGTAGTCGGCTCATCGGCGATCAAAAGCTTGGGGCTATTGGCAATCGCTATTGCAATCACAACCCTCTGCCTCATTCCACCAGATAATTCGTGGGGGTACTGCTGATATGTATGTTCAGGACGGGAGATTCCAACCTTGGTCAAAAGATCAATGACCTTCTCTTTTCTTTGCTTCTTCGAAAGCTTGGAATCATGTAAGATGAGTACTTCTTCAATCTGTGAACCGATAATCATGAGTGGATTTAATGCGGATAAAGGATCTTGAAAAATCATAGACATTTCTTGACCGCGAAGCTTGTTGAGTGCAGCAGGAGACATAGTAACGATATCCTGACCTTTGTATTTGATTTGTCCGTCTATTTTGGCCCTTGTGTGCAATCCCATAATTGAAAAGGCGAGCGCACTTTTTCCTGAGCCGGATTCTCCAACAATGGCAAGAATCTCATTTTTGCGAACGGACAGGTTAACATCGTCTACTGCAGCATAATAGTCATCTACGATTCTGAACGATGTGGACAAATTCTTGATTTCTAGTAATTCTTCGCTCAAATTAATCCCCCTAACGGCAAAAGTTTCAAAATTCACTCAATGAAATATTATGTAAATTTTGATATAACAGCATTCTTTTCATGAAACATATCAAAACATTGACTGTTATGATTATTAACACCATTAAGAATAGTACAAGTACTTCCATCGGAATTAAAACTTGTTTCTCCGTAACTTTGTAGTTCATTTTAATTAACTTATGGTAAATTATCAATCTTTTCCTATAAAAAAAATTCATTCATGTGATTAAAAGTAACGTAGACAACAAAAAAACGGCTCTAGGCCGCCTTTTTTTGGAATAAATATTTTTTTGTGTTACATTAAATTTATTTGCTTATTAGCATTAAAATGGAAGATACTACAGTCACTGGTGGACTATTGTTCTCGTCGGAGTCGTTGGTTGTGACGGATCTTAATTTCATTTCCTTGCTCGGTCGCTTGATAAAAGACACGCTGAGAAATCTCCTTAGGCAGATACTCCTGTTTCACATAATGCCCCGGAAAATTGTGCGGATATTGATACCCTTCATGCCCTAATGCAGTAGCACCTTTATAGTGTGTATCACGTAAATGTAGCGGTACCTCGGCGGATTTAATCTCATCCATACTCGCCATTGCATTGGAAATAGCAGTATAGACGGCATTAGACTTCGGACTCTCCACCGCGAAAAGAATGGCTTGCGCAATGTTCAGCTTCGCTTCTGGCCAACCGTTATTTCTATAGGCTTCAAGCGCACTTACCGCTTGGACCATAGCCTGGGGATTAGCTAAGCCAATATCCTCACTGCTAGCTGCAATTAAACGACGAATAAAAGTCATCGGGTCCATCCCCAATTTCTCTACCGCATATAGAAACCAGAACAAGGCGGCATCACTAGAACCTCGAATGCTTTTGTGAAAAGCAGATAGAACATCATATTGCGTCGATTCATCTGCCTTCACAATGGGGCGCCGAATCGACTCTTCTGCCACCTCTAGCGTGATATGCACACTCCCGTCTACCTCTGGAGCAGTAGTTAACGCTGCTAGTTCCAGAGCATTTAAAGCCCGCCTGATATCCCCATTAGCCATGGTAGCAATATGCAGCAATGCTTCTTCATCGACCTGAAGCTCCATGAATCCAAGCCCTCTATCCTTGTCTGCTAAAGCTCTGCGCATCGCAACCAGACTGTGTTCACTCGTTAGCGCCTCTAGCTGAAACAAGGTAGAACGGCTCATAAGTGCTCCGTTTACGTAATGGAACGGGTTCTCCGTAGTTGCACCAATAAATGTAATGGTACCTTTTTCTACCGCTGGCAATAGCGCATCCTGACGTGAACTGTTAAACCGATGCACCTCATCCAGAAAAAGAATCGTCTTAGAACCGTAAAGTGTTTTATTATTTTGAGCTCGTTCAATGACCTCCCGTACATCCTTCACAGAAGCCTCCACCGCATTCAGGCGTACGAATTCACCTTGTGTGTGATGAGAAATGATATGAGCTAATGTTGTTTTGCCACATCCAGGAGGTCCATAGAGCAAAATCGAAGAGACCTGGTCTGCCTCGATCGCTCTTCGCAACAGCTTTCCCCGGCCTATGATATGTTCTTGACCAATATATTCATCCAGATTCTCCGGTCTCATTCGGTCGGCAAGCAACCGTCCGCCCCCGTTGTCCTCTCCCATAGAAAATAAATCCATAACTCCACTTCCTTGCTATATTCTTATAAAAGCACAAGTACGTCTCCCATTATCATACCATAGACTTATTTTTCACAAAAAATAAAAAAGAGCATGATCTCGTCTTAGAAAGGCGGGAGCCATGCTCTTTTTTCAAAATATAAGAAAGTATAGGTTTCACGCTATACTTTATCCTTATCATTTCTCGCAAAACGCTTACCGTCCTTATAGGGACGCCAAAGGCGTTTATGCTTGAATTGTACGCTAGCAATTTATTGCCAGCCGCATTTTTGATATGATTTTTCGAATGCTCTCTTCCGACAGATGATACTTCTTCTGAAGCTCTGCTACGGAATCGCCTTTTCGATGACAACTGAAAATTTCCTCATTGCGGTTTGCTATCTCTTTCCTCGAACCGCTGTTCTCGCCCCATCTAACCCGCTCTTCCGTTTTCTTCGGGATGTAGAGCAGTTCACCTTGGATGTATCCCTGAAGCTCTTTGAGCAAGCCAGGGGGGAGCACATCCTTCCCATTTACATAACTCAACTTGCATTTCCTCCTTCAACAGGTGTGTTCCTATGCGTCCGTCAACTACTGATAAAGTAATTTCCACGTCACCTGCCTCCTTTCTTCTCCTCATATTTGGGAAAATCCGTAATTTCATTATATAAAAACCTTTTGGTAGCGTCTACATTCGAATTAGTTTTTCATTGTTCTTATGGATTTGTGTGCTGCATTCTATGTTAGTAA
This sequence comes from Paenibacillus pseudetheri, assembly GCF_924513355.1. Lineage (NCBI taxonomy): Bacteria > Bacillati > Bacillota > Bacilli > Caryophanales > Paenibacillaceae > Paenibacillus > Paenibacillus pseudetheri. The sequence continues at coordinate 192,173 of NZ_CAKMAB010000008.1, forward strand.
TAAGGAGGCCTTACGGCCTCCTCGCTTTAAGCGGGTTTCCGTCTTAGACGGAAACCACCTCGTATACTGAAATCATCTCAATCAGCCTCCTTCCAGAAGTGTTCTTGCCCGGCCGGACACTTATTATTAAGCCATACCCGTAGGGGAGTTACAAGTTCAAAAACAGTTATAACTGTTCTCCACCAGTCTTAGTTCCCCTCAGAATCGCTTTCAGAATCGCTTTCAGCCGTCGTTTGCACATAGGAAGGCATTTCCCCATTATGGAGTAACCACAGCTCGTGAAGTGCTCGTGTACAGCCTACATACATCAGCTTCGCATCCCATGCTGTCGCCCCGTAATGGTCTTGATCGGCATCTGCTAAGATGACCGCATCAAATTCCAAACCTTTAGATAAATACACAGGTAGTACCGATAATCCACCCTGATATTGCGTCATACTACCGTCAATCAGATGAATATCTTCAAAATGCTGCTCCAGTTCAGCGTACAGCTCTGTGGCTTCACGTAGACTACGTGTCAGCACAGCCACCGTACGATATTCCCTTCCAGACAGGGACTTCAGTGCCGATTGTATAGTGCTCAAACGAGCATTCCCTTCAGCTTCCCGTTCTCCGACTATTTCTCCGTAGGCGATTATCCGGACAGGGTCACCACTACGAAAGACAGGAACAGCCAACAACGAACTTTCTACTCCCAAGGATAGAATTCCATTAGCGAAGTCTATAATTTCCATGGTTGAACGATAGCTGCGTGTCAGCGCATGGTAAGCCGTGTTCTCAGGGGTAAATAAGGTCTGCATCTCTTCCCATGCGTGTACGCCTTTATAAGCGTGTATACCCTGCGACAGATCGCCTAGAATGGTAAAGGAATGTCCACGCACATATAAATCCAGCACGGCAATTTGGAAGGGGGAGAAATCCTGGGCTTCATCGATCACCACATGATCAAAACGAGTACCGCCTTCATTCCCATTCAAAAGATAATAAATATACAATAGAGGTGGTAAATCCTCTTCACGTATAATCCCTTTTTTCAGCCCTTTTGCCGTTCCTTCAGCACAGCTGCTGGAATATTCTCTGGCGGGTCCACCGGCCAATCTTCCGGGACTTTAGACGCACGAAAGATTTGCTTGTAGATCGTCAGCGGATCATACTTAGGCCATTTTGCACTGTATGCTTTTTCTCGCGCAGCACCTTTTTTCTTGCGATCCTTCATAGCTGCAGCTGACGGACTCTTCTTCAGCTCCATCTCAATCCAGCGATGTATCCGGGCCATTACACGTTCCTTACGCTTCGCTGGCGGATAAGGAGCATACTCCTCATTATGCCAGCGCAAGATCATGGAGCGGCGCAGCACAGCGCCTTCCCATGGGATAAAATCCCCCTCAGGGACGGAACTTGTCTCCAGCAGTTTAATGCTAGATTCAATAATCCCCATCAGAACCGTTGAGCCCTTGAAACGCCCCGGCGTCTCTTCTGTAATCACAGGCATGCCGCCCGGAGTTTCGAACCAACGGTTCATCGTCTCCGTAGCATCTTGCTCTGGAAGCACCAATCCTAGTACATTTGCCGCCCAATCCGGAAAGGTACTCTGAGCAATATTACCTACTCCGAGTTCAGGCAGTACATCCGAAATATAATCCAGAAACATCCGGTTCGGTGCAAAAATAATCATTTTTTCTGCAGAGACCTGATCCTTGTATTGATACAGCAAAAAGGCTAATCGGTGTAGCGCAACTGTAGTTTTACCGCTTCCCGCTACGCCCTGAATGATCAATGCTGTATTTTTGGCGGCACGGATAATCTTGTCCTGCTCCTCTTGGATGGTCGATACGATATCACGGAGACGATTATCTTTGTTCTCACCCAGGCGATAGACGAGAAACTCATCTGACACCACAGGTGCGTCACTCTCCCGGTTATACGTATCTGCAACCCGCTCCAGAATCTGCTTCCGGATCACCACGTTGCGCTTGAGGTATACCAGTCCTTCTATCAGCCCCTCAGGAGCTTCATAGGAGGCAGGCTCCGTACCACCAGTAAACGAATAGAACAGGCTTGCTACCGGTGCGCGCCAGTCGATGACTAGCGGACGGTCGCTTACCTGCTCGCGGTCTACGCCGATTTTGCCTATATAGAGTGCCTTCCGCTGCTTCTCATCATTGCCCTGAAAATCAAGCCGTCCGAAATATGGCTCCTGCCGAAGCTTGGCAAGATCTTTGCGCTTCTGTTCACGGTTCGCTTCTAACACCTGTTCCGTATAATCGTGTCCCGTGTACACCGGAGTCCTGTTAAGCTTCTCCAGTAAGGTGTCAATCTCAGTAAGCGCTTGATTCAGCCTGTCTTCTTCCTCTTGATAGGCACTTTGAAAGTTGTCTTCCAATTTCAGTTACCTCCTAAAAGTTTATCGAGCTTAAATTTTCATTCTCCTCATTCCCTCTTCTCACGCAAAAAGGATACCCATTGTAGCATAATCAGCACTAAAATACCAAATCTTTCAAGCGAACATACGACTACAGCACAGCTTGCAAAATAAAGTTAGCTACAAATAAGCCCGCAATCCCATACAGCGCAGGAGGTACTTCTTTGCCCTTGCCCACCGCAAGCTTCACGATCGGATAAGTAATAAATCCAAAAGCCATACCATCTACGATGCTATAGGTGAATGGAATCATGACCATGATAAGAAAAGAAGGAAAGAGCTCTGTTAAATCTCCCAAGTCCATTTCACGCACATTCTGTACCATAAGCCCACCGATTACAATCAAGATCGGAGCGATAGCACTGTCTGGAATGTAGGAGAGCAGAGGGAGGAACAAGAATGTCGCCCCGAACAGCAGCCCTGTCACGAGTGAGGTCAGTCCCGAACGTCCACCTGCAGCAATACCTGCATTAGATTCCGCAGCGGCTACTACAGGACTGCTTCCGAAGAGACCTGCAGCGATATTCGCAATAGAGAGCGCTCGTAAGCTACTCTTGAAGCGCTCAGGACGCCCTGCCATCATAGTCTGTGAGGCGACTAGCCCAATATTTTCAAATACAACAATTAAGAGCAGTAAGAACACAGCAATCCAGAATACAAGGCTCACTATGCCGCTCCAGTCCATTCCCAGAAATAAGCTTTCATAACCCGTAAATACATGACCTGATGCCTGCTTCTCAGGCGCGTGAGCCGCTCCCAGCAAGTAGGCTAGACCTGTACCAACCAGCATACTGATAAGCAAACCACCGTTGGTCCCGCGGATAAACAGTACTAAAGCGAGTAACAAAGTTACACAGGAAGTGATAACTGCTGGATCGCTAAAATGTCCTATAGCAACAAACGTGGTCTGATGTGCAATCACAATCCCGCTTTTTTGCAGTCCTATAAAGGTCAGAAAAAGCCCTATCCCGACTGTAATGGCATGCTGTAGGTTTTGAGGAATCGCCTCACTTAGAATACGATAGAGCGATGTGAAGGCCACGATAGCAAATAACACACCGGTTATTACGACTACAGTAAGCGCCTCTCTCCAACCTAAATTCATAGAATGTACAAGTGTGTATGTGAAAAATGCGTTTATCCCCATCCCTGGTACCACGATGATTGGTGTCTTCCCACCGAAGGCCATCAGTAGACAGCCTGTAATGGCAGTCAATAGTGTAGCCACCATTGCTGGTCTAAGCGGCATACCCGCGTCATGAAGAATGGTCGCATTCACCATTACAATGTATACCGAAGCAAAATACGAGAGGATCCCTGCAGCCCACTCCCGTTTCCAGTCATTCTCAGGTGCAAGCCCTACACTATTTCGCCAAAAATTTGATTTCATGTACAAAAACCTCCACTGATATTAAGTTCCGCAGGCGGATATTACCCGGATAATAAGGCTTATAATCAACGGTTCATCCCGGTTCAACTATTATGCCTATTTGTGGTCTGCATCTTGCAGACCCGCCGGTTAACCACAACAAAAGGGCGTACGCAACTGGATTTCAGCTGGTCGCCCTTTTGGTCCATTTTACTACTAATATCGCAATAATTGAAACAGCTTCAGCTCAGCGATTCACTTACACGCTGATGCCTCCAGCCTCAAGCAAATCCCGCACGGCAACACTGACCATGATCAGGCCTGCTACCGGCGGAACGAAGGCGTTACTAGCTGGTGGTTGTTTCGCTTTACGTCGATCCGGCGCATTCTCCGGAACGATCTTATCCGTAACATCCTGACGTGGCTTCATTGGCGGCTCCGTAGAGAAGACCACCTTCACGCCTTTCTTAATTCCTTCCTTACGCAGCTTCTGACGAATGACACGCGCAATAGGGTCATAAGTTGTCTTGGAAATGTCCGCTACCTGGAATCTTGTAGGATCCATTTTATTGGCAGCGCCCATGCTTGAGATCATAGGAATTCCACGGGACAGACATTCTTTGATCAAATGAACCTTATAAATAATCGTATCCGAAGCATCGAGTACATAGTCAGGTTTTAATTTGAACAATTCCTCATAGGTTTCTTCCGTATAGAACATATTGAGCGCAATCGCTTCGCATTCGGGATTGATCAGCTTAACACGGTCTACCATCAGTTCAGCCTTTTTCTGCCCAACTGTGGTGGTAAGTGCATGAATCTGCCGATTCACATTAGTAATGTCTACCGAATCCTTATCAATCAGAATCAGTCTGCCTATGCCGGTACGCGCCAAAGCCTCAACAGCCATACCGCCAACACCACCGATGCCTAACACCGCTACCGTGCTGTTCTTCATTATTTCCAGACCTTCCGGCCCGATCGCCAGTTCCGTGCGTGAGAACTGATGTAGCATGAGGTACAGCCTCCTTCAAAAGCTTTGGCGAAGCAGAAATCTGCCCCGCCCGCTTCGATTAGTAATTATTCTTTTTCTTTCTTCGGTTTAAGCGCCAGCTTAATGTGCAACTGCTCCAATTGTGAACCGTCTACTGGTGAAGGTGCATCCATAAGTAGGTCTGTTGCACTTGCCGTTTTCGGGAATGCGATGGTTTCACGCAGATTTGTACGACCGGACAGTAGCATAACTAGACGATCTAAACCGAAAGCAATACCACCGTGTGGAGGTGTACCATATTCGAACGCATCCATCAGGTAGCCGAACTTCTCATAAGCAACCTCTTTCGTAAATCCAAGGGCTTCGAACATTTTCTCCTGTACTTCGCGTTTGTAAATCCGCATGGAGCCTCCGCCTACTTCATAACCGTTCAGAACGATGTCATAAGCTTGTGCACGGATCGCACCTGGATCTGTGTCAAATAGATGCAGATCCTCTTCACGTGGACGAGTGAACGGATGGTGTTCAGCTACATAACGTTTCTGATCTTCGTCATATCCAAGGAGCGGGAAGTCTGTAACCCAAGCGAACTTGAACACGTTATCGTCAATCAGACCGAGCTGACGTCCAATTTTAACACGAAGGGCGCCTAGAACGTCTGCTACAACCTTTTTATTATCAGCGGAAAAGAGGAGAAGGTCTCCTTCTTCAGCGCCTGTACGTTCCTTCACAGCCGCAATTTCTTCTTCGGAGAAGAATTTCACAATCGGCCCTTTGAATTCGCCGTCTTTCACTTGAATCCATGCCAAGCCTTTCGCGCCATAGCGAGCAGCATAAGGTCCGAGTTCATCGATTTCTTTACGAGTCCAAGTGCCACAGCCTTTAGCATTTAGACATTTCACTTCGCCGCCTTTTTCGATTACAGAAGCGAATACCTTAACACCGCTAGTAGCAACAATATCGTTCATTTCTACAAGCTCTAATCCAAAACGCAGATCAGGTTTGTCAGAACCGTATTTGCCCATAGCATCAGCATAAGTCAACCGTTGGAACGGAAGCTCTATATCTGCTCCTACAGTTTCCTTGAACAGACGCTGCATCAGCTTCTCCATCATACCAAGCAGTTCATCTTGTGACAGGAATGAAGTCTCAATGTCGACTTGAGTGAATTCAGGCTGACGGTCAGCACGCAAATCTTCATCACGGAAACAACGAGCAATTTGGTAATAGCGCTCAACGCCGCCGACCATCAACAATTGTTTGTAGATTTGTGGAGATTGCGGCAATGCGAAGAATTCGCCTTCATGCACACGGCTTGGTACCAGATAATCACGCGCGCCTTCCGGTGAGCTCTTAGTTAGGATCGGTGTTTCTACGTCGATGAATCCTTCACTGTCAAGGAAATCACGGAAAATCTTAGAAGCTTTCGAGCGAAGCAGCAATGTTCTTTGCATCTCCGGACGACGAAGGTCCAAATAGCGATATTTGAGACGTAGAGACTCGTCTACTTCCACACCATCTTCGATGAAGAACGGAGGTGTCTTAGCTGCGTTCAGCACTTCAATGTCCGTAATTTGCACTTCAATTTCACCTGTTGGCAGGTTGCGGTTAATGGTTTCCTCATCACGTTTAACAACTTTACCTTTAACAGCCAGGACGTATTCACTACGAACCTTATCAGCAATTTGTAAGGCTTCGCCAGAGTAATCTGGGTTAAATACAACTTGTACAATACCGCTTCTGTCACGCAGATCAATAAATAGTACGCCCCCAAGGTCGCGGCGAGTCTGCACCCATCCGTTCAAGGTTACCGTCTGTCCAATATGTTCTGGTGTTAACTGTCCACACTGATGACTTCTTTGCATAATTTATCATTCCCCTTCATGGTTAAAAATACATTTTTAATCTTTCTCTATACAGTCACCATAAGACGATAGTCAGATGGTCTAAACTAGTGCCTGACCCAGCTCATCCAGCTTCACGGTGCGCTGCTCACCTGTATTCATCGACTTCACGGTAATTACACCATTCTTCAGCTCATCTTCGCCAAGAATCGCAGTATAACGTGCCGACATACGGTCTGCCGATTTCATCTGCGCCTTCATCTTCCGGCCTAGGTAGTCGCGTTCTGCTGAGAACCCTTGGCTACGCAGAATATATAGCTGCTTAGAGATTTCGATATCAGCTTCTTCACCTAGAGCTACGAAGTACACATCCAGCGGCTTCGCCGTCTCCAGCTCTACCTTCTGATCCTCCAAAATGAGGAGAATTCGTTCAAGCCCAATCCCAAAACCAATACCCGGTTGATCCGGCCCACCAATTTCTTCAACCAAACCGTTGTACCGGCCTCCGCCGCCCACGGTATCAATCGAACCAATACCTGCTGCTTTATATTCAAACGCTGTATGCGTGTAATAATCCAGTCCTCTTACAAGGCGAGGGTTAATGGTGAATTCCACACCCATGATATCAAGGTGCATCTTCACCTTCTCAAAATGAGTCGTGCACTCTTCGTCCAGACTATCCAAAATGGAAGGCGCATCTGTAAATTTATCTTGATCTACCTTACAATCCAGCACGCGAAGCGGATTACGCTCAATACGACGCTGACAGTCACTGCAAAGGGTATCCTTCATTGGTCTTAAGAAACCCAATAGTTTCTCCCGATAAGCTGCACGGCTAGGTGCGTTGCCGACAGAATTGATTTCCACTCTTACATCCTTAAGGCCAAGATCCTTATAGAATTGATAGCCTAAGGAGACTACTTCCGCATCAATAGCCGGATCCACAGCTCCAAAAGCCTCAATACCAAACTGATGGAATTGACGATATCTACCTGCCTGTGGACGCTCATAACGGAACATAGGTCCGATATAATACAGCTTACTTACATCAGGTTCACCGTATAGCTTGTTCTGAACATAAGCTCTAACGACACCAGCCGTTCCTTCTGGACGCAGCGCCAGATCACGATCGCCTTTATCCTTGAACGTGTACATCTCACCTTCTACAATATCCGTTGTTTCGCCTACTCCACGCTCGAATAACCCCGTGTGCTCGAACATCGGTGTACGGATTTCACGGTAATTGAAACGACGGCATAAATCTCTAGCCTTCCCCTCAATATACTGCCATTTCTCCACAGCTCCCGGAAGCACATCCTGCGTTCCTGTAGGTTTCTCGAATCTTTCTTTAGCCACAGTCTATCCCTCCTAAAAAATACCCCTCTAAATCTGCTCTCTTCATCACTTCATCATGCTAAACAAAACAAAAAATCCCCCGCCCTGTTTATAAAAAACAGGGACGAGGGATTATCATAACCAATAATACACCCGTGGTACCACCCACATTCCGGATCAGAACCATTCTGAATCCGCTCAAAGCGGTTAACGCCCGCCTACGCATAACGGCTACTGATCGCGGCAATATGCATTGCCCACTTTCGCCGTACGTTCTCGGGGAGGTCATTCATTCGCTCATCAACAGAATCCTTGCAGCCAAGCAGAAACGATAGATCATCCATTGTACTGGACACATCTGAATCTACAGGGGATTCCTCTCTGGAGTTGTGGTTCCTCGAATTACTTGTTCCCGTCATCAAAACCATATGATAAAATCGTATATTTTTAAATTCTACTGAACTACTGTGTTAAAGTCAAGGCAGGAAATGCGAAGCTGAATAAAAAATTCGACAACTTTCAACTTCTTACCTATAATTTCAACCGTTACAAAAAAAATGACCTGCAGCCAAATGCTGCAGGTCCATCATCATATATTATTAAAAAGGGGGTCATGCCTTTATTATAAACACGCTATATTAAGGAAACATGTATGTAATATTACGATTATATTACATTCATGTAAGCGGTTTATTTTAATAGATTGTTGTTAATCGAATTGCTCTACAAATGCTCCTTTGCCCCGAAGGGTTTCCACAACCTCATTATAATTCTCTTCCGCGACACTTAGGTCCATCACATAACGAAGTTTACTTAAATCCCCATCTTCGAGCTCTCCATCTGCTACATCCGCACTAACCTGGTCTTCATCCACGCTATAATGGGTCCCGGGTTCATCACGCGTTTCGGAGGCGGCAACACCAGGGGCCAACATAGCTCCAGCTGCCGGAGTGCTACCCGTTCCAAGCGTCCCTACTGTACCTGCGGCTAACGTCGTATTACTAAACGGGGCTATCGGAAACAGAATTCTACGATCTTCCCCAATAGGGTCCGTGAGTGGCCATACCTCTAAGCCATCCACCTTATAACTAATCAATGCTATTTTAGCACCTTCTGCTTCATTTTCCGTTCTAAAATAGGCTTGGATTTTTCTGGTCATTACCATTACCTCCTTAGATTATAAGACTAAGTGTTATAAATTGCTATTTCAGGACCTTCAATATTTCACGAACGAACGCAGGCTCATCTTTCGGTGTACGCGAAGTAATGTAATTACGATCAACTACCACTTCTTCATCTTTAAACTCCGCACCGGCGTTCACAACATCATCTTTTAGCGGAGGATAACAGGTGATGGTACGTCCCTTAAGCAAGTCTGCACTGATCAGGATTTGGGGTCCGTGGCAAATAGAAGCGATAGGCTTACCAGCTTCGTTTGCTTCTTTCACAAACTTCAAAATATCTGCATTTTGCCGTAAATTTTCTGGGGAAGATCCCCCTGGAATTATAATCGCGTCATAATCACCTGCTTGAACGTCGGCTATAGCTTTATCGGCTGCGTAGGAGACCTCCTTCTTTTTACCCAGTAAGGTCTCCCCCTTCTTTATACCAATAATGTCAGCTTGATGTCCTGCCTTTATAACTTCATCATAAGGAACCTTCATCTCAGAATCTTCAAAATCATTAGCTAGTAAAAATGCAACATTACTCATGTGATAAGTTCTCCTCTCTGCTAGTGCATATGAATAAGTACTTATTGATCTTTCTTGTCGTCTATTACCCTTATCACAATGATTTCTAACCTCTAATCAGAAAATATCCCCGGCTAACCGCATCAAAAAGCCGCCTCCACCACCCATTTCAGGTACGCGGTAAGAGATTACGGCTTCTTCCTTTGATCACTTGGGATTCAATTTCATCTTCCGTCTTTTTGGCTAATGCATAGGCTTCTACAGGACTCCCTGTCGCTAGTGCCGGGATATTTCTCCATACCCATGCCTTCTGTGATTGTCTCATTGCTAAGCTCCTTGCATCGTGCGGGATAACTGTCTACCTTTAGTTTATCCAGCTCCAAGAGGCTCTATCCGCACAAGATTCTACTCACTGCTCATACACAATAAAAAAAGATGTCGAAAGTTAGCTCCGATCGAAGCAATTTTCGACATCTTTTTTTCATTAACTGCGACTATCTAAAATGAGAGTAACCGGGCCCCAATTGGTCAGCGACACATCCATCATCGCTCCAAATACACCCGTCTCCACTTGAAGCCCTCTAGCTCTAAGCTCTTGGTTAAAATAATCATAAAGTCGCTCGGCCTCCGCAGGAGCTGCTGCTCCCATGAAATTCGGCCGTCTCCCCTTACGACAATCCCCGTATAAAGTAAACTGGGATACTGAAAGAATCGCGCCTTCAGTCTCTGTGACACTGTAGTTCATTTTACCAGCATCATCTTCAAAAATTCGCAGTCCTGCTATTTTGTCCGCCAAATATTTGGCATCCTTTTCTGTATCCTCATGCGTAACGCCAACTAGCAGCATCAAGCCTTTGCCAATCTCTCCGGTCACTGCCCTATCCACGGTTACTTTGGCGTCCTTACAACGCTGTACTACAACTCTCATCGTACTACTCCGCTCCTTGCCCTATTGCATGATCCGATTTACTGTATATACATCCTTGACTCGTTTCACTTTATCTACAACGGATTGCAGATGCTCCGTGTTACGGATGAGAATGGTCATGTGAATCATTGCCATTTTATTCTTGTCAGAGCGCCCAGTGACCGCAGAAATGTTCGTTTTACTCTCGGAAACCGCCTGCAGCACTTCATTGAGCAGTCCATTACGATCATGACCTGTAATCTCAATATCCACACTGTAGTTGGCTTCCATGGTACCTTCCCATTCCACTTCAATCACTCTTGCTGCTTCTTCTCCGTCACCTTCACCCGGAATGTTAGGACAATCCTGGCGATGTACAGATACCCCCCGGCCCCGTGTAACATACCCTACAATATCGTCACCCGGCACCGGATTACAACATCGTGCAAAACGGACAAGCAAATTTTCAATTCCTTTTACACTAACACCATTGGTGGGTTGATTACGTCTCTCCCCGGATGACTTGATCTCCTTCATCTCTGAAGTGAGCTCTAAGTGATTAGCGGCTTCTTCCTGCTCTCTGCGCAGCTTCTCCGTTAAACGGGAAGCAATCTGTGAAGCGGTAATTCCCCCAAAGCCAACAGCAGATAACATATCCTCAACATCGTTAAAAGCAAATTTTTTCGCAGCTTCTAATAGTTTCTCATCGGAAATCCACTCAGAAACCTCGACATTCAGGCGCTTCAGCTCACGTTCAATCGCTTCGCGACCTTTTTCGACATTTTCCTCACGTTTTTCTTTTTTGAACCATTGCTTAATTTTGCTTCGCGCATGTGAGGATTGAGCAATCTTGAGCCAGTCGCGGCTTGGTCCGTACGAATGCTTCGATGTCAGTATCTCTACAATATCGCCCGTCTTCAGCTTGTGATCCAGCGGTACGATCCGCCCGTTCACCTTAGAACCAATCGTACGATTACCCACTTCCGTATGAATACGGAATGCGAAATCAAGCGGCACAGAACCCGCAGGAAGTTCAATAACCTCGCCTTTAGGCGTAAACACGAACACGAGATCCGAGAAAAAGTCCATTTTGAGTGATTTTACGAACTCTTCGGCATCCTTGGCCTCATGCTGAAGCTCCAATATTTCGCGAAAAAAAGGCATCCGATTCTCCGGATTCACATTATTGCTGGTTCCTTCTTTGTATGCCCAGTGTGCTGCTATCCCGTATTCAGCCGTACGATGCATTTCCCAAGTGCGAATTTGCACTTCGGTCGGCTCTCCGCCAGGACCTACAACTGTAGTATGCAAAGATTGATACATATTGGCTTTGGGCATAGCTATATAATCTTTGAATCGGCCTGGCATTGGCTTCCAAAGGGTATGAATAATTCCGAGGGTTGCATAACAATCCTTGATATTATCCACAATGATACGGATGGCCAGCAGGTCATAGATCTCATTAAACTGTTTGTTCTTCGTACTCATTTTGTTATAGACGCTGTAGATATGCTTCGGACGGCCTGAAAGATCACCTTCAATGCCCATTTCATCCAGCTTGGCACGAATACGGCCAATTACACTGTCGATAAATTGCTCACGTTCTGCCCGCTTCTTATGCACCAGATTAGCAATGCGATAATACTGTTGCGGATTCAAGTAACGAAGCGCAATATCCTCCATCTCCCACTTAATCGCGGAAATCCCCAAACGATCAGCCACAGGACAGAAAATCTCCAGCGTTTCGTAAGAAATACGTCGCTGGCTCTCTTCAGATTGATACTTTAACGTACGCATATTATGCAGGCGATCCGCTAGTTTTATAACGATGACCCGGATATCCTGCGCCATCGCAATAAACATCTTACGGTAATTCTCGTTCTGCTGCTCTTCCTTTGAGCGAAAACGGATGCGTTCCAGCTTAGTTAAGCCATCGACAAGCATCGCGCAGGTATCGCCAAATTTCGCACGGATTTGTTCCAATGAGACCGTCGTATCTTCCACAACATCATGCAAAAGCGCCGCAACAATAGATATAACATCCATTTGCATATTGACGACAATATCTGCCACCGCAAGCGGATGCAGAATGTATGGCTCCCCCGACTTGCGGATCTGCCCGTGATGAGCCTGATCGGCAAATTCATAAGCTTCCCGGATGCGGAGAAGATCTTTATCTTTTATATAGGCGCCAGCCTTATCAATTAATCGCTCTATGCCCATTCTCGTCGTATCCGTTTCCTTTCTATAATAAAATGAACCCGCAATCATTCTGAAATCTGCAGGTTCCAATCATTTCGCAAGCAACTTACGCTCTTGTTCAAAGTTGTCTATAATTATGACGCTTACGAAGGATTACGTCAACACTTGCCATCTCATGGCATTCAAGAAGTAAAAGTTATGAAAATCGGACAAATTAATAACACTTGTGAAAATGTTGTTGTAAAAATGTCCAGTTCTATTTAATCTAGTAAAGGCGGATTTTCGCTGGACAACATCATATCCATTAAGAAAGAGGAGTGAACTCCATTGCAACGCGAAATTCAAGTTAATGAAAAACTTCCATGGGGCCCCGGTTTTCTATTAAGCCTACAGCATTTGTTCGCCATGTTTGGCAGTACAGTGCTAGTGCCTAACTTGTTCGGGGTTGACCCTGGCATGATTTTGCTGATGAACGGTATCGGCACACTGCTATACATTTGGATTTGCCGTGGTAAAATACCTGCCTACCTTGGCTCCAGCTTTGCATTTATCGCACCCGTATTATCAGTGCTTGCCGATCATAAAGATGATCATATGAAAGGGTATTCGCTTGCTTTGGGCGCTTTCATCATCACTGGTGTTATCTTTGTGCTCGTTGCTTTGATCATCCGTTATGCAGGAACAAAATGGATCGATGCTGTCTTCCCTCCAGCAGTAATGGGAGCTATCGTAGCAACGATCGGACTTGAACTTGTGCCTGTTGCCGCGCGAATGGCAGGACTTATTGCCCCTGAAGGTGTTGCAGTTGCAGACTGGACTCCAGATGGCAAAGCAATCACACTTTCTATGGTGACACTGGGCGTAACCGTAATTGGAGCTGTACTCTTCCGCGGTTTCCCAAAAATCATTCACATCCTCATCGGTATCGTAACTGGTTATGGTTTAGCTTATATTATGAAAATGGTGGATACGGCTGCAATATCTAATGCGAATTTTTTAGCGCACCCTACCATTGTGACTCCATCCTTCGATTGGAATGTAATCCTGACTATCATCCCAGTATCGCTAGTAGTAATCGTTGAACATATTGGACACTTACTTGTAACCAGCAATATTGTTGGCAGAGATCTGGCTAAAGACCCTGGACTTGATCGATCTCTGATGGGTAACGGGATATCTACAATTATCTCCGGTTTTATCGGTTCTACTCCAAATACAACCTACGGTGAAAATATCGGGGTTATGGCATTAACTAAAGTTTATTCTGTATATGTGATCGGTGGCGCTGCAGTGATTGCAATTCTGCTATCGTTCTCCGGTACTTTCTCCTCCGTTATCGCTAATATCCCAACACCAGTAATGGGTGGCGTATCACTACTGTTGTTCGGTGTAATTGCCGCATCCGGTCTACGAATCTTCGTTGAGCAAAAAGTTGATTTTTCCAAGGCTACTAACATGATTATGGCAACGTTGGTATTAGTTGTCGGAATCAGTGGTACAACCCTTACTATGGGTAGCGTAAAACTCAGTGGTATGGCTCTAGCTACAATTGTTGGTATGGTTCTAGCCTTATTCTTCAAACTCATTGAAGTTCTTGGACTGTCTAATGAAGGTGGAGAAAGCGATAAAGCTGCTCACTAATTTATTTATAAATTAATAACTCAAAAAGACTGCTCCAGATCGATTTTATGGATTGAGCAGTCTTTTTTTGTATCTCTTTTGACCAAAAAATGCAAAACAGCAACCCTCCGCTAGTAGTGACAGAGAATTGCTGTTGTTTGCACTTTTCCACATTATTCGATACATAAATCCTGATTTATTTCCCGGGAAAAGACAAGTTTATCGTATTAATCTTCGTAATCAACTAATGTAATAACTTCAATTCCAGAAAGCTTATTACGTCCAGCAAGCTCAACCAGTTCAATCAAAAACGCTGCGCCTACCACTTTACCGCCAAGCTGTTCTACAAGGTTAACCGAAGTAGCAATGGTGCCACCAGTAGCCAACAGATCATCAGCGATCAATACTTTTTGACCAGGCTTGATAGCATCCGTGTGAACAGCAAGTGTGTCCTTGCCATACTCAAGATCATAACCTACCTCTATAGTCTCATATGGAAGTTTACCGCTTTTACGAATCGGCACAAAACCTACTCCCATCGCATATGCAAGAGGTGCTCCTACTACGAAGCCACGTGCTTCCGGTCCAGCGATCACGTCGATTTCTAAGTGGGATACAAGAGCTTTCAGGGCATCAATCGCCTGGCGATATGCATCACCGTCTTTTAACAAGGTGGTGATATCTTTAAAACTAATACCTTCTTTTGGGAAGTCAGGAATCACGCGAATACTATCTTTAAAATCCAAATTTTTCATCTCCTAAAAGTTTTGTTAGCATATGCCACTTTGAGCCCGGTTCACAAAACTTACTTCGTAAGCGTCTGCTTTGTTTTGTTAGCATATGCTACTTTGTGTCCGTTTCGGCAAAACTTACTTCGTAAGCGCCTGCTTTGTTTTGTTAGCATATGCTACTTTGTGTCCGTTTCGGCAAAACTTACTTCGTAAGCGTCTGCTTTGTTTTGTTAGCATATGCTACTTTGAGTCCGGTTCGGCAAAACTTGCTAATTATGATACGCCTAAACGGCGTGATAACATCCAATCCTGTAGCTCAGACAAGCTACCTTCCATGAAGTACTGCTCCATTTCCGCCATCTGCCCCAGTCTGACAAAATGACTTGATGCTGTAAGGCTTTTAGCTGCAGGCTGCGTAATAAAGGTCACACTTCCTTGACTTCTTTCGATAAAATCAAGCTCCTCGAACACATCCAGCATTTTACTAAGCATTCGAATACTCATCGAGGATTGTCGGCTTAGCCGCAGTAGCACTTCATGTTCAGGCGTTGCAACAGCAGTGATCGAAGCCAGCAGTTTATAAAGTATTTTAAAATGATCCCGTGTCGGAATGATAAGTCGTTCTCGGCCATCCTTTATAGAATGCAATAGCGCAATATTATCAGCATTAGGAAAAGCCTTTAGTAACGCGTCTAGCTGTTCAGGAGTCTCCGGCATATCCAGTAGACATAACAGTGAGACATGCCCTGATTCCTGAATCGAATCATCCTTAATAGCGGCGCTAATGCCAGCTTCTTTATCATATACCCAGAAGGACATTCCTATCAATTCAGTCTCTGGAGACATACGTCCACTCTGAAACACTGCTGCAGCACGATATGGGCCAGCACCACTATAGGGAAGCAGCAGCTCTCTAATATGCGCAGCCTGCCGTACAGCGTCAGCAGCACCACGAAGATCAAATAATTGAGCATCCTGAACTGATAAATCCTGTAGCATCAGCTGTGGTTTCCTCGAGCCATTCCATTCGTTGATCGACAGTTCAGCCAGCACATCGATCGGGGTACCCACAGGGAGCAGCTTAGCCAAATCCCCTTTACCAAAAGCTAAGGCTTCGATCGTGCTCTTTCCCTGCTGCAAGACGATCTTCAAGTGTTTTCCGTCTTGCCCCATGGTGCGTGTCTCTTTCACTGTAGCCCCGCGAATGATGAACTTTGGCAAAGGATTCGACATCCCGAAAGGTGCAAGCCTTTCCAATTCAAGCGCGGTCTGTAGGGACAAATCGGAAATCGACACTTCTGCATCAGAAGAAGTAACAGGAACGAAATGCTCCGGTGTTAACACTGTAGCAGCGTATTCATTTAATGCCGCAGCGAAAGCATCTAAGCCGTCCCAATGCAGGCTCATTCCCGCGGCTGCTGGATGACCACCGAAATGATCCATTAAGCTAGAACAAGAGGATAATGCCGCATATATATCAAGTCCAGGAATAGAGCGGGCAGATCCTTTGCACATGCCAGTCTCCGGATGAATATCCAGAATAATCACAGGTCGATAGTAACGCTCCAGCAGTTTGGAAGCCACTATACCTACCACACCCACATTCCAGCCTTGTTCAGCAAGGACTATGATGTCTGGTATTTCTCCACCCTGAGTCATCTGCTCCAGTTTTGCAGTAGCCTCCACTACAATTCTTTCTACGACCAATTGGCGCTCTTTATTAAGCAGATCAAGTTCCCCAGCCAGTTGCTCTGCCTCATCAGCATGCTCGGTTGTAAGCAAGGCCACTGCCCGTCCAGCATGATCGAGACGACCACTCGCATTGATACGAGGCGCCATTCCAAAAGCGATATTAACCGCACTCACAGTACTCATGGTCACCCCACTGACCCCGAGTAAAGCACGGATACCTGGGAATCGAGAATTCCGCATACTGACCAAGCCGTTTCGAACGATCTCGCGATTCTCACCCAGCAGCGGCATTAAATCCGCTACAGTACCGATAGCAGCTATTTCTGCCCACTCTTCGGGAGTTCCCTCCCCTAGCATAGCCTGGGCGAGCTTATAAGCTACACCTACACCTGCTAATCCCTTGAACGGGTAGGGGCAGTCGGGCAGCTTCGGATTAATCAACGTATAAGCCTCTGGAAGAAGCTCTGGTGGCTCATGGTGATCCGTAACAATCACATCAATCCCGAGTTCATTAGCGTAAGCAATCTGATGATAGGCGCTAATGCCAGTATCTACAGTAATGATCAAGGATACACCCTGCTGTAAAGCCCAATCCAAAGCATGATTATGCAGCCCATAGCCCTCATTAGAACGGTGCGGGATATAAATATCAAAGGAAGCACCCAAGTAACGCAGCAAATGAATCATTAATGCTGTACTGGACACACCATCAGCGTCGTAATCGCCGTAAATCAGAATATGTTCTTCTTCTTTTAAAGCCTTTCTAATTCTGGGAACCGCTTCGGCCATTCCTTTTAGAAGGAACGGATCATGCGCAGCTTCCACACCGCCATCCATGAACGATAGAGCCTCATGTGGCGTATCAATTCCTCTAGTCACTAATAGTGAGGATAAGAGCGGAGAAATAGAAAGGCTCCGGGCCATATCCCTTACGACGTCGGGATCGGCTGCCGGAGATTGCCACCTTGTTTTTGAATAAAGCAATAGCGCTCACCTTTCTTTCACCTTGCGAACTACTGAAGCAGCGTCGGAATATCATTATCCACCAATTCATAATTACTTTTGTATGGATAACCGGGATCATAAGGAACTACGTCCATATGTACCTCACCAACATGAACAAACCTGTGCTGCAGCAACTTTCTTGCACATTCTGAAATATCCTGTGCTTCCATCACCGTAATACGCGGATTTACACTGATCTTCACTTGCAGATTCACAAAATTCCCTTGCTCTAGTGCCTTCAAATGTTCTACACGAATAACACCATGAACACGTTGTACGGTTTCAATAAAATTAGCTGCCTCCTCAGAAGGTAGCTCCTGCGCATTCTTAACACTAACAGTATTAACAATGAGCAAATAACCTTTACGTAGAATTAAGCATCCTGTTAAAAGTGCAGCAATAGGGTCCATATAGCGTAGAGGATACCAATAGGTCCCCCCCATTGATAACGATATCCCAACTAATACTGTAATAGAAGTATACAAGCTGAAACGATGATTATTGGCATAAGCAGCATGACTGCCATCGCCTATTTTTTTAAAGTACCGATATTGATATTGAAATACAGCTTCTTTAAATACAATAGATAGCAGGACAGTTACAAGTGCAAGTTCTCCGTGAGTGGATGACTGTCCCTCGGTTAAATCACGGATTGCAGAGAAGGCGATCTGCAGCCCCCCCATAAGAATTAATACCGAAAATAGTATAGCTAAAAACGGCTCCTTATTCCCTCGTCGCTCTTCTATCCGCTGCTTGCTCTTTCTGCTTAGTTCAGAGCGCCATGGAAGAATATCCGCCAATTTAGCTGCAGCATCTGCTCCAGAATATAATGCATCGCCCATTAATGCCTTGCTACCTGAAATATAGCCAAAACTCCCCTTAGCTACTGCCAAAGTAACATCGCTGATGATCCCTGTCCAAGCAACCTTCTTGCTTTGCGGTGATCGTTCTTTATTCATACGAGGCCCCCCTTACCACTAGCAAGTAATCTCATGATGATACAATACACATGACATACTACCCCAAAGATTTCGAAAGCCGCGTCGCATTTGACGCGGCTTTCTTAAATTATAAAGTTGATGTTTTTTTCATTCAAGTGTAGCCATGTTATTTCTCTTGAGACATTACCCTTTAGCCGGGCTTTTTACATTCGTCTTCTCACGCTTCTTAAGCAGTAGCCAGATCGGACTTGCAATAAAGATAGAGGAGTACGCTCCGAATAGCAATCCGATAACCATCGCAAGCGAGAACATCTTGATGGACTCGCCTCCAAGAATCAACAGGAAGAACGCCGCAATAAATACGGTAAATGCTGTGTAAAGAGAACGCATAAGAGTTTGAGCCACACTCTTATTCACAAGCTCTTTTAAATCCTCATAGGTTTTTTGTTTACCAAAGCGTAAATTCTCACGGATACGGTCAAAGATAACGATCGTATCATTGATGGAATAACCGATAATCGTAAGCACCGCTATAATAAACGTCAAATCCACTTCCAAGCGGAAGATGGAGAAGATTGCAACAACCATAAAGGCATCATGGATCAATGAAACAATAGCTGCTAATGCAAACCGCCATTCAAAACGAATACTTACATAAATGATAATCCCTAGACAAGAAATGAGAACCGCATAGATCGCATTGCGTGCAAGTTCTTTAGACATCTCAGTATCCACAGTGTTAATTTCAAACGATGCTTTATCGTCCAGCTTCAAGATCTCTGCTTTAAGAGCTTCATCTTGTTGCTCATCGAGCACTTGATCATAACGAACGTTGACCCGTTCACTCCCTAACGTAATGCTTGGCTCACTTGAAATCCCTGTTTTTTCAACTGCTGAATTAACCTCTTCCAATGTCAAATTCTTAGACAGAGAGATATCAACATTAGATCCCGCTTTGAAATCAACGCTGTAATTCAATCCAAATGACGCTAGGAAAATCAAACCTGCAACTGTCAGTGCGATAGAAAAGATATAGAAAAACTTACTCAAATGTACGAAATCAAGCTCTTTCTTAAAGCGCACGAATATCACTCTCCTTAACACCGAAACTCTTCGGTTTGTTCAGCTTACCGGCTTTAACAAGCTGGCTAAGCAACCAGTGAGAGAAATAAAGATTCGTGGCGATACTCAGTACGATTTCCACGATCAGCACCAATGCGAAGCCTTTGACTGCACCTGTACCGAAGGCGAACATGACACCTGCCACAATAACAGTTGTGACATTGGAGTCCATTACTGTCCGGAAAGAGGATTTATTACCTGCTTTAACAGAGGAAAGTACACTTTTACCACTGCGCATTTCTTCCCTTATCCGTTCATTTGTAATGATATTGGCATCGACGGCCATCCCTATACCCAGAATAAATGCGGCTATACCAGGCAACGTCAATGTGAAGTCTGCAAAGACAAAGACAACAATCAGCAGCCATGTATGCAAGATCAGTGCAAAACTAGCCAAGAGACCTGGCAAGCGATACATACCGATCATGAAGATAAGAATAATCAAAGAACCCAAAAGGCCGGCTTTGATCGTTTGATCAAGCGATTGTTTACCAAGTGTTGCACCCACACTTTGGGAGTATTTCTCAGTAAGCTTCAGTGGCAACGCACCAAGATTAATGGTATCAGCCAGCTCGCGTGCTTCCTTAATTGTATAACTACCGGAAATAGACGCACTGCCGTCGGTAAGTACTGCTTGTACCGTAGGGTCAGATAGTTTGTTCTCATCCAAATAAATTGCGAGATTCTTTCCTAAGAGGCGTTTAGTAATCTCTGCGAATTTATCCTTGTCTTTTATCTTGATACTGATGATTGGCTGATTCAGGTTATCCCGTCCAACCTCTGCTGCACCTTCAACAAAATCACTACCTACCAGTTCGATTTTGCTGTAAGTACCTTCAGCGTCACCTTCAGCAGCACTACGGAAAGTCAGAACTGCAGGCTCCTTCATCTTCTTGCGAACCTCAGCTTCATCAGTAACGCCCGCAATTTTCAAACGAATACGGTCAGTACCTTCAGTTGTAACCTCTGGTTCACTGGTTCCGAGCGCATTGGCCCGTTTTTCCAAACTTTCCGCTGTTTTCAACAGTGAAGCTTGGGACAACGCTGCTCCCGCTTCCATAGGCTCTGCATGATACAAAATCTCAAATCCGCCTTTCAGGTCAAGACCAAGTCTAACCTTGTCCAGCAGTCCAGAAGTAGTAAATGCCATGACGCCTGTCAAAACGAGCACGGTAATAATAAAGCCCATTAGTCTCTTCATGCTCTAGCTAGTTCCCCTTTCATTCACTCAATATTCCTATTATAGCTACACGCGAAATGACCGTCAATTCACAGCATTGACATAGCTATACTCACACAAAGAAACGGCCGCCCCTGCTCATATCAGCAAGACATCCGTTTATATAGGAGATGTGAAGTTATTATTCTCTTACTTTACTGCTTTATAAGGCTTTTCGCAAAAAAAGGAGCGAGATGCTTATTGTTCAGTTCAACCCCCGATAAGCTGCAAGAGTCAAATAAGTCATGTAACTATTGGCTTTTAAGGAATAAATATCATTTACCAGCTTATGCAAGGGGGGCATTCCGTCCTTATCATAATTACGACTGATACAATCCCAAATATCCTTGCTGGTTACATACTCATAGCCGAGGAGCCGGAATTCTTCAGCTTTGCTGCGGCACATGGCTTCGATTTCTTCACTATGTTGATCATGATTCCACTGTTCCGATTCCACGTGATGACACCTCCAAAGATCGCTCGTGTTCGTATGCTTACCATACGTATTCGACCCAAGTTCTCTTCTTTCCTCCTTCCGTCACAAAAAGTTACAACTACTAAAACAAGGCATGCCGGGATAGGGGTATAGCATATCCATAAGAATAGACAAGTTGGCCAGCGTTTTATTTCATTTGGGGAAGAAGGCGAGACCTTTGAGGAAACAGAGCTTTATACAAGGAACTTTAATCTTGCTTGCCGCCGGCATCATTAATCGAATGCTTGGATTTATACCCCGAATTGCTTTGCCACGCATCATTGGAGCAGAAGGTGTGGGTCTATATCAGCTCGCGTACCCATTCTTTATCGTGCTGGTTACTGTGATTACAGGCGGACTTCCCCTAGCTATTGCTAAAATGGTGGCGGAAGCAGAGGGAGAAAACCGGCCTGAGAAATCGCGGCAAATTTTACGGACTGGCCTTACTCTTAGCGTCGGACTAGGAATCTTCTTTACGATCGTTGCGCTGGTCAGTGCTTCATGGGTCTCTAATGTGATCTTAACAGACCACAGAGTTTATTATACTTTTATCGCCATGATCCCAATGATTGGAATTGTTGCTGTATCTGCGATATACCGCGGCTATTTTCAAGGTAGGCAGAACATGATTCCATCCGCACTTTCTTCGGTTTTCGAGTCTATCGTGCGAATATTTTTTATGCTGTGGTTCTCTTGGCTGCTGTTACCCAAAGGTATCGCTTTTGCAGCTGCAGGGGCGATGCTAGGCGTAACAGTAGGAGAGATTGGCGGAATGTTAGCCATTCTGTGGCAATATTATGTCATCACGAAAAAGGATAAAAAAACAACCCCCATCCTAGAACAGAAAACGGTTGAGAAGGAAGTTATACCATCTGATCCTGATGCCGTACAATCAACTTCCCCCATACTGTGGCGTTTACTAGGTGTATCAATTCCTGTTACGGCAAGCCGGCTTGTGGGTTCTTTTTCTTATCTACTGGAATCTATAATTACCGTACGTAGTCTTGCACTAGCCGGAATCGCAACAGCAGCCGCGACTGCTCAATATGGGTCTTTACAGGGGATGGTTATTCCCTTACTGTTGCTTCCCGGAGCTTTAACTTCCTCTCTCGCAGTGTCTTTGGTCCCCTCCTTATCCGAGGCTGCCGCGAGAAAGGACTTGCCTACCATTCACAAACGAATGCACCAAGCTCTTCGACTCGCTCTTGTAACAGGGGCTCCCTTTGCTGTTCTTATGTATGTACTAGCAGTCCCACTATGCAACTTGTTATACGGAAATCCGGACACCGCGCCTATGCTAAAACTAATGGCCCCTTTCGCTTTGTTCATCTATGTTCAAGCACCCTTGCAAGCTGCACTTCAAGCTATGGACAGACCGGGCAGGGCACTCATCAATACTCTAATTGGGGCAGTAGTCAAAATCATTCTGATTGTTATATTAGCTTCACAGCCAGAATACGGAATCTACGGCGCAATCATCGCCATTATTGTGAACAGCGTTCTTGTTACTCTACTGCACGGGTACAGTGTAGTCAGTCTAATTTCATTATCCTTACGAATAACCGATACCATTAAGACCTTATGTGCAATGATTATCATGGGAGCAGGCGTTCGTTATGTATACATCTCCATTCCCATTTCAGAAGCACAATGGATTCAATTTTTATTTGCCTCTGCGATAGGAATGGCCCTGTATTTCGGTCTCAGTCTATTAGCTGGCCTTATTTCCCTCCGTGATTTGGATCGACTGCCTTTCATTAAGCGTTGGCTTTAGAATGACTATCGGGTATCCAAACGGTCAACATAAACTCGGCCTTTATGGTCAATGGAACAAAGAAATACATCCCGGAAATCTGAAACTCCCTTTTGTCGGATCTGGGTTCTTAGCCAGAACCTTGTTTTTCCTATCATCTCTAAATTATGATCCTGGACCTTTCCATCCATAATCAATGGAATAGGAAGCCCTTCATATCTGATTTTGTTCTTTGGCAGCTTAATTTTCTGACTGCTTACATCTGTATCCTCATCGGTCTTATTGTTCTCAGCAACTGAACTGCTATTGCCTGTTTGATTGGGTGATGAACTTCCTTTGTCTTTCTCGAAAACGGTAAGCTGACCACTGGGCTCCAGAATCGCAAATTCCACATCAGCAGGGCTAGCGATGTTCTGACCACGCAATTGCTGCAGCAAATCATCAATATTGTACCTTTGTTTACGCATCTCTCCCCGGTGCAGCTTGCCTCCAGAAATAAGTATGCTCGGTTTACCGTCCATTAACAGCCGAATCTTTCTGCTCTTAAGACTGAGCTGGGCAACCAGTACTTGAATGATAACCAATGTGGCCATCGGAACCAGACCTTCGTAAATCGGGCGCTTAATATCCTCGATCACAAAAACAGCAATCTCAGCAATCATAATTGAGATCGTTAGATCAAATACAGATAACTTACCGATTTCCCTCTTCCCCATGATTCGCATGCACAGGAATATGAAGAAATACATCAGCACGGTCAAGAAAATATGGGTAGTGATATGCTGGGACATATAGCTTCGCTCCCCTCCACTCTCACCCGCAGACTTGTTTTCTCGGGCGGATTAATGTAACCCTATTCTGACCGCTCAGCACAGGGAACATTCGGAAGCTTACATATTAATTAATGGTAAAAAGGCTGCAATGCCCATTCTTGTACTATTGGGGCAAGCCTCCCCATACAATGAATAATAACTTATGTAGATTTTTTTCTAAAAAAACTTTAGGAGGTTGTACCATGTATTTAATCCGGCGCCTGTTCTCATGGAGAATAGCCAATCCTGTATTGTCTGGCCTATGTCGATCATTCCTCTGGATGCTGCTTGGCGCGTTTGTCCTCTCTCTTTTATTATGGGGCAGCGGTATGAAGGAGCAGGATCTCTCGATGTATACTTATATAGTGCACGGCATAGCCGCAGCATTCGGAGGACTAACCGCCGGTCGCAGAGCCACGAACAAAGGCTGGTATCAAGGAAGTCTTACAGGAATCTTTTATGGGATTATCGTTCTGTTAATCGGATTTCTGGCACTGGATAGCTCACCCTCTGGTGTTGACCTTCTTTGGGTTCTAGCTGCTGCAACAATTGGTGCACTTGGCGGAATGTTTGGGGTAAATTTACAAAAAAGCTAAAATTATTATTTCATTAAATTCGAAACATTCCTTGGAAATATGTTAAACTGTGATCATCTGACTTCATAAAGAGAATCAAGGAGGCTTCGAATGCTTTGTTTTACCAATCAATGAATCATATTGTTTTGTACACAGTTGCATTAGTAGTGATATTAGTATGGATTGGCGCTCGGCGAAATCCAATCATGGCATT
Source organism: Paenibacillus pseudetheri (assembly GCF_924513355.1). Lineage (NCBI taxonomy): Bacteria > Bacillati > Bacillota > Bacilli > Caryophanales > Paenibacillaceae > Paenibacillus > Paenibacillus pseudetheri. The sequence continues at coordinate 217,096 of NZ_CAKMAB010000008.1, forward strand.
AGTTGAAATTGGGAAAGAGATGCTGCGATCCTATAAGTTTCTGCTACTGATGGTAGGCATGTTTGGTGTACTGGTCATGAATAAATACGAACTACAAATTGAAGAAAAAATGCATCTAACCTCAGACTATACATCATTTGTATTTGGACTAGAGGGACATTTTGTCCAAGCTTTTCAGGATATATTCTTTAGTCCATGGCTAACGCCTATCATTGTCTTCTTCTACATTTTCATGCTTCAATCTGTACTAGCAGCTTCTCTAGGTGTCTATCTGTTAGATAAGAACCGTGTGATGCTGTACGCTACCTGCTATGCTATTATCATTAACTATGCTGTAGCCATTCCATTCTACCTATACTTCCCTGTAAATGAGGTATGGTCCTATGTACCTGCAGGTGTTAGATTTACTATGTTGGATGTATTTCCGAAGTTTGAGCAAGAGTACCGCCCTCTATCCGGTCTCAACAACTGCTTCCCGAGCCTACATACGTCCATTTCCGTTACGATGGCATTACTTGCATTCCGTTCAGGAAACCGCAGGTGGATGGCCATTACGAGTATTTCTGCGGTAGCAATCGTCTTTGGTATATTCTATCTTGGCATTCATTGGCTTACAGATATGATAGGCGGCACTCTGCTAGCAGTCCTAGCTTCAACAGTTGGTGTACAGCTTGCCAAATTAACCTTACGGGGGCATAAAGAATCGCTCACAGTTCGCAGCCGAATAACAGATATGCGTTAAACCAATAGATCACGATGAAGGATGAACGTCAAAAAAGCGGTGTCACTCTCTTTAATGAGAAGACACCGCTTTTTTATGTACTTATTAATAACGAAACTATACTTTCTCCTCCACGTCCGTGGCAACGGAGTGACTAATGGAACCGCGATCAAAGGTCAGTTTAGTTACATCATTGACCCGTAGAACCACGATATCATCGGAAATCTCCATGATCGTACCGTGAAGACCACCAATAGTAACGATTTTATCGCCTTTTTTCAGAGACTTCAACATTGCATTACGTGTTTTGGTCTTCTTCTGTTGCGGGCGAATCAGCAAGAAGTAGAATACTACAAACATAAGTACGAATGGACCTACAAGACCCAGTATACTACCTCCGCCTGTTGCTGCTGCATATTGAAACATATTTCTCCCCCCTTTCAAAGCACATTAAAACATGGATCTCAACGAAGCTTTAGAAGCCTTTAAGATTATCATATAATCCGTATTTAGCAAAAAACTCATCGCGAAAATCAAGCAGCCGATCTTCCTTGATGGCTTCGCGCACTTTACGCATCAAATCCAACAGGAAGTGCAAGTTATGGTATGTCGTCAATCTAAGTCCGAAGGTTTCATCGGCTTTGATTAGATGGCGCAAATAAGCGCGGGAATAATTCCGGCATGTATAGCAGTTGCACTCCGGATCAAGCGGCCCAAAATCGCGGGCATACTTTGCGTTGCGTACAACGAGTCTTCCCTGACTGGTCATCGTTGTTCCATTACGAGCAATACGGGTAGGCAGAACACAGTCGAACATGTCCACTCCCCGGATTGAACCTTCCAACAGCGCATCCGGTGAACCAACGCCCATCAAATAGCGAGGTTTGCCTTGTGGCAGCAGGGGAACTGTATAATCCAGCACTTCATACATTAGCTGCTTGGACTCTCCGACGCTGAGCCCTCCAATAGCATACCCCGGGAAATCCATGGAAGTCAAATCTGCCGCGCTCTGACGGCGAAGATCCTCATACATACCTCCTTGAACGATAGCGAACAGCCCTTGATCATTCGGGCGAGCATGACTTTTCAGGCAACGTTCCGCCCAGCGTGTTGTACGCTCCAATGATTTTTTCACGTAGTCATATTCCGCTGGGAATGGAGGACATTCATCGAATGCCATCATGATATCAGAGCCAAGTGCGTTCTGAACTTCCATAGCTACTTCAGGAGACAGGAACTTCTTGTCCCCATTTAGATGGGAACGGAAATGAACGCCTTCTTCGGTAATCTTGCGCATGTCACTAAGCGAGAATACTTGAAACCCGCCGCTATCCGTTAGAATGGGACGGTCCCAGTTCATGAACTTATGCAGTCCGCCTGCTTCACGAACAATATCATGGCCCGGTCTCAGGAACAAATGGTACGTATTGCTCAAAATAATATGAGCATCCATCTCTTTCAGTTCTTCAGGACTCATTGTCTTGACTGTAGCTTGTGTGCCGACTGGCATAAATGCAGGTGTCTCAATCACACCATGTGGAGTGTGGACTCTTCCAAGTCTTGCTCCGGATTGTTTGCACGTTTTGATGTGCTCATAAGTAATTGCTGCCATAAGTTAACCCATCCTCTTACCTTAGTAAATAAACATTGCATCTCCAAAGCTAAAAAACCGGTACTTCTGCTCTATCGCTTCTTCATAAGCAGCTAGAATATGTTCCCGACCTGCCAAAGCACTAACCAACATCACCAAAGTAGACTTTGGCAAATGAAAATTAGTAATTAACGCATTAACTACACTAAACTTATAGCCCGGATAGATGAAAATATCCGTCCAGCCACTACATTCCACTAGTGGACCGCCTTCGCATTGTCTTCCGACTGTTTCAAGTGTCCGACAAGAAGTCGTCCCTACCGCTATAATGCGGCCACCTTGTTCCTTGGTGGCATTTATAGTGTCTGCTGTTTCTTGAGACATTACAAAATACTCTGAATGCATAACATGCTCTTCAACCTTCTCAACAGACATCGGACGGAACGTTCCGAGACCTACATGAAGTGTAATATAAGCAATATTTACACCCTTGGCTTCAATCTGATCCAACAGTTCTTTGGTAAAATGAAGCCCTGCTGTAGGAGCAGCAGCTGATCCCTCATGCTTAGCATAAACAGTCTGATATCGTTCCCGATCATCGAGTGTTTCCTTAATATAAGGAGGCAGTGGCATTGTTCCCAGCCTGTCCAGAATCTCCTGAAAAATACCCTGATAAATGAACCGAAGCGTTCGTCCACCCATATCAGCCTCATCCTCAATAACAGCACGAAGCTCATCACTAAAGATGATGACCGCTCCTGTCTTAAGCTTCTTACCTGGCTTTACAAGAGCTTCCCATCGATCGTCTCCCAGATTCTTAAGGAGAAGCACTTCAGCTTTAGCCCCCGTATCTTCTTTAGCCCCAAACAATCTGGCAGGAATGACTCTCGTATCATTCAGAACAAGTGTATCTCCCGGTTGGAAATAATTAGTAATATCAGTAAAATGCCGGTGAGCCAGCTCCCCACCCTCCTTATTTACTAAGAGCAGTCTAGAAGAGCTACGGTCAGAGAGTGGTGTCTGGGCAATTAATTCTTCCGGCAAATGAAAATCATATGCGTCTACATTCATGGTCTGTCTTCATTCCTTAACTATAGTAACGTTCTGATAATAGTGTTGCAATATCTGCTTGTAATCATACCCGCTGTCAGCCATGCCTTTCACGCCCCATTGCGACATGCCTAGACCATGACCGTATCCTTGGCCAATGAACAGAAAGCCCGAACTGTTAGTAATCGCTCTGACTGAGGAATCCCCACCCATCACTACAGTTCCACTACCGTTCACATTAACCTTACCTGATGCAGAGAGTACACCTGCGCTCTGTGAACTTCCAATCGTGCTGGTAGCACCGTCAGCGCCTAATACAGTATAACTTCCGGCTGGTACAATATCAAACAATGTACTTGGCAATCCATTGAACGCAGAACGGAACATATCAGGATATTTCACATCCAGTGCCTGACCATTTGCTTTCACCTGAACCGCTCTTCCAGAAGGACCGCGCTGGGTGACCTGCAAATTAAGGATGCTGGAAGGGAGCGTGCTAGTTGTTTTACCCTGCAAGCTTTTTAGAAGGTCGGCAGAGGTATATGGCCCTTTGATCCAGCTATAACTACCGGACTCATAGACTTTGTCTAGAACAACAGCATTCTCGCCTGGGTTCAGCTTACCTACCGCACTTACACTACTTTCAACAGCAGGAAGGGGGCGTACATTGACATCTTTAGTGGTAGCTGTTGCTATGTCCAGTCCCGCTGCAGTTTTATTTCCTGTCAATTTAATGTTATCCTCACGTGCGTATCCGGAGATGCCATTAGCGAGCAGTAAATAATACCACTTCTTAGCGGTCGCGGTAGCTGCGACATCCTCTTTGCTGGGAACGCTGGCAAATGCATCTCCACCATTGCCCCATACCTCTGATGGATCAGAGGTTACACCGCCACTGTTCGACGAGAACACAGCCTCTATAACTTTACCACCACTCATCAATACTTCACCGGCAGTAGCATCCACTGCCTTAATAATAACTGGAGCCTCTGATCCGATTCCGTTATATACCTGACTCAATGTAGAATCTACTACATTCGCTACTTCGAAACGGTTGCCTTGCGCCATTGCATAGCTTCGGGCGGCGACAGCCTGAGCCTTTAGAGCTTCACCCGGCCAGCTGGAGGAAACCTCTCCTCCAACCACTGCATACAAATATTGTTCCAGTGGCACTTCATTGATAACTGCTAGGGAACCTCTCAAATTACTTAGTTCCATATTTCCACGGTAGGTACGCTTGGATCTCTCTTCGAGCTGAATTCCAGCTTCATTACCAACTGCCAAAAATTTAGCAACATTTCCGGAAACCATATAATGATTAGCCTGAGTCTCGCTGCCAAGGTCCAGCCCAGCATCCAGACGCATGATTAATCCAGGTGAAGTTGCAGCAGATGCAACAAGCTGTGGCAATGCTGTAGACACTGCGGTCTGAACAGCACCCAAATCTTTGTCGTTCGTAGCTTCGCCTACCCATACCTCAAACTGGGCACTGCCATCACTTCCTGAGAGAAACACCTTCCAGGCATCAAAACCAGCAGCTGTAATACTACTCAGAGCAGCATCAGCTTCTTGTTCCGAAGAATAACGACCCGCCGATAAATGCTTATCCCCTTTCACCGCAGGGGTTTGATCAGCAGGAATGCCGAGTCCTGCCTTTACTACACGGGCAAGCCCATCCTTGGCAGCAGCTTCACTGGCATAGACACCTGTATACAACTGATACACATTGGTTCCATTTCTAGAAATCATAAATATTTGAGGCTTATCAGAGGTAGACTGAAGCTTTTTAGCCGCATCAGCAGCTGTTTTCCAGCTTGAAGTCTCCATTACCTTTACTCTATAACCATCCACACTAACACGAATTTTGCTCTGGGCAGGCACTGATAACAAAGGAGTGCTCCCTGGTTGGTTCGACATCAAAGTGAAGCTTTGTGTCGATTGCATAGTTACTACTGGCACGGTAGATTTATATTTACTGCCAATATCGGCATAAAGGGCAACTCGTATCGTACTATTAGAATTGGCATGACTGGCACCCGCAGGGATCAAGAGACTTCCTACAGCAATCGCAGCTGCTAGCAATCCTTTGCTTAGTGGAGCTATTCCTCCCCATTTCATCTTCGTATGCTTCATCCAGCATCCTCCTTTTAAATGTAGTTACTGACTCAGTGCTGCTCCGGAGGGAGCGGAAGGCCTAAGTGATGATAAGCGGCCGGGGTTACAATTCTTCCACGAGGGCTCCGCTGCAAGAATCCTATCTGCAGCAGGTAGGGCTCATAAACATCCTCAATCGTCTGACTTTCCTCACCAATTGTAGCAGCAATCGTATCCAGACCTACCGGACCGCCACGAAAACTTGAAATCATCGCTCTTAACATCTTGTGGTCGATGCTGTCCAGCCCGCGTGGATCCACTTGTAGCATCTTCAGGGCTTCCCCAGAAATCTCAGGGGTTATAATCCCATCGCCGCGCACTTGAGCAAAATCACGGACTCGCTTCAATAGTCGGTTCGCAATCCGCGGCGTTCCACGGGAACGAAGCGCTATCTCTTCCGCCGCATCTCCGACAATCTCAATCCCTAAAAGATCTGCATTTCGAGCAACAATGAAGCTTAGCTCATCTATGGTATAGAACTCCAAGCGGCTGACCACTCCGAAACGATCACGTAGTGGCGCTGACAGCAGGCCAGCACGGGTGGTAGCGCCTATAAGTGTGAAAGGCGGCAGATCCAATCGTACCGAACGGGCACTTGGCCCTTTGCCGATCATGATGTCCAGCGCGAAGTCCTCCATCGCTGGATACATAACCTCCTCCACCGTCCGGTGTAAGCGGTGAATTTCATCGATGAACAGCACGTCGCCTTCCTGCAGGTTCGTCAGCAGGGCGGCTAAATCTCCCGGCCGCTCTATAGCAGGACCGGACGTTGTTCGTAAATTCACACCCAGCTCATTGGCGATAATGTTCGCGAGTGTTGTTTTACCGAGACCTGGAGGCCCGTAGAGTAACACATGATCCAGCGCTTCACTTCTCATTTTGGCTGCTTCGATATATATTTTCAGGTTTTCTTTCACCTGATTCTGTCCGATATATTCTCCCAGATAACGAGGGCGTAAGCTTAACTCTACGGCTTGCTCGTCCATCATTAAATTAGCGGATATAATCCGGTCATCCATTCCTATCGCTCCCTTTCTTCAGGATGTGTTCGGCTTTACTTAGCAATATATAATAGTCCAAGTGCTTTCTTCATCAACACATCTACAGTCCCTGTCTCTGTGCCCTCTTTCTTCATAGCGAGCCACACACGGTCCAATTCACTTTCGGTATAACCCAATCCCTTAAGGGCATCTCTAGCCTCTTGCCAGGGTAATCCATCCGCCTTTTCTTCCATTGGAACTGCAAATAATCCCGTTTGCATCGAAGCCGTACTGAGTCCGTCCAGCTTGTCCTTCAAATCTAGGATCATCCGCTGCGCCGTCTTCTTGCCAATGCCCGGCAGTTTCGTTAAGAAGGTTATATTCTCTTGGTAAATTGCCGAGATCAACTGATCTGGAGTTCCACCTGTCAGTATTCCGAGTGCAACCTTCGGACCGATCCCAGATACCTCAATCAACTTGCGGAACAATCTTTGCTCCTCCCGAGTCGGGAACCCGAACAGAAGCGTCGCATCCTCACGTGTTTGATAATGAATATAGATCGTTACAGGTCCTTCTACCTTAGCAAAAGCATAAGGGTTCGGGCAGAACACCCGATAGCCTACGCCCTGCACATCCAGCACCACATATTCCGACTCTAAATGAACGACGGGTCCTCTTAAGAAATCTATCATTTTCGCAATACCTCATTTAATTTAGAATTAAGACTGCTCGAATGGGCATGACATACCGCTACCGCGAGTGCATCCGCTACATCATCCGGTTTAGGGATCGCCGATAATTTCAGTAACAGCTTCACCATTTCCTGTACCTGCCGCTTCTCTGCCTTACCATAACCAACTACTGCCTGCTTCACCATCATAGGTGTATATTCCGAGACGGGTAAGCCACGCTGTACAGCAGCTAATATCGTTACTCCCCGGGCCTGTGCTACTGGCAATGCTGTTGTAACATTACGTGCGAAGAACAACTTCTCTATCGCTACAGCATCAGGTTTATATTTATCAATGAGCTGACCCATGCCTTCATAGACATGCAGCAGACGTTCTTCCTCAGGCGTGTGAGCCTCAGTCTGGATACAACCATATTGGACCGGGGTCAACTTATGACCTTCCTTATCCACAAAGCCAAAACCGACAATCGCCAGCCCTGGATCAATTCCCAAAATGCGCAAACACGATCTCTCCTCTAAAACAGGCAGTTTATTCCACCGTTTTCATCCATTACTCCGCTATGAAGCGAACATATGTATTCCTTCAAACCATTATAGCAAAAATACCCCTTCCGGGAGAAAAAAAGTTTACCCTCTGATGCGAAATGACAACTTTAGGCCTACAATGAGAACCTCAAACATTCTTATATTTGCAAAAAAAGCTGCCCTATAGCCATTAATAATGACTTTAGGACAGCTGATATGCTTAAGGATGCTATTGCTTATTCTGCATGACATGTTCGGCAGCCTCACGCGCATAGTCACTGAAGGTGGACAACACGCTGTTGTACTCTTCAATATCCTGTACACGAATGCCTTCATGAAGCTCTTTCCAAATACTTTCCGGCAGAGAGGACTTCAAGGAACCCATATCCATCTGAAAAAAAGTCTTCAGAACCTTTTCCTGCACCGGGGGCCCCTTAAATAATTTCAAATTCCCAAACGCATCGACCCCGATATAGGCTTCTTTTTTCGTTAGGTTCGATAGATCATTCACTTTTTGTTCCAGCCACAAATCTCCATCGCTGCTGATCCAACCGCTCCATGAAGGGTGTTCGTGAATTATCTTTTTAAGCTGAAGCGGGTTCTTTTCGCCTGGCAATGTCTGAACTTCTTCCCCAGATACATACGATATTTTTAAATGAACGGTTCTGCTGAGTCCGCTTTGAGTGATCGTCTGCAACAGTTGTTCGTTATTTATGGTGCCCTTCTCTTTCTCCTCACCGCTGTCCACACCTACTTTAAATACAGCTGCGGCTAACTTGCTTTCGGCACCATCCGTCCAACTAGAATCCGTCAGCAGTCCACTGATTTCCTCAGGTACCTGCATACTGCGCCAAGCCAATACAGTAAGAGCTAAACAAGCGGCTCCTACCCAAAGCGCCTTTTTCCAACGTCTCCATCGCTGCCAAAGTTGTTTTTTTATGCGCGACACGTTAATCCCTTCATTCTGGTTTTTCCCTATTGTGACCTGAGAAGGGATCATTTATGCGCTTTTCTGTGGATAATCGATATTTTATATTATTGCGTTAGGAATAACCGGCAGCTTCACATGGCTTGGATATTCACCATTATGGTAAATAGTCTGCAGTACTGTAATCGCCTCTGTATCTTCATACGGGTTACCACCAGTATTCGTATTAGGAAACGCAACGAATTTACTGGACGAGGTAATCGAGAAACGGATTCGGTGTCCTACCGCAAATCTGTGAGCAATATTCGGCATGAAAATATCATATTCCTCCACTTGACCTGGCGTGAGCAGTTGTGGTGCATCAAACCCATGACGATATTTAGCTCTGACAATATAGTTAGATAACCGGATAGAATCTCCATGTTCATTCACATCACTAAGCGTAACTACCCAATCCGTATCCTTACCTGTGCTAGCGGCGTAGATGACAGCAGACAATTCGCCAGCAATAGTCAATTCTTCTGTCAACACCTCACTAGTGTACACAAGAATATCATTTCGCAGCTCATATTTCCGCAAATTTTCAGGCTCTCGCTCACCGCTGTCATTCATAGGATCATTTGGGTTATAGACATAAGTATCTTCTGGAGAGTGTTCCTCTGGCGCTGTGAGCAGCTTCCCATCTCCTTGTCCTGAATTAGCCCGGCCATCACTGGAAAGATAAAACGGCGTAGTTGTAGCTTCAACCGGTGTCCAATCCTCCGACGTTCTCCACTGATTCTCACCAACGACATAATAAGAGGCCCTAGGCTCCTGATCTATTCCGTTCGGAATGCCTTTGAGGAAGCAGTCGAACCAGCGAAGTACAGAAACATCATAATCATAGACGACTGCATCATTGCCGAAGCTTACCCCCTCATAGTCTCTGGCTCGGTTTGGCCCATGCTCCCATGCACCCAGACGGATTTTACGATTTGGCACATCATGTTCAGTCAGCATTCTCCAAGTCTCCGATACGCCAGGGCTGTCGCCATCATACCAGCCTGAGATTACATACATAGGGACCTGCACCTCATCCCCACGTTCCGTAAAGGTACAGTTTCTCCAGAAATCATCATACTCCGGATGCTGGCTCCACAGATCCCATGGTCCTGATGCTGTGCCGATCATTTGCTGTGGAATCTCCTTAATCGGTCTCGCATCGACGGCCGCTTCCGGGTTCACCGTAATGCCCCCAAAAATATCAAAATCCGTCCGGGTACCCACAGATTGTGCTAGCGTCCAAGACAAGAGTGGCCAAGAACAAAGCGTTCCACCCTTACGCGCCGTATCTACAAACGGTGAGCCAACATTCACTTCATCCACAACAGCCTTCAAATTAGGGTGCCCACTGGTCGCCGCCGAGACAACCACAAAGCCCAGATAGGACGCGCCCCACATTCCAACATTGCCATCCGACCAATCCTGCGCAATAATCCAATCGATCGTATCATAGCCATCATCCCGTTCATTATAAAAAGGGATCAATTCCCCTTCCGAATCCGCTCGACCTCTAACGTCCTGTGACACCACTGCATAACCTTTGTTAGCCCATCTCATAAAAATCTCTTTTTTTCCGTTACGGTCATAGCAGGTTCTCACAAGAATCGTCGGCAGCTTGATTCCCGGCTGAATGCCCTCAGGAAGAAACACATCCGTAGCCAGTCTCACGCCATCACGCATCGGAATCAGATCCGTACCCAAATCATTTACACCATACTCTGGCTTGGACAAAAGGGGATCATCATAAACAACCAGAGGCGTCAGCTTCTCATATCCTGCTTTAACAATCAGCTCGATGCCATACCGATTCGGCGTAAGAAAGGCAATAATCTCACCATCCAAGGTCACAATATCTAGGGCCGTCTCTTTTCGCAACGCCCATACTTGTGAAGTAAGCTCATGGCCATCCAATACAGCCTGATACTGAATATGCTTTTGATAAAGATCACCATTACTTAGAACTACCTCATCATTGACCCATTCTGCTTTAGCGTAAGCGTCCATATGTTCGTGGATTTTTTGAAATGGAAGGACGCTCTTGAACTGGCTATCCAGCACATTGTACTGCATTTGTGTTCGTCTCCGTGGATCAACCTTAGCCAGCATGATTTGTTGTTCCGTAAAATGTATTTTTCCTGAATATATGCCAGAACAGTAGAAGTTAAATGTAGTTGTGTTCAAGTATGTTGTCATCTATTTATCCCCTATCCCCAAATTTCTTCAAATACGCGCAGCCAGTTGCCACCCATAATCTTAGCAATATCCTCATCCTTATAACCGCGAGCTACTAGACCTCTAGTAAAGTTGATAAAATAGCTATATTTTTCAAGCCCAGCAACGGTTTCAGTAGAAGGTCCGTCTCCTTTGGCAAATCCTAGCTTAGGTGCAATATGTTCTTTAAAATAAGTCAATGACCAGAGCACATCGCTCATCGGCCAATCCGTTCCAATCCCAACATGATCCACGCCTACTAGCCGAATCACATATTCGATATGATCCAGCACATGATCAATGGTCGTATGGTTAGGATCTTCATGAACAAACCACGGCATAGCAAAAATACCGATGACTCCACCCGTCTTAGCGATCGCGATGATTTCCTCATCGCTTTTGCAGCGCATATGCGGATAGATGGCCTCTACACCCGTGTGTGAAGCAATGACCGGAGTCTTAGAATACTGGCAAGCATCAAGCGTTGTTTGTTTTCCGCAATGTCCCGTATCTACAATGATCCCGAGCTTGTTCAGACGCTCAATGAATCCTTTTCCATAATTCGTAATCCCAGCGTTCGACTGTTCAGCACAGCCTGCACCGACCTGATTCTGATTGTTATACGTTAATTGTAAAATTCTTAAGCCAAAATTATGTAACACATCTAATAGGTCAAGATTGGTACCTAGGCCATCCGTTTCTTGCGCCGTGATAATACCCGCCTTATGGCCATTGCGCTTGGCTGCACGTATGTCCTCTGCGGTTAAAGCTTTAACTAACCAATCTGCGGAGTCGAACTGAAGCTGAACTTCAGCCATGCTATTGATCATGCTTTCTAAGGACTCTAAATGAAGTTCCCGGTTACCCGCAGTAATTCCCGATTTATACCATTCACTTTTATACTCGGGGATCTCACCGCTGGCTGACAGCTTTGTGATCATTTTTGCTGGCATGCTGCTGTATATCATCGGCTCATCTTTATAGGGCTCACACAGCTCTTTTATTTTTTCGGACATAGACTCTGGAATTGCGTTTGGAGATAAGGGACCTTGAAACAGCAAATCAATATTAATGTTCTGCTCATGCAAATGTACGGCTCGTTCTTCGTCTTGCTCCGTCAACTTGAAATCATACAAACCTTCATAAGTACTCATCATGTGGTCGCTCCTTAGAATGCAATTTCAATGCCTTTTTGTAATTTAACAGCTTCATTATAAATGAAGTTGGCTGCTGCTAAATCCTCTATTGCAAGTCCTAGTCCTTTAAAAAGAGTGATCTCATCAGCTGTAGCTCTGCCCTCAATATTCCCGCTGATCAGTTCACCGATTTCACCGATAATATGGCCTAAAGTAATCACGCCTTCGTTCAGCGGAATTAAATAATCCCCAGATTCATTATGCGCGGATTCCAATCGGTCTACATATAACTTAGCTAACCGTACGGTCTCCGAATCCAGCTCACGATCCGCTGCTCTGCAGGCCCCAACCGCATTGATATGTACTCCAGACTTCAGCCATTCTCCTTTGAGCACAGGCTCTGTGGATGCTGTTACGGTACAAATGATATCTGCTGGATTAACTGCCTCTTGAATAGACTCAGCCACAAGGATGTCCACACCATATTTACGGCTCATTTCTGCTTGGAAATATCTTGCCTTTGAAAGTGTCCTACTCCAAACTCTGACCTCACGAATGGATCGAACCCGTAGCATCGCTTCCAGATGGCTTTTGGCTTGCTCACCCGTACCAAGAATGGCAAGCACCTCTGCATCTTCTCTAGCCAGGTAACGAGTGGCTACTGCGCTAACAGCCGCTGTGCGAATTGCGGTAATCTTCTGTCCATCTACTACAGCTTTCAGAACACCGGTAGAAGAATCGAATAGCGTAACAAGCCCTTGATGGGAAGGTAAACCTGAGCCATGATTGCTTGGAAACACACTGATGATTTTGGCGCCTGCAACTTCTTCACCCTGCAAAAAGCCCGGCATTAAACCAATCAGATTGCCTTGGTGCAGCGGGAGTACTTGTCTTAAGCTCTGTATGGCTTGTCCTGCGGACAAGTCCTTCAAAACGGATTCCATCACTGTGATGCAAGACTCCATTGCTAATAGCTCAGCCACTTCATTTTGATTAATAACTAGCATAAGACAAACCTCCTTTACTTCATTGTGGCAACAACTGTGGGGATGCAAAATTATTCTTTATATCATAACTTATACACTTTAAATATTCATGTATAAAGCTGGCAATCAGTAATCTTTACTATATTCATTTCCCTGATGAAAGCACTCCTAAGGATGAAGGAAAGATCAAAGCGATTGGGGTCTCCAACTTCTCCATTGAACAGCTGAGAGAACCAACAGAGACGGGCATGTGGATGTTCTCCAATCCCACTACAACCTGCTGCACCGTGATGCAGAAAAAGAACTGCTTCCTTACACGCAGGAGCATGGCATTTCTTTCGTTCCTTATTTCCCGCTCGCATCCGGTCTTCTTGGCAGCAAGTATAAGCAGAGAGATACGTTCAGCGACATTAGAAAGAACGACCCACTGTTCCAAGGGGAGACCTTTGCCCAGAACCTGGAGAAAGTGGACAAGGTTCGTAAAATTGCTGATGCCAAAGGTGTTGAAGTCGCACATGTGGTGCTAGATCAAAGCGATTGATTCAATCTTCCGTGCGTAATAGATCCTTATATGTAAGTAATATAAAGGGGGTTGTCCTAGAAGTCATGAAATGGCTACTGGGGCACCCCCTTTTAGCTCCCACTAACGGAATAGCGTCACTGGTGTCCGAAAGCCTTAATAAAATGATAAAGATTCGATAGCACAGCTAGCCAACAAACAAAAATACATGGTAGTGAATTCTTATCGAATATCCTAAATTCTTTGTATTAGTAAATATTGTTTGCTATACTTTCTCTGTGTATCAGTAGACTTAAATTTTTATACAAAGGGGAATTCCTTGATGATTATTCAACCTAAAACTCGCGGATTTATATGCACAACAGCCCATCCAGAGGGATGCGCCAAACAAATAGAACAACAAATTGAATATGTAAAAGCGCAAAAGAAAATTGAGGGACCTGCGAATGTACTTGTCATCGGTGCCTCTACCGGATACGGACTAGCTTCTAGAATTTCAGCTGCTTTTGGTGCTGGTGCCAATACCATTGGTGTGTTCTTCGATAAAGCTGCGGAAGGTCAACGCACCGCTTCTGCAGGCTGGTACAACTCCGCTGCCTTTGAACAACAAGCAGCAGAGCTTGGACTTAAATCACACAGCATAGTTGGCGATGCCTTCTCTGATGCGATTAAAGAGAAGACCATTGCATTGATTAAAGCCGAATATGGCACCATCGATTTAGTTATTTATAGTGTCGCTTCACCTCGTCGTACCCATCCGGTAACAGGAGAAACCTTCTCCTCCGTTATTAAACCAGTGGGAACAGCTTATTCGAATAAAACCTTGAACTTCCACACAGGCGAAGTATCCATGACCACCATTGAGCCTGCTAATGAAGAGGAAGTACGTCAGACAATCGCTGTAATGGGCGGCGAAGACTGGAGAATGTGGATCGATCAGCTTCAAGCAGCTGATGTCCTTGCAGATGGTGCTACTACCGTTGCTTACTCCTACATCGGGCCTGAGATCACTCACCCTATCTATCGGGACGGAACAATTGGCCAAGCCAAACACGATCTGGAACAGACTGCGATCCAAATGAATGACCTTCTTTCATCAAAAGGCGGACGTGCCTTTGTGTCCGTTAATAAGGCGCTCGTAACTCAGTCCAGCTCAGCGATTCCTGTAGTGCCCCTTTATATCTCAGCACTTTACGAAGTGATGAAGGAAAAAGGCCTGCACGAGAACTGTATTGAACAAATGTATCGCTTGTTCTCTGAGCACCTATACGGTGAAGGCAAGGCTACTGCTGACGGAAGCTGCTTGATCCGCATTGACGACTGGGAAATGCGTGAGGATGTCCAGACAGAGGTTATGAAACGTTGGGACGAGCTTACAACTGATAATGCAGGTGAGCTGGCTGATCTTGAAGGCTACCGCCAAGATTTCTTCAATCTGTTTGGCTTTAGAACAGATGGCGTAGACTACGAAGCAGATATTGACCCTAATGTCGACATTCCGAATATGTACTAAAATGATTCTAAGCACTTCCATATATTAATTATGGATGTATAAACAAAGAGGTTGTCTGCAAAAGTAGTGAAGTCTACTGATGTGGCAGCCTCTTTTTTGTACTTTGCTTACAACCTACCTATACGTCGTAGGGCATATTGGCTTAGCCTCCCACTTTGTGATATGGTTTGATAGAATACTGCAAGTTCTAACTTACATTCTAAGGAGTGAATCACTCATGGTTAAGAAAATTAGTGTAGCGAATGGTGTACTTGACGTATCCCAAATTTCGCTTGGCTGTATGCGGATTGCGGATTTGTCTGCAAAAGAGGCTGATACACATGTACATAGTGCGTTGGAGCTCGGAATAGACTTCTTTGATCATGCCGACATTTACGCGGACGGAAAAGCTGAAGAGGTATTCGCTGGGGTACTTCAGAACAATCCTGGTATGCGCGATAAAATGATGATCCAAACTAAATGCGGAATCCGCAAGGGCTATTTTGATTTCTCCAAAGAGCATATCCTACAATCCGTGGAGGGTAGCCTAAAACGCTTGAAGACCGATTATATCGATGTGCTTTTGCTTCACCGTCCTGACACGCTGTTTGAGCCGGAAGAAGTGGCTGAGGCTTTTGATATTCTGGAGAGCAAGGGATTGGTCAAGCATTTTGGTGTAAGCAACCAGAACCCGTTACAAATCGAGCTACTTAAGAAAAATGTAAAGCAACCACTGCTGTTCAACCAGCTGCAATTGAGCGTTATGTTTACGGGTATGATTGATACCGGCTTCAATGTGAATATGACCAACTCCGGTTCGGTTGTTCATGATGGCGGGATTTTGGAGTACAGCCGTCTACATGACATGACCATTCAGCCATGGTCGCCTTTCCAATATGGCTTTTTTGAAGGTGTATTCTTGGACAACGACAAGTTCCCTGAATTGAACGAGGTCATTAACCGCTTAGCAGCTGAAAAAGAGGTTACCAATACTGCTATTGCCATAGCCTGGATTCTCAGACATCCGGCAAATATGCAGCCTGTTGTAGGTACAACCAATACGCAGCGATTGCGGGATATTGCCAAAGCATCCGATATTACACTCACCAGACCAGAATGGTATGAAATTTACCGCGCTGCCGGAAATATCCTTCCATAAATATCAAAAGCCACGAAGTACGCTAATATCGCACTTCGTGGCTTTTTTTACGTAAATGTAAGGATGCACACGAACCAGAGTATGGAGAGAAGGAGGAAAAAAGGCAATAAGATGCCCGGGATTTATTGATAAAAAATTTAAAAGGCCTGGTGACAAGAATTA
>NZ_CAKMAB010000009.1:0-191639 GCF_924513355.1 Paenibacillus pseudetheri
TCCGGCTTCCTTCAGATTCCACCTCACGGTGGACACCCTTGCCCTTGGCTAACGGTAGGCGCTCGCCAGCCCCCGTTCGGGACTTTCACCCTAAAGATAACGCCCATGCTGGGCGTACTAAAAAAGAACCCATGAGGCTTACCTCACAGGTTCTTAATATTGCTATCATTTTCTTTGGTATCAAAAACAACTTGGTTCCGACCATTATTCTTAGCTTTATACAGCGCCATATCCGCTCGATAAAATAATGACTCAACACTTACTCGATCGTCCATCCAGCTCCATTCCGCTATTCCGCAGGATACCGTTACACTAGGTTCAGTTTCTTCCATAACGCGTTTGCGTATACGCTCAGCTACATAACCCGCCTGCTGCATTCCCATTAACGGTAAATAAACGGAGAGCTCCTCCCCACCCCACCTCGCGGCAATATCACCTTGACGGATGGAAGATTTCACAATTTCACTAACCTCTTTTAGAATCTTATCGCCTTTTTGATGACCATAGGTATCATTCACGATCTTGAACTGATCAATATCCACAACAATTAAACAACCGCAGAAGTCCGTAGACTGTCTTTCTTTTATCTCTTCGTCCAAATAATGACGAGCATAGAGACCTGTTAGGCTATCTCTATTCGCAAGACGTCTGACTTCAGCATGTAGCCTGGCGTTACCTACTGCTAGACCTATATGTCCCGCCATCGCCTGCAATAGCCTGTAGTTGTCATAGGAAAAATAATGAGAATCTCGATGTGCCAACATAATCGCACCTCGCACTTCTCCACCCACACTAAGAGGTGTGGCAATCAGCGACTGCGAACCGGTAGCATTCATTAGTCGGGAAGTTGTCTTAGGATTATCTATGTAGTCAGACATGATCAGTGACTCACCTGTGGAATACACCTTTCCACCTAAACCTGCCCCTACTTCTAATACTTCATTTTGCAATGAGGAATGGTTGCAGGCTATAACTTCTAGGCCACCCTTTTCCTCATTCATATGTAAGATACAGCAGTAATCTGCACCAAACATTTCAAGTAGCTCTTCAAACGCAAATTGAAAAATATCACCTAAACGCAAGCTTTGATTCAAACGCTGGGTAAGCTCATTACTCATGCGAAGCTCACGGATTAGCTGATTGGAGCGCTCATAAAGCTTGGCATTCTCAAAAGCAGTCCCTGCCGTATCGGCTACCATTGTGAGAAACCGTAAATCAACGTCAGGAAAGATTGGATTATCCATCACCATATGGAATACCCCATAAACCCCCTGCTTACCACCTAACGGAAGCCCTATTTCTACATTTCGGTGATCTTCATCACTAGTGTGCAGTGCAACACGTCCATCCTTGAACGCCCTGGCACAGACATCATCACTGGACATATGGAAAGGTAAGGGTTTGACCTGCGGATGAGTGCTGCGATGATCTTGTGACATATACAGGTCGAGTCTGGCTCCAGGATACATCGCAGAGATGCTATCAATGACTTCCGAAAGTACAGCATCCACATCAATATTGTCATGCATCCGCTGGACAATCTGAAATAACAATGAACGACGATTGCTTTCACGTTCTGCATGAATATGGGTACTTGCAAGATCAGCTACAAATATATGTTCAAATTTATGATAAAAACAGGTACGGTAATGCAGCGACATGGCTTCTGCAGTATCTCGTCCGCCCATTTCATATTGCTGGGTAGGCATTGAACAGCCCAAAAATGCAAAAATTTCATTGTCGACGCGAGTGAATAGCGGTATGGTAAAAAAACTCAGATCCTTACCTTCTACGGTTAACTGAACGGCAGAGATTGTTTCTGAAATCAAGCTAGAAGCCGCTGCCTGTTCCCACCGCTGTATCCATAGTTCTTGTTGATCCAAAATATTGTTTAAATATTTACCTTCAAAATTCAGTACACACCATTCCCATGATCTGGAGAATGGAAGGACATCGAGCCCACCAAACCATTCGTTGAAACTGTCTGCAATCAGATTTGCTAGATAAGGGAAGTCATGCGTTACTATTTCCGTTTCCCTAAGCCAGGCGGTGGGATCTTCGGAATCTCTACTAGCGTGTATATTGTCCTGTAACAGCATACGGCTGTCTTTATGGACGTATGCTTTCTGCTCTGACATAACGAAGATCCCCTTTACATCTTGATTAAGAAAACTATCTTCCCTAGTAACTACTAATTAACTATATTTTACTCCCTTTCTTTGTGCATTGCATTATATTTTCATCATTTCCGGGACTTTTTTTTAGGACCAAAGAACTATCGACAAAGATTGACAAAAACTCTTTTAATAAGCGCTTGACTTTATATACTGTATTCATATAATATTTATTGTTGAACAAGACTGTAACAAGTCTTACTTGGGCGTAACGTTGTGTCACCCTCACGCATTTCGTTACTGCCAGGGCAGCGGCTGAACTTCCCTGGCAGTGTGGAAGCCATTAATGCTAATCACGTATACGAAATGCGGCGCAAATAGGCCCTACCCTGAAATTTCAATTATAAAGGAGTCTACTATAACATGGCACGTTACACCGGACCTAAATTCAAACTCAGCCGCCGTCTGGGCATTTCCCTTAGCGGTACAGGAAAAGACTTGAAACGCCCTTTTCCACCAGGACAACACGGAGCTAACCAACGCAGAAAAGTAAGTAACTACGGAATGCAGCTTTTGGAAAAACAAAAACTGCGTCACATGTATGGTTTGGGAGAGAAACAATTCAAAACTCTCTTCACTAAAGCACAAAAGCTTCCAGGTCTTGCGGGCGAAAACTTCATGTTCTTGCTTGAAAGCCGCTTGGACAACCTAGTTTACCGTCTTGGATTTGCTAACTCCCGTGCTGGTGCACGTCAGTTGGTATCCCACGGACACGTAACTGTTAACGGCAAAAAAGTTGACATCGCTTCTTACCGTGTAAGCTTGGGCGACGTTATCGGTCTTCGCGAAAGAAGCCAAAGCATGGCTTCCATCAAAGAAGCTCTTGCTAACCGTTCCCACCTTCCAGCTTACCTGGAATATGCTGAAGGATCTTTCGAAGGTAAATACATTCGTTTGCCAGAACGTTCCGAGCTTTCCCAGGATATCGATGAGAAACAAATCGTCGAGTTCTACAACCGTTAATATCTCGCTTATAGCGAGTATGGCCAAAGCCTCCGGATTTATCCGGAGGCTTTTTGTTATTCTAATAGGTAATGAACACTCCGACTGCATTCAAAATCGCCAATTTGTGCTATAATAATTCCGTTAAAAGGAGGAATTATCGTCGATGGTTCAAGAGAACAAGAAAAAAAACGTAAAGAAGCCTTCACCCCGCAGATCTGGGCTTAGCAGGTTCGGTTCTGTAGTTAAGTGGATGTTTATTCTTGGCATAATAGGCATTCTGTTCGTCGGTGGTGCAGCAGCAGGATATGTCACTTCCATGGTGAAAGATGAACCTGTTCGCTCTGAGGAAATGATTCAACAACAAGTCGGACAAAATGCGATCACCGGATTCGCATACTTCCGTGATGGCGCACCGATCGGCCAGCTTCGTACAGAAGAAGATCGAAGGCTCATTCAATACAACGACATCCCCCAGATTATTATTGATGCAGTTCTCGCTATAGAGGACAATAATTTCAATGAGCATAATGGTGTGGATTTCAAAGGCACCTTACGTGCCGTCAAACAAAAGATATTAAATGAATCCGTTCAGACCGGAGGCAGTACACTTACTCAACAGCTCGCAAGACGTGTATTTCTCAATCTGGATCGAACGGAAGATCGCAAAGCAAAAGAAATTCTACTTTCACTTAGACTAGAGCGCTTCTTGACCAAGCAAGAGATTTTAACGGCTTATCTGAACAAGGTTCCGTTCGGTAATGGCTCGAATGGCTATAACGTGTTTGGGATTAAAGCTGCATCCAAAGGTATATTCGGTCTGGATGATCTAGACAAGTTGAATATTGCCCAAGCGGCGTATTTGGCCGGTCTTCCACAGCTCCCATCCGCTTATTCAGCATTCAATGGCGTTGGAGAATTCAACGCAAAGGCGTTCAATAGAGCTATGGATCGTCAACAGCTTGTACTTCGTCGTATGCTAGAGGAGAACAAGATCACTACCTCCCAATATGATGAAGCACTCAAGTTTGATATTAAAAGTTCTCTCGCTCCTCACACTAAGAAAGCCTATGCTACATATCCATACCTAATGATGGAGACGGAGCGTAAAGCATCTGAGATTCTTTTGTCACTAAATGAAAAGAAAAACAGTACAGATGATACCACTAGCTCTAGTGATAATGCGGTACTTCTTGAGGAAGCAAGACAACAGTTAATGACCGGCGGTTACCGAGTCTATACTACGATTGATAAGAAAGTATACAGTGCAATGCACAGTATTTCCGAAGATAGTAGTAATTTCACCAAGGACAGCAAAACAAAAGGTGTTGAACAGACGGCTGGCATATTGATCAACAACAAGACCGGAGCCATTCTCGGTATGATTGAGGGTCGCGATTTTAATATCGAGCAAATGAACTACGCAACCCAAATGGTCCGGCAACCCGGCTCAACGATGAAGCCGATTTCAGCATACTTACCTGCCCTAGATGCAGGACTGATTCAACCTGCCGGAATCGTAGATGATGCTCCAATCATTTTGAAGGATGGTGGGAAAGGCTTCCATATCCCTAAAAATGCTAACAATCGCTATCAGGGTTTAGTTACGGCTCGCTATGCACTTAATAAATCCCTCAACCTACCGGCGCTTAAACTATTTAACGAGAAGGTCGGAATAGAGGATGCTTGGACCTTTACTAAAAAGCTAGGGATCACTACACTCACCGAAGATGATTACAGAGCGCAGACTGGAGTTATAGGTGGTCTTCGATACGGTACATCCGTTGAAGAATTAACCAATGCCTATTCCGCCATTGGCAATCAGGGGGCATTTAATGATGCTTACATGATCGAGAAGATTGTGGATTCGGAAGGCAAGATCGTTTATCAGCACAAGGTTAACCCTGAACAAGTATTCTCTAAGCAAACTGCTTATCTAATGACCGATATGCTGCGTACAGTAATCACAGAAGGTACTGCAAG
The DNA here is from genome assembly GCF_924513355.1 of Paenibacillus pseudetheri. Taxonomy (NCBI): domain Bacteria; kingdom Bacillati; phylum Bacillota; class Bacilli; order Caryophanales; family Paenibacillaceae; genus Paenibacillus; species Paenibacillus pseudetheri. The sequence goes on from NZ_CAKMAB010000009.1 coordinate 5,100, forward strand.
TACAGTAAGAAGAAATTATAAACACTTTAAAGACGTTCCGATTGTCGGTAAGACTGGTTCTACTCAGAACTATGGAGATGTCTGGTTCATGGGCTACACCCCTGATGTCACACTTGGCATGTGGGTTGGTTATAAGGAACAAATTAATACCCTTACAGGAGATACACAAAAACGACAAGCACAGACCTTATGGGCTAAAGTCATGAATGCTGTTATCGATAAACAGCCAGACTTGTTCGTTACAGACAAATTCACACAACCTGAGGGAATTGTTAAAAAGACAGTTTCCGCATACAGCGGTAAGCTGCCAACGGCTCTAACTGACAAATTTACAACGGATCTTTTCAATACGAAATATGTACCTAAAGACAGTGACGACGGTATTTCTAAAGCTAAGTATATTACTTATAACGGCGTGAATTACCTTCCTCTGGAAGGAACACCAGAGGATTTCCTGAAGGAAAAAATCGTCGTTAAACGTGATAAGCCGATTCAGGATTTAGTCAAGGAGCTCTTAGCAGCCTTCCCTAAGATGAAGGATCATAAATCGCTGGAGTATTATATGCCAGCCGATGCTAAGACAGATTTCCCTACTGAAGTCGATCCACGTGTTGACGATGGTGCTGCCCCTTCTGCTCCTAGGAATGTTAGTGTCTCATACAGTACTGGAAAAGCTGTGATCAGCTTCTCTCCAAGCGGCTCTCCAGATGTAGTCGGATACCGCTTATACCGTTCTTTAAACGGCGGGGCATTCCAGAAGCAAGCTGTAATTATGGCTGACGAGAGCAAGGTATTCTCGCCAGGAACGCCTGCGAGTGCCAATGCAACATTCTATGTAAGTGCTGTTGATGTCGCAGGTAATGAGACAGGTTCTGGTAGCGTTGCTGGAGGCATTACACCAACACCGGAAGCAACACCAACTCCGGATCAGCAACCGGAGACAACGCCTCCTACAGACTCTGAGAGTACACCAGGAGAGGATATCGAGATTCCAGGAACCATTCTACCTACGCCTACTTCAACGCCAACTGGCGAAGGTAGCAGTAACGGAAACAGTAATAGTGGCACAGACGGCAATACGACTGGAAACCATTAACCGGTAGTCAACAGAATAACTTCACACAGCAAAACACCGTTCCCTTGAATTCATTAGGGAACGGTGTTTTTTATGATCCATTCTAATCTTCTATCGTTGATAAATCACCAGTTGGGAGATGGAGCTCCCAAGCCTTTAATACACGCCGCATGATTTTACCTGATCGTGTCTTAGGAAGTTTATCCTTAAATTCGATCTCTCTCGGTGCAGCATGTGCAGACAGCCCGGCTTTAACAAATGCCGCGATTTCCTCTTTGAGAGCAGCTGTAGGAGTATAGCCTTCTCTCAGCGAAATGAAAGCCTTGATAATTTCCCCACGCACCAGGTCTGGTTTACCAATTACACCCGCTTCTGCCACAGCTGGATGCTCTACCAATTTACTCTCCACTTCAAAAGGTCCAATACGCTCACCAGAAGAGTTGATAACGTCATCAATCCGTCCTTGAAACCAGAAATATCCATCATCATCCATATAAGCAGAATCACCAGAAATGTACCAACCAGGAATACGGAAATACTCCTCATACTTCGCCTTATTGTTCCAGATCGAATTCATCATGGATGGCCAAGGCGTCCGTATTGCAAGATTCCCCATTGAGAATGGTGGGAGAACATTGCCCCGATCATCTAAAATCGCTGCTTCAATGCCTGGCAACGGACGGCCCATAGAGCCTGGTTTGATATCCATTCCAGGATAATTGCAGATCAGTTGCGCTCCCGTCTCTGTCATCCACCAAGTATCATGAATGCGCTGATTGTAGAATTTATCTCCCCATCGCACCACTTCAGGATTCAACGGCTCACCAACAGACAGAACATGGCGCAGGCTGCTCAAATCAATTCCCTGAATTGAACTCTCTCCTGCCCCCATCAACATACGAAATGCTGTAGGTGCACTGTACCAAATACTAACCTTATTTCGTTCAATCGTCTTATACCAATCCTGAGGGCTAAAGCGTCCCCCTCTCACGACATTAGTCACTCCATTTAACCAGGGAGAAAATATTCCGTAAGATGTTCCAGTCACCCAGCCCGGATCAGCTGTACACCAGTAAATATCATCTGGACGTAGATCCAGCACCACTCTACCTGTATAATAATGTTGAATCATTGCTCTTTGCACATGATAAACGCCTTTAGGTTTTCCTGTAGAACCAGATGTATAATGCATGATAAGGCCATCGTCCAGATCAAGCCATTCCAATTCAAGCTCAGAAGATGCGTTAGCCATCTCCTCTGTAAAACCTAAGTTACCTTGCTCGATATCAGTGGTACCGCCTACTAGAAAAATATGACGCAAATTCGGAAGCTCCTCTCGCTTCACACGATGAAGGAGTTCAGGCGTAGTAACCAAAGCAACGGCACCGCTATCTTCCAGCCGGTCCTTAACTGCTGTCTCCATGAAAGCTTCGAACAGAGGGCCAGCAATTGCCCCAATCTTCAGAATGCCTAGTAAACTAAAATATAGTTCCGGTTGACGAGGCATAAAAATAAATACCCGATCTCCCTTACCGATACCGTATTTACGCAATACATTTCCGAACCGATTCGACCGTTCCTGCAGATCGGCAAATGTATAGGATTCATCCCGCACCGCATCACTGTAGAGCAGGGCCGTTGCCGCTCCCCGTCCTTCTTGAACGTGGCGATCCACTGCTTCATGTGCCATATTAACCTTTCCAGTGTCATACCATGAGAAGTTACGTTCAACATCCTCCCACTTAAAATTGGCTACTGCCTGGGTGTAATCAGACATATTGGAGCTCTGCACACGGCCAGGCAAAATTTCGCTATGGACTTGACCCATCACTCTTGCCTCCCTCACTCGTTTGATTTAAGCTTTAAGGGTAAGACTCTTCTCTTAGATAATGATGTCAATGCAATGAATGTGAATTTTTTATGTCTGAATTAGTATAACATAGCAAACGTTTACATTCCATATTTTATAATCCGAAAGGAGCACGGCTATGGAACATCGTAAAATTCCTGTTTCCCATATGCTTTCATATAAAGGTAGAACAATAACAGTAAGTGGCCCCCGATCACCAGAGGACCTTAAAGCCCTCCACATGCATCATGATCTTGATGCCTTCCGCAAGCCGATTGAACAGCAAGAAGCTCTCATAGAGATTGCTAGCCTGCCAGAAGGACGTATAATTACAGCTGTAGAAGATGGCACTATAGTAGGCTATGTAACCTTTCATTATCCGGATGAAATGGAGCTTTGGTCTCAGGGTGGAATGATGGATCTAATTGAGCTTGGGGCTATTGAGGTGAGTAATGATTATAGGGGAGCCGGACTAGGCCGGCTGCTGATTTCCACTGCTTTTGAACAAGAGCAATTGGAGAATTGTATCGTCTTTACAACAGAGTATTATTGGCACTGGGATTTAAAAGGAAGCGGGCTTGATGTGTGGGCTTATCGTCAAATGATGGAGCGGCTAATGAAAACTGTAAATATGGTTTGGTATGCTACGGATGATCCCGAAATTTGTTCACATCCAGCAAACTGCCTTATGGTTCGTATTGGACAAGAGGTCCCTATGTCCTCACAGGAGACTTTCGACAGGGTTCGCTTTAGACAGCGTTTCATGTACTAAACGAGTATTAAAGGTGCTGTAGCATATATTCTAATATAGAATGTGAGCGCCCCGAGGCTTCCACCGTAAACTCCTTAAAACTCACATTTGCTGACCCGTCAGACTTATCAGACATCGAACGAATAATAACAAAGGGAGTGGCGTTCATCACACATACTTGTGCAACCGCCGCCCCTTCCATCTCCACGCACGCTCCGTCCAATTCCTCTCTTAATTTGGCTACAATCTCCGCATTAGAAATGAATTGATCACCTGAAAGTACTTTGCCAACCAAGTACTTTTGGCCTATCTCGTTACACGCCCTTTCAGCAAGGAGTACCAATGAAGGGTCTGCCTGAAAGACAGAATTATCCTGATAAGGTATTTCACCTTTTGAAAAGCCAAGTGCTGTAGCATCCATATCATGCTGAACACAAGTAGACGATATAACAATATCTCCAATATTCAATTCAGGGTGCACAGCTCCAGCAACCCCAGTAAACAACACACGTGACACACCAAAGGAATCTATTAGAATTTGTGTCGTAACTGCTGCATTCACTTTACCTACCCCAGATTTACAGAGCACTACAGGCTTTCCCAGTATATTTCCTATGTAATAATGAATTCCTGCCTTGACCTTCGTCTCCTTATTCTCCATCCGTTCTAGTAGTAGCTTAATCTCTTCATCCATCGCACCAATTAATCCGATCATTTCAGGCAAAGATAACGCCTCCTCCGATGATTTACTCTGTAAAAAACATAAAAAGCTCCAAAAGGAGCTTTTTACGAAAATACTGTTTAGTTCTTAAATTACTTATTCAGATGATTAACAGACAGGCGGAGAATCGTTTCATGAGGCAGAATAACCCGCGGATTCTCAACCGTCTCTTTCTTCATGAGTTTCGTCAAAAGTCTCATCGCTACCGCACCAAGGTCATACATAGGCTGGGCTACAGTTGTCAACAATGGACGAACCATCGAAGCCATACGGATGTTATCCACACTAATAATGGAGAAGTCATCCGGTACCTTCAGGCCTTCATCCTGAATACTGTGAATTGCACCAATAGCCATCTCGTCGGTTGCGGCAAAAATAGCGGTTGGCTTCTTCTTGAGTCCAAGGAAATACTTCATGGCTTCGACACCAGATTCATAGCGGTAGTTACCGATGCGCACCAAGTCTTCTTGATACTCGATTCCAGCCTGTTCAAGTGCCTTCTTGTAACCATGGAAACGTGCATATCCATTCGCAGGATCCTGGAGTGTACCACTGATCATTGCGATTTCACGGTGACCGTGACGAATCAGAGTATTCACTGCATCAAAAGCAGCGGTTTCATGATCGATGTCAACGGAAGGATAAGTTCCCTTCTCATCCCGTGTAGCACATAGGACAATCGGAACTGCAGAGGTCTGGAAAGCTTGAATATGTTCTTCGGTTACCGTACCACCCATGAAGAGCAGACCATCGACCTGTTTCTCCAAAAGGGTATTGATGACACGGATTTCCTTTTCTTTACGCTTATCCGCATTACACAATATGATATTGTAATGATACATGTTCGCGATATCTTCAATCCCGCGTGCAATTTCTGCAAAAATCGAGTTTGAAATATCTGGGATGACAACCCCAACGGTTGTCGTTTTCTTGCTGGCAAGTCCTCTCGCCACGGCATTGGGACGATATCCCAAACGCTCAATCGCTTCAAAAACTTTCTTCCGGGTCTGCGGTTTCACGTTAGGGTTATTGTTCACAACCCGTGATACCGTAGCCATAGATACGCCTGCTTCTCGAGCTACATCGTAAATGGTTACCGTCAAATTACTCTCTCCATTGCGATAAATTTTATCGTTCGACTAATTAAAAATATGATACGACACTTTGTACAATTGTGCAATGATAACGCTTCATTTTCCTTTCAAAATTTCTTTCAAGGATGAAGACGCACCCCTAAATTACAATTTTTGACTAGTGTAGGTTTCCCTATTCACGAGCACAATAATGTAACTTCTATCTATCGTAACAAAAAGTGAGTGAAAAATCCAACATTCCGTGAAAGTTTTTCATTATTTTCACAGAATGTTTTAATAATTTGCGTTTTTAGTCGTTTGGAACGTTAATTGAGACAGTCTTCGACTAGTTTCTTCCATCCAATTCAAGTCTTTGAACCCCTCAGCTAGTCTGTATAGATCAAGTAACATATCCACTCTAGCCTGAATTGTCTCTCGGATAGCCAACTCTAATTCTTGAAATCCTCCGACAATAACCTCTGACAAAGATTCTTTTAGGACACTAGCTAATTCATTTCTTTCTGTAAACGAAAAATCTTGTCTTGGCACATCCGCGTTCAATTCTTTCACTAACTTTCCTAGATCTGCTTTAATAAACGACAAGGGCTCATAACTAGTACATTCCGGACAAGTATAAACAGGGACATGTGTAATCTTCACCCTCGTATTAAAAATCAATGAATGCATATGTAAGTTCATGAGGCCACCACAGCTGCACAACTTCTCCATTAAGTTATCTGTATACATCTTCTACACCTCTTGCAAGAAATGAATTAAGCACAAAGTATGACTTTTCAATTTCTATATTCGACCTCCCTCGATTAAAACCCTCCTTATTAATTGCATATAATGATTAAATTGGCAATTCGTCTATAATTTACAACCCTCCAGATGACTTCGTATTTTAAATTTGATAGAATATGAAGGATCATGTGATATGAAAGGAGCTTAACAAAATGAGACTAGCCAACAAAAAGGTCATAGCACTCGTAGACGATGAATTTGAAGATTTGGAGCTCTGGTATCCCGTGTACCGAGTAAGAGAAGAAGGCGCTGAGGTTCACTTGGCAGGTTTGGAAAAAGATAAAACATACATCGGCAAATACGGTGTACCTGCAAAGGCAGAGTACTCCTGGGACGATCTTAATGCCGCAGATTATGATGGGATTTTGGTTCCTGGCGGCTGGGCTCCTGATAAAATCCGCAGATATAGCGCTGTTCTAAAGCTCGTACAGGATTTTAATGCAGCTAAGAAACCTATTGGGCAGATCTGTCACGCAGGTTGGGTATTAATTTCCGCTAAAATTCTGGAAGGTGTAACCGTCACCTCCACACCTGGCATCCGGGATGATATGGAGAATGCCGGAGCTATCTGGAAAGATGAAGCCGTGGTTACGGACGGACATATTATTTCTGCTCGTCGCCCGCCAGATCTTCCACCTTATGGAAAAGCATTTTGCGATGCGTTAGCTGGGGAATAAAGTACTATACACATATATTGATAAAAAATAAACAAGCCCTGTTTCTCACTATTTGAGGAACAGGGCTTGTGATTTGATTCGCTCGACATCAGAGCTCCTTACTTAATCCGAATGGACGCTTTCTCCTTGATTTTGTTTGGATAAGAATTAAACCAGAAGGTCAACGGTTGGGGTAGCTTTTCCATGCCTACATTGAAGAGATAGGTTACTGTAGTTCCCTTACTATTTTCGTTAAACGCTTTATATCGCGAGTAACTATCTTTGACAGTTCTGAGCATATGCCCACTTCCAGTGCTATCTTCAAAATAATCACTCAATGCAAAACCTCCATAATCAAGCGACTCCTTATCTTCTTTAGGAATAAAGTAGTCCAATACCAGAATTCCCTGCTCTTCGTCCTCCATCCGCTTTGAAATCGTTAGATTGTTATCCGGTGCCTTTAGAATCTGCTGTGTTTCCGTGTTAATCACAAGCTCGACCTTGGATTGATCTAGAGCGAAGATGCCTTCAACTTCAAGCTTGATTGGATCGTCAGGTCTCATATTGTCATTGTGGTAGATATTCGCACCACTTGCCCATATTTGTTCCACTTGATGATCCCCTTTTCCGATAACCAGCTTAGGCGAAAGCAAACTAAAAATCTTCATGGTATTCTCTTTGCCAAAGGTTTCCCGCATATAAATCCCCGTAGGTCCAATATAGACATTATCCAAATTGATTTTCTGTCCGGCGACAGACAGACTTTCTTTCAGATCAATGACATCACCTTGAAAATAATTATAATCGACTTCCAGTGGAATGTTGACACTCATTTCTTTTATATCCTTGTTATTAAAAACTTGACCAAGAGCATCTGGAAAAAGCGATAATGTGATATTCAACTCCTCTGGTATCTCATCCTGATATTTATCCCAGACGATTTGCCTATACATACGAGTCGTTCCAGGAGACCCAACCTCTTGTGCATTAGTAGTGCTAAACCCGCTGTATCCACTAAGGTGGTATTTATCCTCTGAAGTCTTTCTCAAAGACAAGCCAAAAAGCTGCATCTTCTGATCCGTATTATTCTGAATGGTATAGAGCACAACAATCCCTCTTCGATCGGCCATAATTCCGTTAACCGTCCATTGTATTCCATCTACCTCTGGAGAAGAGATATTCACCTCTTTCAACATACCTGCATCAAGTGCTGATTTAATCGACAGATCATTAGCAATAATAGGTCTAAACACCTCAAGCTGCCCCCAGCTTTTTGGAGGTAACTGTGCGCGTACAGGATTCGCCATCTGATTTGCCCAAGGGACAATAATCAATAAGGCGATAGCTAGGACCGCCAACGCAACAACTGCGTATCTTTTTCTAAAAGACAACCTTTTGCGGTTACCTAGCTGCATCCCTTTGCGAATCGCTGCGTCCAGCTTAACATCCGGGATTTCCTCAGCCTCGACATTGATTTTTTGAAAAAATTCGTTTAGCAGCTTTTCTTCAGGCTCAGCCATGAAATAGATCCCCCTTCCGTTTCATTCTGTCACGCAGTTGTTTCAGACCTTTATTGAGCCATGTCTTCACGGTGCCCTCCGGTTTATCGAGCACCTCCGCAATTTCTGCAAGGGTCATATCCTTGTAATATTTGAGTACAAGTACCTGGCGATACTTCGGCTTTACCCCGTCCAGCGCTTGTTCCATGTCCAATCTGCGGTCGCTTTTCATCTCCATGATCCCTACATCACTTCGTTCAGCTTCTGTGACTGTATTCCTCTTTCTGCGCTTCAACTCATCGTTACAGCAATTGATCAGAATTCGTGTTAACCAGGGAACAAAACGCTCCGGGTCTTTCAAGCTTTTACGTTTAATCCATGCGCGGCAGGTTGCCTCCTGTAGAACTTCCAACGAATCTGCTTCGTTTCGCAAATAGCTGTAAGCAATGCTGTAAAGCTTTCTTTTCTGCCCAGCTACCAGCTCGTAAAATATGTCTTCATCCGTAGCGACAATTTCCATTTCGTCCTTAATAATGTGTTCCATGCTTGTTCCGTCCTCCCCCCTTGCCATCACGCATAAATCATTCCTGTGCAACTCGCTCTATGTATAGACTGCGCCGAAGCGCAAACGGTTTTGTTTTTTTATAACAAACTAGTACAAAAGAAAAAGGCTCGGCAAGAATGCCGAACCTTGATGTGGACTTGATGATGTAGCGCTTGATAGCTATGAAGAAGCTTTCTCCTTTGTTTCCACGTTCGTTCCAAGCGTAATACCGCTTTTCTGAGCATAAGCACTTAGGATTTCTTCTGTCTCTGAGCTTGTACGATGATGGAAGCAAGCTTTGGCAACCCTTGTAGCATCTATAGCCAGTGTATTCAGGGTACGGTGTTTAACCTTCAGCAGTGCCTGCGGCGACATGCTAAGATCACTGATCCCTAGCTCCAGCCAAAGTGGCAAAGAACGCTCATCTGCCGCCATTTCACCACATACACTTATATCTATTTTTGCATTACGGGCTGCTTCTACCGTCATACGGATCATTCGAAGAACCGCTGGATGATATGGATGATACATATGCGCAATTTGTTCATTCATACGGTCTACGGCTAGTACATATTGCACCAAATCGTTCGTACCGATACTGAAAAAATCAACTTCCTCCGCCAGTAAATCCGCAATCATAACCGCAGCTGGAACTTCAATCATAATACCGACTGGGATATTCCGATTAAACGGTATGCCCCGTAGCTCCAGTTCAGCCTTCACTTCTTCCAATAGAGCTTTTGCTGCCTGTACTTCTTCTACAGAAGATATCATAGGGAACATTAGCTTTACATTCCCGTATGCACTCGCCCGCAAAATGGCGGTTAGCTGAGTTTTGAACATATCTTGTCGATTCAAGCTGATTCGAATGGCACGATAGCCAAGAAACGGATTCTGTTCTTCTGGTAGCTGGAAGTAATCCAGATGCTTGTCCCCGCCTATATCCAGCGAACGGATCACAACCATATTGCTGCCTACCTTCTCGACAACCTGTTTATACACTTCAAATTGTTCATCCTCCGTTGGAAAAGAACTGCGATCCATATAAAGAAACTCTGTACGGAATAGACCTACACCCTCGGCTCCATACTTGAGCGCTAAATTTAGTTCTTTAACTGAACTGATATTACCGGCCAATCGCAGATTAACGCCATCTTTAGTGACGGCATCGACGGTAGCGAGCAATTCCAGTTGTTCTTTCTTTTTATGCTGCTTATTCCGAAGTGTAACATATTCATTGATCGTTACTTCATCAGGATGAATTTGCACAGATCCGGTGTCTCCGTCTATCACGAGCATATCTCCGGTCTGAATAGGGTTAGACAAATTATTCTCCAAACCTGCTACGAGCGGAATGCCCAGTGCACGGGCCATAATAGAGGAATGTGAGGTTTTACCGCCCATCATAGTAACAATACCTAGAACATAAGTTGGGTTCAAGTGAGCTAACTGGGAAGGAGACAACTCCTTCGCAACGAGAATATACGGCTGCGTATCCGATGGCAATGTGACCTCAGGAGCACCTAAAAGATGCTTTAACAGACGGTTGCCGACATCCTTGATATCAACCGCCCGCTCCTTCATGTATTCATCATCTAGCAGATCAAACATCGCTACAAAATGATCAATTGCTTCCTTAACAGCCACTTCCGCCGCCTTATACTGGCGTTCAATAATCCCCCGGATTTCGCTCATGAACACCGGATCATCCAATATCGCCAGATGAGCATCAAAAATGCTGGATTCCTCCGGACCGACTACTTCTCTGAATTCTTTTTTGATGAATTCAATCTCGTCCTTAGAGGTACGGATACCTTCGTATAAACGCTCAAACTCCTTAGCTAGATCCACTGGGTTCACTTGTGTGTCTGGTAAGCTCCACTCCCAGTTCGGTAAGACAAAGGCCTTCCCGATAGCTACACCTGCTGCTGCGCCTATGCCTTGTATCATCCTTCTATCCCTCCAACGTTACTTTCATGTAAGACTACGGACATTACTGAAGATTGCCCCTTCTTAACATTTTTAAATGGAGCATAGCTCCATGACTTTACTCGATCAGGATTCGTAATCACCATTGGTGTAGCCAGTGAAGCCGCATGCTCACGCAAATAAGCGAGGTCGAATTTAACCAGCAATTGACCTGGCTCCACACTGTCGCCTTCTTTTACAACCGCCTCAAACGGCCCTTTAAGCTGCGAAGTGTCGATCCCAATATGCATAAGTACCTCCAGCCCCTCCGGCGTAGCAATACCAACGGCATGCATTGTAGGATAGACGTGCATAACCTTTCCGAATACAGGTGAAGTAAGCTCCCCTTTTTCCGGCAAAAATGCAACTCCATCACCCACTAGCTTCGCTGCAAAGATGTGATCCGGTACTTCCTCAATGGGCATCATTCTACCCTGCATCGGAGAACTGAACAGCACCTGCGGCAAATCACGAAGCATTAGTTTATTAATCTCCTCTCGGATCAGCTCTGAATACGTACCAAATACTACCTGAACATTCCCGCCACCGAGTTTGATAATCCCAGCAGAACCAAGACCTTTAAGCGCCCCTGTGTCAATAAATCGATCATTATGGACGGTAAGCCTCAAACGAGTGATACAGGATTGTACTTGTACGATATTCTCCTTGCCACCAAGCGCCTCCAAGATCAGTGGTGCCTGATAAGGAATGTTACCTGCCCAATCACCAAGTTCCGAACCTTCTTCACGCCCTGGTGTCGGGATCTGAAAACGACGAATCGCCCAGCGGAACAAATTATAATATACAATCCCATAACCAATACCGATCGGAATCAAAAGCCAAGCCCTCTGCGACAGATGCATATTCAAAAAGAAGTCAATGGCTCCTGCCGAATAAGAGAACCCGTGATGAATCCCAAGCATATAGGTCAGCACCATAGCGAGACCGGACATTACAGTATGTACCGCGAATAAATACGGAGAAGCAAACAAAAACGCAAATTCGATCTGCTCCGAAACTCCGGTTAGAAAACAAACCAACGCCGCCCGCATGAAAGTCTTTTTAATCTTAGGCTTCAAATCCTCGCGCGCTTCCTGAATAATTGCAAAAGCAATCGCTGGCAGTGCGAACATCATAATCGGAAACAAACCTGCCATAAAAATGCCCGCTGTAGGATCGCCTGCAAAAAAACGTGGCAAATCCCCCTGAACGACAGTGCTACCATCAGGAGTTGTAAAGTTTCCAAACTGAAACCAAAACACATTGTTTAGAATATGGTGAAGTCCGAAAGCTGTTAGTACTCTATATAGTACTCCATAAATAAAAACGCCAAAACCGCCTGTCTGCAATATTCCCTGAAAAAGATTATTCAGCCCAATCTGCAGCAGCGGAGATACTCCTAGCATTACCCACGCGAACCCAGCGGAAAACAAGCCCATGAACAGCAAAACAAAACGCGACCCTCCAAAAAACTGGATCGCCTCTGGAAGCTTAATATTTTTAAACCGGTTTTGCGCGATACCGGCAACGATCCCCAGCAAAATTCCGATTAGTGTTGCAGGTTGTACAAGCCCGTCTCCCATTTGGGTGACAATCCGGTCGTAAGTGAACATCCCAGCCAGCGCTGCAAGACCCGCCGTTCCGGCTTGATTGGATAACCCCCATGCTACACCTACAGCGAACAAATAAGGCATATAATAAAATATCGCCTGCCCCGCGTAAGTAGCCACTTCAGACACCGAAGAAAGTCCCCATGCAGACCAAGGTAAGCTGCCCAAACTAAGCAAAATGGCTGCCGCCGGCAGTACCATGGTAGGAAGCATTATGGCTCTGCCCAATTGCTGCAATGATCCGAGCCAATTCAAGGCTACCCTCTCCTTTCTTTCTATATTGAATGGTAAGCGCTGCGGGGGTTTTTGTCAAAATAAACTGAAGGAAAAGATCAGGGTATATTTAAAACAAACACTCTCTCACTCCACAATAAAATCGCATTTAAAAAACATTTTTCCGGGCATAAGATTAGAAAGAACTGATGTAAACAATGCTAAAGTTGGTAAAACCAATAAAAAGTTACTCCGTATGGATGTGCATCTCATAATGCTCCAAGTGAATGAGTTATATTTATTGAATTAAGATTAGTCTGCTGACTGAGTCTCTTTCTTTCGCTGCCACTGATTAATAAAGTGGTTAAATGTACTTTGTATTTATATCTTAGAAACACTGAGATCCATATAAATGTACTTTGTGCAATTATTTTTAATCATTTCCCCCTTTTCCTACCTTTGATGTGTAATAAGTGTACAAAGTACAACTAAACCACAATAGAATAGAGATATTACCAATATAGATGTATAAAGTGCAATTATTTTCCCACTCCTACCATATTTGATCTGGCCGCATAGCTTTCACTTCGTATTGTCGAACCCGTTTCCCCGTAATTACAGGCTTTAACAGCCCTTTCTCACTTAACGAGTGTAACAATCTGCGTGCCGTCCGAAAGTTAATTCTGAAATGCGTGGTCACATCCTTTGGACGGATCGCCCTACCCAGTCGCCAAGCCAACCGCAGAACCTCCTTCTCCTCAGACAAAATATCCACGCCTGCAGATTTGCGCGCCAAATGAGGTGCCAGCACCAATTGCAAAAGCATCCGGCACACCTCGGGGCGGTGCTGAAGATCATCAACAGAAAAATGAATCATTTTCCACCCCATTCCGGTCAGAAAAGTGTCCCGATTAACTGCATAGTTGAATCTCTCGCGGTCCATGTCCTTCACATGGCTTTGAAACCCGTCACACTCAATCCCGAGACTGCCGCCGCTCTGCGGAAGAAAAGCGAAGTCCAGAAACTGAGATTTACGGTTCCAGTCGTACACTTCGTATTCTGGATGCAAATCATCGAGGCTTTCAAACAATGGCCACCATACATTCTGCAAGAACAGTTTCTCAGCATAATTATGCCCTCTAACAAGCCTCCCCCTTCGTTCTCCTGATCTTTCCGACAAGTGCTTGTCAATGAACATACCATGTGCTTCTTCAAATTCCATAATAGTATCCTCCCCTGTAAAAATAAAAAAAACGCCCCTCACCGCAAATCATGCGGATAAAGGACGTTCTTCGTCTAACTTTAGTATAACAAGCTCAGTTAGTGATTTGCATTAAAAATTGTATAACCTGAACAGCCAATCGTAATCAAACGATGCTTTTGATCTTGGCTGTTCTTTAACAGTAAAGTTGCAACTACTTCAACGTCAAAAAATTTAGTTCGCTGGTTTGTTTAGTTCGTTCTTTTGTCTGTCGGCTCGTATGTTCGTCGGTTCGTTCGTTCGAAATCCCTTGACACACTCTCTGATCATCACTTTATCGGTAGTCAGAAAAATGTTTAACCACCGAACACTACGTCCGATTACGCCCATGCATCGTGATTGCTTCTTCGACCTTGATACAACGGTCCATAATCGCCGTCATACCGTGCTCAGCGGCGATTTCAGCGGCCTCCTTGCTGATTATGCCCTGCTGGAGCCAGAGCACACGTGCGCCGATTTCAGCGGCCTCCTGTGCGACCTTAGCGCAGTATTCACTTCGGCGGAACACATTGACAATGTCCACCGGCTCTGGAATTTCAGCTAACGTATGATAGCACTTCTCTCCCAGTATTTCACCATCAACCAATGGGTTTACAGGAATGATCCGATATCCCCGACTTTGCATAGCTCCCGCGACCATATAGGAGGTACGGTCTGTTTTGTCAGACAGGCCAACAACTGCAATATTACCTGCAGAAGCAAGGATATCTCCGATCTGTTCCCGGCTTGGATTCTCAAAGCTCATAGATAGTGCCCCTTTCCATAGTTACACTTTATGATCCTTAATTAACTGAAGCTAAATTCGCTAGCTCCCTTACTTTTATTGTACCCACTCCACATTCGCACCAAGCGCACGCAGGTGATCAAAATATTGCGGATACGACTTAGCGACATGGTGAGCATCTTTGATCAAGAGTGGTTTACGCGCTCGTAAACCTACTACTGACAGCGCCATAATTACACGGTGGTCATAATGCGCGTTAATGGTCACACCACCTTCGACGCCTTCAGGCATGCCGTGAACGATAATTTCATCGCGGCGTTCCTCAACATTGGCTCCTGCACGGGTCAATTCTGCCAAGTAATCAGTTATACGATCACATTCCTTATACCGAAGGTTCTCAACGTTATAGAATCTTGAAGTGCCTTCAGCAAATACTGCAGCAGCTACCATAGCCAGCACTGCATCGGTGGCAGCATCTCCGTCGAATTCAACAGCTTTTAGAACGCCGTTCCCTTGTACGTGAACTGTTCCCTCTTTATGAGTAAGCGGTACTTCCATCATACGCAACACATCAACAATGGCTCTTTCTCCCTGCTTACTCTGTTCCACAAGCCGATGTACCTTAATATCTGACTTGGTAACAGCAGCTGCTGCTAGAATAGCCGCAGAGCCAGGATAGTCACCTTGAACGGTATACGTTTTTGCCGCATAGGCTTGACGACCTGGCACTTTAAAGGACATATAATCATCCGCCGCATGAACCACAATTCCAGCCTGCTCCAATACTTCTAGCGTCTGACCTACGACAACCTTTGATTTCAAATCATCAAGGACAATAATTTCACTATCTTCTTCTAGCAATGGTGTCAGGAATAGTAGAGCGCTTAGGAACTGGGAGCTGACAGCACCTGAAACTGTAATTCTACCCCCAACAGGTTTGCCTCCGCGGATTGTGATCGGCAACTTACCTTCATTATGCTCTACCTTCACACCAAGCTGTTCTAGAGATACGATCAGGTCGTCATGTGGACGTTTGCCCAATGAGTCAGGATACGTATTTACAAAGGTAACCTCAGGGCTTAAAGCAGATACAGCCATTAGAAAACGTAATACTGCGCCAGCATTCCCCACATTAAGTTCCTTAACATCCTTAGGTTTGCGTCCAAAGCCTTGAATCACAATCTTCTCATCATCTTCTGTGAGTACAGCTCCCAAATCTGCAATACAACGACGGATGGCATCGCTATCTTCACTATGTGCCGGATGATAAATCGTACTTACGCCTTCTGACAATGCGGCAACCAGCAAATAACGAGTGGTATAGTTTTTGGAAGAGAGGGCTCCAAATTCTCCTTGCAGGGATGGCGTTGGCCTAACAATAACGTCCATAATATAAACTCTCCTTAGTAGATATAGTTGTATGTAGCGCTCGTTTGACAGGGTATTCCATGCCTGTGTTATCATTAAACCATTCTTCTGATGAAAAGAGGTCACTACCATGCATAATGTTCCACAAATCACACCGCAAGAATTGCGGCAGTGTCTAAAGACAGGGGAAGACCTTGTACTCATCGACGTTCGTGAAGACGAAGAGGTTGCCTTCGGGATGATTCCCGGTGCTCAACATATCCCCATGGGAGAAATTCCACATCGCACAGAGGAAATTCCAAGCGGTGCCAAAGTAATCTTTATCTGCCGTTCCGGTGCTCGTAGCCAGCGTGTCTGCGAATATCTACAGCAGTTTGGCATTCATGCTACAAATTTAAACGGCGGTATGATTGAATGGAATGAGACACTCTCTTAAAAGCTCAGCCGCGGTAATGCATTAAAATATGTTGCGACACTTCTGCCGCTGTCAGTCCCGTTGTATCGACCGTGTAATGCGCGAACAGGTAAGCTTCATGGCGGTCTTCCATGATACGTCTAACCCGTTCTTCTGCATTGCCGGCGAGCAGCGGACGATTCTGATCTCCACTAACACGGGCAATAATCTCTTCTTCCGTTGCCGTTAGCGCAACCACATGCCCTTTACTCAGCATTAACGCTTTATTCCCCGGCGCCAATACCGCGCCACCACCAGTAGATATTAATTTATTCTCAGACTCTAGCATACGCTTTAGTACTGCTGTTTCCACGCTTCGAAAATATTGCTCTCCATCTTCCGCGAAAATTTCTGCAATGCTTCGACCTTCAGTTTCAACAATGACATGATCCAGATCAACCAGCTCGTAGCCTAGTTCCTCGGCCAAAATAGCACCTACTGTTGACTTCCCCGTTGCCATCATCCCTACTAAAATAATGTTCTTATTTCTTTGCTCTTCGTTCAACTTTTTAAATTCTTCTGTATCCCCAGCCATGTCTATCCTCCAACCGCGATATTTGTCATATCATAACACAGGGTCAAAACATTAGACAATCTGCTTCACATAGTAAATACACATCAAAACTTCAACAAAAAAGGCCCGAAAGCCTCCCCATTTCTGGTGAAGCAATTCGGGCCACTTTTTTAAAATATAAGAAAGTACAAGTTTCACGTTATACATTAACCTTATATTTCTCGCATAAACGCTTCTTACCGTCCTTTAGGGACGCCGAAGGCGTTTTTGCTTGTAACTGTAACAAATTAAATTATTCAGCTGACATCCAGTTGTGGTGGAAGACGCCTTCTTTGTCTACACGTTTGAACGTGTGTGCGCCGAAGTAATCGCGTTGTGCCTGAAGCAGGTTCGCAGGCAGTCTTTCTGTACGATAGCTATCATAGTAAGCCAATGCGCTGGAGAATCCAGGTACTGGAACACCCATCGTTACAGCTGAAGCGATAACTTTACGCCATGCGGATTGGTAATTATCCATAACATCCTTGAAGAAAGGATCAAGCAACAGGTTCTTAAGATCTGCATTGTTCTCGTAAGCATCCGTGATGTTTTGTAGGAAACGGGAACGGATAATGCAGCCACCGCGCCAAATTTTAGCCAACTCGCCATATTTCAGATCCCAACCGTATTCGTCGGAAGCTACGCGCAGTTGAGCGAAACCTTGAGCATAGGATACGATCTTGCTCGCAAACAATGCTTTACGCACGTTCTCGATGAATTCAGCTTTGTCACCATCAAATGGTGTAGCTTCTGGTCCGTTAAGCACTTGGCTTGCTTCTACGCGCTCATCCTTCATTGCAGATAGGAAGCGTGAGAATACGGATTCGGTAATCATAGACAAAGGTACACCAAGATCCAGTGAGCTTTGGCTTGTCCATTTACCAGTTCCCTTTTGGCCAGCGGAATCAAGGATCACGTCAACCATTGGTTTACCAGTTTCTTCATCATACTGGGCAAAAATATCTGTAGTAATCTCGATCAGGTAGCTGTCGAGCTCACCGCTATTCCACTCTTTGAAAATGTTGTGAAGTTCTTTTGCATCCAGACCTAGAACGTCTTTCAACAACTGGTAAGCTTCACAGATTAATTGCATATCACCATATTCGATACCGTTGTGCACCATTTTAACATAGTGTCCCGCACCGTCTGGTCCGATATATGTACAGCAAGGCTCACCGTCTACTTTAGCTGAGATTGCCGTTAGGATTGGTTCTACTAGCTTATATGCGCTTTCTTGACCGCCAGGCATAATGGAAGGACCTTTTAGTGCTCCTTCTTCTCCGCCGGAAACGCCAGTACCGATAAAACGGAAACCTTTGTCTTCCAGCTCTTTGCTGCGACGAACCGTATCAGGGAAATAAGCATTTCCTCCGTCGATAATAATGTCGCCTTGATCAAGATGCGGAAGCAGTTGCTCGATGGTAGCATCAGTAGCTTTACCAGCTTGAACCATGATCAGAATTTTGCGCGGTGTTTCCAGCGAAGCTACAAATTCCTCAACGGAAAATGTGCCTTCTAGGTTTTTACCTTCCGCCTCAGCAAGAAGATCATGTGTCTTCTCCGGTGAGCGGTTAAACACGGATACGGAAAAACCTTTGCTTTCGATATTTAGAGCCAAATTCTTGCCCATTACCGCCAAGCCAATAACGCCGATTTGTTGTTTTGCCATCTGGTCCTCCACCCTTTGCACCCTATATTTTTGGGAAATCCATTTCTCGCAGTATAAGAATACCACCCTTTATCAGAGACAGCAAAGCCTGCCCTGCGAATAAAGATCAAATTCATCGACAAAACCTTTGCCAATATGAAAATGATCACAATGACTATTTTAACGTTTTTAGCGCCAGAAGTGAACCCCTGTCTGCAAGTTCTCAAACAAATATAAGACACCCCGAAAATTCGGGGTGCCCCTAAGCAACTTATTTCGGCACCTTGTTTACCATTCTAACATATACAATTCCTTCGTCAAAAAGGTAAGCTGAGCTCGGCATTTCTCGGTGCGAATCATATCCTCAGCCTTAAGTGCATCATTTAATCGATCCAGCTGCTCATCCACTTCAATCCTACGCTGGCGAATTCGTTCCTCTCCTTCAACAGAATAATAGAGCTTGGTCAGCTCCTCATCCGTGAGCATAGGACCCTTCTGGTATAAGACTCGCTGCTGATAACCCGAGATTTCGACAAGACGAATCACTTCGCCGAACAAAATATTTTCAATAATAATCTGGCGATCCCGGAAGCGCTTTACAATGGCATGGCCTCGCATGTCCCCAATTAATTTCTCCATCCATTCTGACAAGCGCGCATCACGAATCATATAGTCACCCACGAGTTTATAGCCATCTCTGATCCTTTGAAAACGTAATTTCACCAGTTTACGACCCGTACGGACCGAAATTACAAAGACCTGTTCGTTCTCGCTCCAATATAGGGAATAACCTTTTTGAATCAAATCCTTGATCAGGTCCTGGATATGCTGTCTGTCGAAACGCAGCTCCAGGTTACAATACTCCACCTCGTCGTTTTTGTTCACGGCACTCCCCCCTAACTGCTTCACATCTGCAAAGCCAACAGACTTGTTCAATTCTAGAGTATTTATGGCAGCCGGACCTCTTCAAGTAGTAGTTACTTTTGCGTTCGTCTTAGTCTTATTTTATACTCCAGTTTATGTAGCGGTAACTTGGTTTATTGACTATTTTTACCCGCAACAGACTTTCTCCAAACGCTGATTGAATTTTTTTATTTCTTTTAGTCCTTTAATTCCTAAAAAAAGCCGCTGACAACTAGTTCTCAGGTTGTCAGCGGTTTTCACATCTAAGGTCAACTAGTTTTAAATTTCAACTTCGTTCTGTGCACAATTAGTAAATGCAGCCCAAAGAGTATCAACATTACAATTGCACTCATCAGAAACGGAACACCGTGACCTACATGGTCCCATAGTCTCCCTGATATCACTGGTCCTGCCACCATCCCTGAGCCTTGCAAGGTCAAGAAAATCCCCCACACAGTCCCTCGTTCCCCCTTAGGCACTTGCTTAGCCAGAAAGGCATTCCATGCCGGGAGAATAAGCGCGTAGCTTATACCGACCAATGCCACCGCGATAAAAGCAAGCGGGAGCCAGCGTACCTGTGAGAACAGGGCAAGGGAAAAGGCGGCGAGCAAAAAGCCAATGTTCAGAAACACAGTTGTTCCTATTCGGTCCACCAGCTTACCTGCTGGAATTAGAGCAAGCACCGTAATTCCCCCACCTGCAATCAGAAGCAGACTAAACTGATTTGGACTCACATGAAGCTCCGTACGTGCAAACAAGGTAACCACAGGCGTCATCAAGCCAATGGCAAAAGCCTGAAGAAATAATGCGGGATATAGTATGCGACTAACTTTAAGCGTTGTTCTGACCTGATGCAGTGTTCTTTTTATACTTTCTAACGGACTAATTTTTTTACGTTCAACGACTCCACCAAGCCCCTGCATGTCCCTAACAACTGCATGTGTGCCACTCGAGGAAATTCTCTTAGGTAGAAATAGGGCAACTACAACTACTACAGCAGCACAACCAAGCAGGACCAAAAAGGCTACACGATAGCTTTGTCCCCCCTGATCCATCAAAAAATTCACTACAATCGGACCGATTCCCGTTCCCGCGAGCGATGCCATCTCTACAGCACCCATAGCTGCACCACTGCTGCCGCTTTTAGTAGATCCCGCCAATTCCGTTATTCCGGTCATCACACAAGGCCAAAGCGGGGATGTCCCGATTCCAAGAATAAGACAGGCAATCGAGAGCGTAATTGCTGTTTTGGCATATATTATCATTCCAACAGCTACCAGGATCAACAACAAGGCACTTGTCATGGTCCAGCGAAATCCAATGCGCTCCATAACCCAGCCAGAAGGACTGCGGAATAGATTATCCCCCAAATACTGGAGTGCAAAGGCAAAGCCTACTACCGTAACAGATAGACCCAAAATATTCTCCATATATACGGGTAACAAAGCGACAAGTAGCGACCCTTTTACAAACTCAACTAAAAAAATAATAACCCACATCTCCATGATAAATGGCGACGTCAAACTGATATGTGTACGTTGCGCAGCTTTCGTGGACATTATATCACCTCCAAATCCTAGTATTCTGTAGATTGTTTTGTTATACTGATGCTTGCCTTAAATTTTAATATTCGCGAAAGGTTGTGACAGTATTAAATGAATCAACACCGTACTCCCCTCTTCACAGCTTTAAAAAAGCATGCCGCCGGCAATCCCGTTCAATTTCATATTCCGGGGCATAAGAAGGGGCTAGGAACCGATGCCGAATTCCGTGAGTTTATCGGCGATAACGCTCTATCCATCGATCTAATCAACATCGCACCGCTTGATGATCTACATCAGCCAACTGGAGTAATCCAGGAAGCTCAGAAGCTGGCTGCGAAGGCTTTCGGTGCCGACTATACGTATTTTAGCGTACAGGGCACGAGCAATGCCATCATGACGATGATCCTCTCTGTCTGCTCACCTGGTGATAAAATAATTGTGCCGCGTAACATTCATAAATCTGTGATGTCGGCCATTATCTTCTCCGGAGCCAAGCCTGTGTTTGTCTCGCCTGTTCAGGATGAGAATCTCGGGATAGATCACGGCATAACGACCAGTTCGCTGGAACGAGCGTTAAGGCGTCATCCAGACGCCAAAGGAGTTCTAGTAATCAATCCAACGTACTTCGGTATATGCGCCGACCTACGTTCGATTGTCGACCTGGCTCACCGTTACGGTGTACCCGTATTGGTGGACGAGGCACATGGAGTACTGATTCATTTTCATGAGGATCTGCCGGTATCGGCCATGCAGGCCGGAGCGGACATAGCTGCCACTAGTGTGCATAAACTTGGCGGCTCCATGACGCAAAGCTCGGTACTGAATCTTAATGCTAAGACGGGTCTGATTAACCCGCAACGGGTACAGACCATAATGAGCATGCTGACTACAACGTCTACCTCATATATTTTATTAGCGTCTTTGGATACATCAAGACGTAATCTCGCACTGAACGGTCATGAAATGGCAGAAAGAACCATCAGACTGTCCAACTACGCACGGGAAACGATCAACACGATCGAAGGCCTGTACAGCTTTGGAAAAGAAATCCTTGGGACAGAAGCAACATTTGATCATGACCCAACTAAGCTCAACATTCATGTGCGCCATTTAGGGATCACAGGATACGAAACCGAAAACTGGCTGCGCGAGAAGTACAACATCGAAGTAGAACTAAGTGACATGTATAATATTCTTTGCCTCATTACCCCAGGTGATACTCAAGAATCAGTAGATAAATTATTAGCTGCACTTCGGGTTTTGTCCGCCATTCATTATAGCAAGGGTGAAATCTACGAACTTAAGGTTCAGGTTCCGGAAATTCCACAGCTTGCTCTGATTCCAAGAGATGCTTTTTATGCGGATACGCAGTTAGTTCCATTCCGTGAATCTGCAGGCTACATTATTGCAGAATTTATATATGTATATCCGCCTGGAATTCCTATTCTTCTCCCTGGCGAAGTGATCACTCAGGATAACATCGATTATATTATCGACCATGTGGAAATTGGACTTCCGGTTAAAGGTCCTGAAGACCGCAGCATCACTAACATAAAAGTGATTGTAGAAGCCGATCCAATATCCTAAGATCCATCATTTCCCTAAAAAACTTCATTGATTTATACAAAAACCCGATACCATAATAAGTATCGGGTTTCTGTATATAAACATCAACTGTCATATACACAATAGAACAGCTAAATTTAGTCGCTAAAATCTATTCTTGCTGAGCAAGCAGATTGTTGTAAGCTTCTTCAACAGCTTTCCATTCTTCTTCATCTTCGATATTGTACAATACCATTTCTTCGTCTTCTTCTTCCATTCGCAGAATAATGCCATCTGCTTCAGGATTTTCCTTTTCTAACAGCAGCGCGTATAGTTTCTCACCGATGTCGAAAGTTTCAACTAATACCATCTCAACATCTTCGCCCTGCTCGTTCGTCAAGGTCAGCACAAACTCCTCGTGCTCATGGTCGTGATCATGCCCGCAACCGCATGCTTCACCATGCTCATGTTTGTGATCGCTCATTGTAATACCTCACTTTAAATTGTATTATCCTACATCTGGTATACTACCACGTTAGATTAGTTCAGGTCAATTTAGAACCCTTAATTAAGAGCTGTAATTACCTTTTCTGACACAAGAACGTAATCCGCATTTTTGGAAGCTTTCATGTAGAATCCTACCCGATATTTGCCGGTTTCTTTAAAATCATAAGTAAACTCCGAAGTCGGAAACCAGAAATTATCCTTCTGCGAGCCTTCAAGCTCCTGCGACTGAATATCCTTAACATTACCAGATGGGTCCGTGATGGCTACTTTTACAGCTGAAACCTCTTCTGTTAAGCTATCTACCTGTGTTAATATTTTAATCTTAAGTTTGCCTACGTTTACGTTACCAAAGACCGTATTATCCTTAAAAAGAACAATGTGTACATTAGGCTTAAGAATCGTCACTTTTCCAGATCCATCCCAATTCACTACCCCGCCTGCTTCTCTAGCGGGAATATATGTTTTTCCATCAATCAAATAACCGCTGTCCACAATTTCCGTCCCGTTGTTCCATACCCTGATTTTCTTACTCACAGAATCGGCGAACAATAAGGAGCCACCCATCAAGGAAAAAGCAAACACACATAAAGTGACTTTTTTCCATCTATTCATTTGAAACCCTCCAAATAATTCATGCTATTAATGTATACTTACTTTGTCTCAGCAAGTTGCGCTAATTGTAGGTAAATATTTCATTCATCTTCCGAAAAATGATATTATGTACTTGTTTAAAGTTGATATATTAGCTAACAGCGATTTCGGGAGGGTCCTTCTTATGAGTCTGAGCCTACAAATGCTAGGAACTGGTAACGCTTTTGCAAAAAACTATTTTAACAATAATGGTTTGCTACTAGCTGATGATTATTCCCTACTGATTGATTGCGGAATTACTGCTCCGCTTGCTATGCATACCATCGGGAAATCCTTCCGCCACGTAAACGCTACTCTAATTACGCATATTCATGCGGACCATGTTGGAGGTCTGGAAGAGCTAGCACTTACGCTAAAGCACGTATACGGGAAAACAATGAGATTACATTTACCTGAGACGCTTATTGAGCCACTTTGGAACAACACCTTAAAGGGTGGATTATATCAAAAAGATGCAGTAGCCTCCCTGACCGATATCTTCGAGGTTACACCTATGAAACCCGGAATTACGTACAAGCTCGCTCCTTCTCTTTCGCTCGAGATCATACGTACGCCGCATATTCCTGGCAAAGATAGTTATTCCCTTCTAATAAATAACGAGATTTTCTACAGTGCGGATATGACTTTTCAGCCGGATCTGCTTATAAGCCTTGTCCGTGAGCGCGGCATCCGAATGATTCTGCATGACTGTCAGCTTGGTGGTGCGGGTGTTGTTCACACCACGCTGGAGGAGTTAATGTCTTTACCTGAAGATGTTCGACGTATCATCAAGCTCATGCATTATAGCGATGAACAACCTCAATTCGTCGGGCTTACTGGAGAGATGGAGTTTATTGAGCAGCATGTAACTTATAAACTTTGACTATGATTAAAAAAAGACCGTACATTGACGTCCGATGACGTATGTACGGTCTTTACCTTTAGAACTATGAGAAACTCGGAAGATTATCCAAATTGTTGGTTGGATCCCCATCCGCGTCAC
Source organism: Paenibacillus pseudetheri (assembly GCF_924513355.1). Classification (NCBI taxonomy): domain Bacteria; kingdom Bacillati; phylum Bacillota; class Bacilli; order Caryophanales; family Paenibacillaceae; genus Paenibacillus; species Paenibacillus pseudetheri. The sequence continues at coordinate 30,003 of NZ_CAKMAB010000009.1, forward strand.
CGCGAATATAAGTTTCTCCGTCTTTACCTTTAAAAGCATTCACTCCGGCAATATTTCCGGCCTGTACTTCTTGAAGCGCTTGGTCATACGCCAGGACACGTCCTGTAGAGGTCTGGAAACTGGTTAAATCTCCGTCCCCATTTTTCTGTACAGCTACGAAACTTTCGCGTTCGTTATTTGGCACTTCAGCTCGCCCCTTACACTTGGATTTGCCATCATAAGGCACATCCTAGCTTGCGTAATGAGACGGTAAATTATGTGTGCAAATCTTAAAGTGTTTTCTGCATCCGTACATGTAGAATACCTGCGTCATAAAAAGGTTCCGTAGAAATCACTTCATATCCTAGCTTTTTGTAGAAATTCTCAGCTTGGCACTGTGCATCAAGAATCGAAGCTTCCAGTCCAAGCTCCCGAGCAAGCTCTTCCATAGCTAGCAATAAGACACGTCCATATCCTTTAACTCTATAATCTTTCAGTACGGCGATACGCTGCATTTTGGCTGTACCTGTTTTGTAGTAAATCAATCTTCCAGTAGCCACAGGTACTCCTTCATCTATAATCAGAATATGGTGCGCATTCGGACCGATAACATCGTATTCATCAATTTCTTCCTCAACCGGTACCATTTGTTCCTCTACAAATACTTTAGTACGAATATCCAGCCCCATTCGAAGCTGTTCCTCTGTAGTTACCTGTAAAATTTCTGCCGCCATGTTAGTCCCAAGCTCCTCTCTCTATGTATCCAACGATAGTTGTCTATTATATAAAAATTTGACTAGAAAGAAAAGCCTGAGCATGAAAAAGTGCCTTCTACGCTGCTCTAATCTACAGAATATACTTCTTCAAGAATCGAACGATTGTATGTGTCTTGCATCACTGGTGACAATGGAGGGTACTGACCTTTCGGCTTTCCATCTAGGTTAGTCATTTCTTTGATTTCCATGACTTTTGCTGGCTTCGCCTCTGAACATCCTCCCAAAACCATCAGTAACAGCAGACAAACGCCGACTTCCCATTTCAAAAATTTAGACATGGTTTTACTCCTTTCACCGTTCAACTGCGGTTATTCTCATTACAGCTTTGACGGTTCAGGAGTTTTATAAACCATTGGGTCACTTCATTGCCCGATTCTAACCCTTATAGATTCACATTTCCAACAGCATGGACCAGATACATCATTCCTGCCAGAAAGCCAGCTAATACAAAATAAGCGATACCGTATTTCCAGCGTGAGCTAGCCGGTACATCGTAATACTTATCGTTCTCGTAAACCGAATAGCTGATATCACAATTCATCTTAAGATGAAGCCCATCCTCTAAGGTCACAGGCTCTAGCTGCGAGATACGTACCTTTTCAATGATGCATTGCTGCGGAAGCGTAGCTCTACCAATGTAGTTCAGTTGATCCCATCTCACCCCTACATACTGCTGTCTTTCCAAATCACTGTAAGTAGTAAAAGGTAAATCTCTTCTATGTTCTGGTCCTGGAATCATGTAGCCTGCATCACTAAGTGGCTCCACTGGAATTAAGAAACCCTTCGTTACAGAATAAAGGCGGTTGTTAGTGCGTCTCTTGACATATTTGTTATACAAATCGTAAGCAAATAACGCCCAAATAATAAAGAATAAGATCGAACGCATATAGATGATGATGGCTAAACCGCCCACTAGACCCACAAGCCACAGCCAACGTGTAACCGCAGTAGCAATACGACCACCGTCAAGCGGGTGAATCGGCAGCAGATTGATCAGATTAAGCAAAAAACCTATATAAGCCAAGGAATAGAGAAGTGGACTATCCATGTAATAAGCCGCCCCAAAAACGGCTGTTGCCCCAATGGTTCCTAAAATCGGTCCTCCAAAAGCAATATAAGCTTCCGTCTGGGCATTCAGCGGCTGTTTTTTCATTGTAATTAAAGCTCCCAAAAACGGTATAAATAGTGGAGCACTTACTGGAAGCCCGATCCGTTTCGCTGCTATTACATGTCCTAATTCATGGACTAGCAAGAGCAAAACAAAACCCACGGCAAACCCCCAAGGATAAATCAAAGCATAGGCCCATATTGAAATCATCATTGATATTAACGGCCCGGCAATTTTACCTATTTTCAGTACAGACAAAATCGCCTTTCCTTTAAACAGGAGCATCGCCGCCCCACCCCCCAACCATTTCCATGGCGTGGAAGAATTCTTTTTCTGCTCATTTTGCGGCAAGATCTCAAGCTCCTTTTTCTTTCAATTTTTATCTAACTGCTGTGCATTACCATCCATTTTATCATAAGCGCTTAAGGAGTATTTCCATAAAAAGCACTTGGCTAAGTATACGTCGCAACTTTTAAAATCGTTTCAATGTCAAACAAACAGATAATGGATGATTTTCACTACTACTCAAGAAAAAAAAGTGATTCCGCTTCAATATACAACCTCCACCTCAGACAAAATACCTAAATTTTATGGTTACCCTATAGGCTAACGCCGTGAACGTTATAGGCTACGGACCATAGACTGTTATTAGAGTTATTCAATTGAGGAGGTTATTTATGGATACAAATACAAATTTACATCAACAGGTCAGTTGGAATTGTATGAACAAATACGTTGGTATTACAACGACTGACGGTCAGTCCTTTGATGGCTTTATTGCCCATGTAGATCAAAACTATGTTACCCTTGCGGTTCCCAGCAACGAAATGGTAGAACGTTTAAACGGAATGCCTACACACGAATCAGCTTATAGACAATTTGGCTTCCGGCCTGGCTTTTTCCCAAGACGTCGCTTCTTTCCACGACGCATCCCTTTTTTTGCTATAAGCGATATATTTTTGCTCCCGTTCTTTATCTGACGTGGTGCTAGGGGATGGAGGGGCATCCCCTATTTTATTATTCTAAAGACTATGTAAACTATCATCCCTAAACATTGTAAAAAAAGAATTGCCATCCTACTCTATCGTATGGTATTATGAAATTCGTCGCAGGACGGTAGCTCAGCGGGAGAGCACTATCTTGACAGGGTAGGGGTCATGGGTTCGAACCCCATCCGTCCTATAGAAAAAAGCCTTGAGATTCAAGGCTTTTTTTGTTTTCTATCAACTTATCATTCAAATGGATTTCCCCGTGATACGAATTTGATACGAATCGTTATTTGTTTTTTGTATCAGTTCGTCAGATCCTCTGGGAAAATATCATCACTTCTACCCTCTAACCAATTCCTGAATACCGCCTTACTGATATATAATTCCCTTCCTGCCTTTGCAACATGAAATGGTGCGTCCCCTAAAAACTCATATAGCTTAGCTTGACTCAATTTCATTATTTCCTTTACATGCTTCGGGCGGAGTGTCATTGGGAAGCTTCCCCAATTAAGTTCTTGGTTCTCCGTTGTCTCTTGCAATATTTTCGCCCTCCTCCTTACGTTCTCTTTCCACTACCAAATTCAGTTCGAGTGCCAGTTTATAAAAAGCTCTCCACCTAATTTTGATGTACGTGGGTGCGCTTATCGGTGGCTTAAATGAAAAGTTATAAACTTTCTGATCAGTGATGTAATCATGCTCAGTTGTCATATAGCGTTCTTTGATTAGAAACCCTTCCATTTTAGGCATGCGGTTCACTACACGTTCAATTCTTTCACAGAAGCTTTTTCGATACGATTGAGAATCCACATTATAGATGGCAATATTGGCAGTCTGGTCACTCGTGATATTTGTAGGTCCACTCGGCCTATCCTCATAAGACCCAGTAACGTTTGCCTCCCTTTCCTCGAAGGTCAAAAACTTATTCTCCCTGTATTTATATAGCGCTGCTTCAACCGCAGCCTGCGTCCGCTCTCTATCTATCTCAGGCAGGAAGCTTTGTTGCACCTGCTATCACCTCACTGTAAAAGAATCCCCCGACCGAAGCCGGGGCGTGTACCCTCTTAGAACGGCAGATCATCGTCACCTTCAGGTATCGGCGGACCGTTTTCACCAGCAGGAGCTATCTCCTCCATAGTGAGTTGATCCTTGTCTTCTAGTTCAATCGTACCGTCTGGATTAACCTTGCCTCGTACGTCCTCTCTTGGCTCTTCACGATCCTCTTCATCGTCATCACCTCGGAACTCTTCAATGCTCATTTGAGATTCAGCGATTTCCAAGACTACATCTGATCCAGCCTTCCGATAGAATTCATAAGAATGTTCAGAGGATGTATCACCCTTGACAATAAACTCCAACACAGTTTTCTTAGCATCCTTCGTACTCTTGCTGAACTCAGTGCCTGTTCAACACCTTCGATGTTCAATACAACCACCGATCTCGTCATAGCATTAAGCTCTGGTTTACTCTCGTCATCACCCTTTACATGGAACTGCACAAGCTCCTTTTTGGAGTCCTTTGTTTATTGAAGTGTGCTGCTATTTGAATTTTCATTTATTATTGCTCCTCTCAAATTTGGGTTTATACTGTTCCAGTTCCGCTCACTAGAAGCGCTCTGTCATTCACAAACTCTACTGCCCTTATACTTGTTACGATAATCAGCTTGCCATTTTGATTGATACCAAACCCAATTTCGATCTTCTGGGGTGACTCGATAACAACACTGAATCCAATTTTTCGGCTCATGCTCCCCCTCCTATGGTGTTATTGGTGTGCCAGAAATCATTATCGTTCCGCCCGTCTTGCTAAGAATCGAAGCACGTGTTTGTTCTTTATCTTCCTCATCTTCAGCACCCTCAAAACTTGCATTTCCATAATCCATAACTGAGTTAATCAAATCTATCTCCTTGGCGGAAAAGTAAATTTGCCTTCCCTTCATCTCTTATATCCTCCTTGTATAGGGAGAAAGGATTGTTATTACCTCTCTAACCCTCTTATCCGGCTGCCGCTACGCTGGGTGGTTCGGTCTGACTCGATGGCCTAACGGCCTAATTAAGTACGTTTCCTTCCGAATTTGACATTTCAAGAAGTGCATCATATTCAGTCTTTTCCAGCTCAACAACAGTTCCTTTGAATTGTCGTTCTATATTTTGAGTTTGACTTAACAGCATAATTCCAGAGTTTGTTTGAAAGAGTCCTATTAAATCGCCGTTTGGCATAACAGCTTTAAAATGTCTCACCGGATTGTCTATATCCTCTCACCCCTTACTAGAATAGTATTGTGGTGTTTCTTCGAAGTGTAACGTAGTGCTTTAACCAAAATCGCTTTCTTTAATTCGAACGTACATTCGTGTATATTTAATACATACCAATTAAAGGAGGATAAATTATGAACTCAATTGATTTAATTCTTTTAAATTTCAATGAAGTACGAAGAAGAAGTATTAAGGTTTGGACATCTATTCCCCAAGAAAAACTAAATTGGAAACCTGATGACGAGGCAATGACTTGTATAGAGATGATTAGGCATGTTCTAGAAGGTGAACATTATTACCATCTAGCTATCCAAAATCAAGGCAGTCTGGCTGCATTTGATTCTCCTTTCGAAAACCAACCTTTTTCCACTGTAAATGCAGAATTGGAATTTGCAGAACCATTTAGAAATCACTTCATAGAAACTATTAAGTCATTTTCTGAAGAAGATTTAACAAGTATCAAAATTGATCGTTCTGATTCAGGTTACATAAGAAGTTTAGGTGACATGTTGCTAAGAGTCGCCTATCATGAATCAGTCCATACTGGTCAATTGCTGGATTACTTAAGAATGGCAAGGGTTCCAAGAGTACGAGTTTGGGATTAATTTATCTCACAGGTGTAATCACTTAGGTGTTATGCCTTTTCTTTTTTTGTTACTACGCGTTTTGCGTCTACTGCTCAGTATCTTCGTACTGTGCAATACTTAATTATTTTGTGTTAAACTTAATTTAGATTTTTTTGGTGATTTTAATTGAAAGGAATGAATGAGTTGAAAATATCTGCCCGAACATTCTTTATCACTATGTCTTTAGTATTTGTAATAACCATCATAACAAAGAGCTTTCGAGTAATTTTTTCATCTTCAGTACTTGATAAATCACTAAATATTGTAGTAATTGTTCTTCTTTCTGGTTTTGTTGGCGCCTTTATAAGAGAATTACTTCTGCCAAAAGAGAAATAGGCTACTATATAGATGGCATCTTTATTTCGCAGTTTGCGTCTACTGTTTATCTACTTGGTATGCCTGTAGTGTCATATATGCAGACTACTGGTGTACCTGTAACTGTGTCATGACTTCTTAGCTCCTTCCTCAAATACCGCGTCTGGACCTTCGTTATTATCCCTCGCGCATCTTGCTGAGTCAGGCATATATAAAAGCAGGTGTCTCCGGTAACTTCGCAGTACCATCTGTTTTCCTCATCATCAAAATGACTTGCTGATTTACATGCCATCTGTCTTCTCCCCTTCCACATATCCCATCGAAACACCTGCAATATCTACAGTATTTTCATCTGTACTGTAAGCAATTATTTCGTTTAAAGCTGTCTCGTGCCGGGCTATGGTCTGCTGTGCCTCTATCAATACTTCGTTCAGGAAGAACGCCTGTTTATAGTGCTGATTGCTAATTACAATAGCTTCGTCTCGGGATCGAAAAGCCATATCTCGGGATTCACAAGCAGATCGATTGCCTTCCTGGAGTTCCTTAATTTGTGACTCTTCTAGGAGGTGAAATAAATACGCAATGTCTGCCTTTTCAATCGTGAACCACCATGGAGAACCTACTTTAAAATTTTCCTCTTTATCTCTTCTACTCCGTTCTGGTGTCGGTAAGGAAACTTTTCCTGCTTCGCTCATTTGCCCCATACCTCCTTATGGCATGCCTTGCAAACTTCCAGTTCATTGCCGTTGAACTTATTTTTCATGACCAGTTCTGAATGATGCTCATTACAGAGTTGGCAGAGTGGACGACCACATCCGGGACATTTCTTGAGTTCAGTCATGAGTGCGATCTTTCCCAGTTCCAGAGTCCTTGCTGCCCCTTTGCTGGGATGGGTAGAGGCAGTTGTTTAACGTTAGTCATTTCCCATGCATATCGTCCAGGAGTGAAGTCCCCAAATTCATATTCAGGGGAGTAAATAAGCTTCCCACCCTCAAGTTCATATCCGTCTGTCCAGGTGTCTACTGATTTCAAATATTCGGACAATTTGCATATTGCCACCACTGCACCAGTAGGAAGGTTATCTTCCGTATATCCATGTCGCTCCAGCGCTTTGCGGATTTCAGGGTCCCGACAGGCTTCCTTATCAATCTTCTTACCAGCGTGTATTGCCAATTCTCCTCTATGCTTTGTAGCCCAGCTACATGTTTCAAATTGTTTCTCACCATGAGCTATAAGCGTTGCCCAGGGCTGTATGATGGTTATAGCTTTCATTTCCCCCTCTCCTTTCATTGGTAATAATCACTAAATTGGCGAAAGTAAGTTAGTTTAGTGATGAACCGAAATAGACTAATGCACATATATTAAATGTAAAATAAATGTTATTGAGGAGATGTTCATTTAAAATGAGTGTTAATATTTCTCAAGATATAAACTTAATCGGATCATATCCAACGCCTGATCAAATCAATCAACGAAATTATCTAAACTCTCACCAAGATTTGATGCTAGACTTTGTAACAAAACAACGCGCAGGTCAAAACCCGCCTCTCCCAGATGATCCACATAACTTTAATGGAATGAAAAGAGATTTACTCCCTAGTCAAGTTCAATCTTTAGTTAACTGTGCAAATGTTCCAATAAATTTGCAGAGTTTTGGATTTGTTTTTGCAGGGCCTTCCCAATTTGGTCCATTCAAAGCAGAATTAGTGAAGATAACATTTGTTGATGTGCCGCATGGGATTTTTGGAACATTAATGATGATGGACTCCGGTCTAATACAACCTGTGGTATTTAAGTTTTATCAAGTTTGGGCCGTTTCACTAACCTGCTAAAGGTGTTATCTTTATTATTTCTCGCAACAAATGGGAATTTTTTATATCGAGAACTCCATTTGTCCTATAGCTGATTTGTAACGTTCCAAAGCCAATTGATTTCCAGATCCAACACATATTTCTGGAAGATTAGCTATAACCAGTGCTTTAGCAAAAGGTGGAGGTACAGCATTACCACATCGGGCAACCTGTGCGCTTTTGGAATACTTCTTGCAATCAGCATCAACCTCAATAATGTAATTGGATGGGAATCCTTGAGCTGCGAACTGTTCATGTGGCTCAAGCATTCTCATACCGATATCTACAATCTGATATTCCACACCATGGATCGTCACTAGCCCAAATCTATCTTTGGTAACTACCGTTTGCAGGGGATCTAATAAATCCTGTCCAACGCTAGAACCGTAATAAGCAATCAAAAAGGCTCTAACTTCTCCGATATGCAACCCTCCAGCGGTCACTGTATGGACTGGTTCATCTGTTGCATGTCCGATATTAGTTCCCCGCAACTTAATCATGTGGCTTGTAACGATAGCATTATGATCTACCGTTGTGACTATGGAAAGCGGTTCGTCTACTGCGTTACCCGGTCCTTTATATCCGCCATCGTAGTGCTTAATCAAGCAAGCTGCGGCAAGAGCGAACTTGTTTCCAGCTGTTGTAATCGTTCCGATCGGTTTATCAAGATCAAGAGCTCGTGGAGCTTTCCCCTCCCTTTCGGTGTAGCCCATTTGAATTAGCGTAGGACTAACAAGCAAGTGCTCTGCTTTGGTAGTGATCGTAGTTAGTGGGTCTTCCACATCGTATTGCAGGCGGTCACCACCAAATCCAGTCTGACCAATACGAGCAATATAAGGAGTTACTGGACCCCAACCATTCTTTGACGTGATGCTCTTAAATGGCTCTTCGATAGAATCGCAATAATGATGATTAGATCCACTATGGTTCACCCGCACTATAAACGGATTAGCATTATTGATTACGAACTTCTGAATACCCCGAGCGATTCGACGTAAAGTGTTATCTGCCAATGGCTTTTTACGTTCAAAAATGGATGGGCAAGGAAGCGACCAACCATGGCATGATGCACACAGTGACTGCTAGTTCTTTATATCCCAGAACAGCCTCATATCTGTTCACTGCGAAGAGCAGGGTGAGGATACAGCAGCTACAGTAGTCGATCACATCATTCCGCATAAGGGCACATTGGGTTATGTCGAAGATATCTAATGCGAGCGAGTCTCCACTTATGATCATAACCACGTTGTTATGATGTACCTCTCTGCTGCTCTCTAAGTTTGGTGTGCTTGCTGCAGTAAGTACCTGACTCTATCAGTTCAGGACAGCGTGGATAGGAGCACGGACGCTTAAGTTAGCGGGGCACATTATAACCCTCCCTCGACCACTGTTCTCACCCTGTCCATACCTGCCTTGATCTGGGCTTGAATATCTTTGACTTGCTTCAATGCTTCAGTCTGATCAACTCTTGGGTTCTGAAGCTTAGTCTGTACCCGTCTGATCTTTGCCTGTAATTCCCTTACTTCCATATCTGTATAGAAGGCTACGTACTCATGCTTGCAATGTGGGCAAGTGAAGTACGTCTTCTCTATGGCTCCTGGTAGCCTTGCTGTTTGAAAGCCGTTCACCTCAAACTGTTTATTACAACCTTCGTTACAAATGGCTGGCATGGTCTTATTATTTCTTTCAGTACTCATTGACTTCACCCTTTCTTTGAAATACAAAAAGACCACTCTTTTATGAGCAGCCTTTATACATGTTTTTATGTGGTTGTATATTCATAAGAATATGTGTCTCTTATATATCTTTATATATTACTTTCTTTAATGTTTCTTTTAGTTATCTTAGGGGGAGAACTCTCCCCCACTAATGGTGGAGAATCATACCCCACGGTGGTGGAGAACTCTCCCCCAAGAGTATTCATGATGTATGTATATCGTGTATATTCATCCATTGGTAAAGGCATAGAAAAAGCACCGACTAGGGTGCTTATATATTTCCTTTTGAGAAGTCTTCTTGAACATCAACTTTTGAGGTCACCTTAATGTACGCGTCTTCCTCGTCATCGCCATAAGCATTTTCACAGAAAGCTCCCTTTGTTGCAGTTACTTCCCATGTTCCTCGAACGCGTTTATATTGGATATTCCAACCACGATATGTTTTCTCTGCTGCCAAAACACTCACCTCCCAGCATCAAATTTCGACACTAGGTGACTGATTCCTTTATTTGCAACTCAACTAAAGGAAAAGCACCTGTTAGGGTGCCTTATCTTTGTAGCATTATGCTGATTTCTTCATTAATATTTTCCAGCATTATTTGGCGCTGCCATTGCTCTTTTTGAATTCTTGAAAGTTCTGCATTCTTTTCATTGAATGCTCGTTGTATCGGTTGTACAAATGATTCCATGAAATCAGAATGTTCAGGTGTTCCGATCAGTCTCATTTCCACTCTACTAACAACCTGGAGACGGGTGAACATTTTGTTGATTTCTTCTTGCAGGGCATCAATCTCAGTCGAGTCCGCTAATTCAGCCTCAATTTCTTTTTTTCATTTTAAAAGTTCGTCATTGTTTAACTGTGCCATAAAGAACCTCCTACCGCCATAATTCGACGCTTGGAAAATAACCCCCTTATTCCATTAAATCCCTCAAGAGTCTACTGCTTCCAAATCTCTAACTTACCTATCAACCCGCTTGATTCTGTCGCTATAACACAAAGTCGTATGCTACCAACTTATAATAATTATTATTTCGTTACTATGTTTCAATTTTTAAATTTTATATTTATCACTGTATTTTAAATTGAAGAGAAGATGATCAATTACTGCGCGATATACAGTCATAACGAGTAAGGAAAAAGTAAAAATATATAATACCAATAGCAAAGGATCGGCAGGATGAATATTCGTAGCACTTTGATCTTTTGTGAATAAGCTTGGAAGAATTATTTCAAGAGCTTTATAAATAATACTCGGAATTGTGAATATCGGTGCTACGTATGCAGAAGCTGTTTTAATTTTATTTAGATGCTCTTCAATTTTTTTCTTATCATCTTCTCTACTAACCTTATTTTTTAATTGGGCTACTTTCCATTTCTTTTTTATACTATGGTTTATCACATTCAAATGGATCACTAAGAAAAAGACTACCTCTTCAAAACAGAACACCAACAAAAATTTGTTGAAAAACAACTGCAAAGGTTCGAAATCTCCCTGAATTATAAAGGCAACACTTCCAGCTATAAAAGTAAATATAATAACCGAAGGCACCGTAAGAACAACAATTATTCCACGTATTTTCTCAGTAGCTAAATCGTCAAAATAAAGAATTGATAAACTTAGAAAATATAATATAAGTGATATCCATATATTTGCCCTTACATTAAAAATAAAGTAGAAACTAAAAAACAAAGATGCAAGAATAAGAAGAGGGAAAAACAAAGGCTTTTCTTTTGCTAACCGTTTAAAACGCTTCAGTACCTGCTGCAACATTGCATAACCCCTTTATATCAAAGTAAGCTCAATTCTATCAGAAAAAACTAAATTTCCCATACAAATAATTACAGAAAACATCAATTATTTTATGATTATCCAGCATCAGTATAGATGACTATGTTTGCATGAAACATAGCTTTGCTCTGTACCTCCAAAAGGAGCGGCTTCTTATCTATTCGTGAATGATAGAAACAATACACGCTGAGTAATAGCTCAATAACAATAGAAGAGGATTCGAACCTCCACTATCGACCGTTACCAGCCGAGGTGCTACCGTTACATCAACCACACATATAATACCTTGCTCAAGTGTAATCCTATTGCCTTTGTTGTATCATTAGGTTAAAGAGGTGGGAAGTAATGAAAATAAATAAAAGTGGACTTATTTTTCTCTCCTGTATCATCTTGTTCTTTGTGTATGGTTACAATTCCCGCAGTACAGTAGCAATTGTTAGTGTATCCGAGATTAAAGAAAACAGTATTGTTTTAATAAATCAATTGGGTGAAAAAACTAAGGTAAACGTCCCTTCTCGATTTGATACAAGCAAGTTGAATGAAGAATCTGATTACTTTGTTAAATACGATTCTAGTATTTTTCGTCGGAATACTCTTAAGAAAATTGAGGAATCAAAATAATCCTTCTCTTTAATAGAAAACAAAAAGAACAGCTATCCCGCAAATGATACCCTTGCGACTCTTTGTAGGCTTTACGCTCTTGGCTACCTATCGCCGTCAAACAGGTACTGGTTTATGTCGGGTGCTGCTCTTTCTTGATTTCCTACACTACTAATATAACTGATCAAAAATCTAATGGCTGATAAGATTCTATTATTTTTTTAGAAATATTTTAGCTCTTTTTTATATCATTTTCAATGACGTTAGTATTGGATTGCTTCATTGGTACAAACTTTGTTTATGCGTGCAGATTATTTTACCTAATAGGCATGGGACCTCCCCCTACCGGTATATCTGGATCATTAATCATTGGAAGTACTTCAATATCAGAGTGTCTAACGCCTATGATAGAAACTGAAGTGTCTATTGCTGTATTTCCCATTTTGGGGAATCCAACCCAACCTAGAGGAATCGAAGTATCAGTTGGGGTCCCATTTGTATTTAGGGCTGTTATTGATGTCATGATATACGTGTTTCTATCTTCTGAATTATTTATTTCAACCCCTCCAGCTGATGGGAAAAATATTCTATCTGTTAAATTCACTTGTGTACTATGCTCCTGCTTTTTAACGTAGTTCTCAATACTCCCATTCTTTTTAATCCCTATACAATACCCAGTTAAATCCCAACTGCCTAATCTCTCCAAATCAGTTCCATTAAGTTTAATTTCCCAAGTAGATTGATCCTTTGGAAAATTAGCTATCAACCCAGTTCTGTAGTCTTCTTTATTTAATTGCTCTGAGCTGTACTCTCCTCCTATTATTTTTAACTCTACTCCACCACCTACAAGTAAATAATCTGGTTCTGGTGAACATGTGAGTCCATCCTCTCTACGAACAGTTTTATTAAATATCTTTATATCCCACTGATCATGCGGATCATATACAGTGATAAGAGATAGATAGAGTCGTTGCTTATGATCACTAGTGTTTTCATCAATTTTACTTGAGAATTTAACAGTCCAAGTATTACGTGATGAGGGGTAAGATGATGTTGGTATGCAACTTGTTTGACCAAACTGACCTCTACCAAAACCGATATTGTATCCTCCACCAATTATTTTATAACCTTTTGGTAACTCTTTTTTATAAACATGCGAGTATGGTGTTATATCTAATGCATGGATAAAAACCCTTAAAAAAAGAGCATCTAATACATTTGTAGTAAAATGGATATCCAAATCCTGTTTATCTGTGGCGATTAACAAAATGGCATCACCATTGGATACTTGCCTTACTGTGATCGTTTTCTCATCGCTTATCACTTTACCAACTTCAAGTTGACCACTAATAACTTCTCCACCAATAATTCGGAAAGACTCAACTGTAGGATACGAATCATTTGCTCCTGTAGGAAGATAATAAACTTTAATTGTTGTTAAATCCCCTTCATTGGTCATGGTATATTGCAGACCATAAATGGGTTTAACAACTACAGGAGAACCGGTTGGGTCATTTCGGTCAGGTTGGTCAGTTCGATCATTGGGACCGGGGTTATCAGGAAAAAAAACAGCCGAACAATGCGTTAACACCCTTGCCATCGTTTGCTCCCAAGCACGAACTATATCAGGGCTTATATTTTCTTGCAGAAACTCAACAGTTCTAGACATGCTCATTTCTTGTACCTCTTTACGACTTATGTGACCCTTAAGTTCATTAAATTTTTCCTCAGAGTCTGATCCGCCAAAATCAAAAGGAACTGGAATACCTTTAATGGGAATTGTAAACTTAAATTTAAATCCTTTTTCCGTTTCTTTTTTCACGTCTTCATAGCTCGACTGCTCAAACCAACTGATAAGATTGGTGTGTAACGTTTCACTTTCATTTCGAATAATTCTATTCATGATCCCGTTACTTTGCGTTAGAATTTTATTACATTCCTCCATAAGACCCTGACAATAAGACATCGCTGAATCACTCCTAATAATCTTTTTTAGTTATTATTTATCAAGAGTATTCTTATTATTCACAACAATTTTCTTATCAAGCTATATATTATAATAACTTCTTGATCATTCCCATAAACCTCTATATCCACTAATCATTAGGAGGATGATAACGTGATTGAAAACAAATTAAGTGAGATTATGGGACGTAAGCGTCTGAAGATATCTGATATTATTGAAAAAACCGGATTAGCCCGTAATACGGTAGCTGAGCTCTATCACGGTCGAGCTAAGCGTATAGATTTGGAGACTTTAGATAAACTATGTAAGGCTTTAGAATGCGAGAGTCTAAGTGAAATTATAGAGTTTCGACAGGAGGTTGAAACGAAGATATGACTGCATTCAAAGATGATTCGCTGAAGAAAAACAAATGGTATTTTGTCATTGAGGATGGTGTGGGCAAAGATCGCAAGCGTATTAAACGTAGAGGTTTCAAGCGCAAGCTAGACGCTGAAGAAGCTGAACGTGAACTACTCAGCCAGTTGAAGGGTGGCCTTGATTTATAAGCTTCTAAAACACTGTATAGCAAATTCATGGAGGATCATTTAAACGACAAGAAGACCAGTGTCAAAGAGAGTACTCTTAAGATGTACAAAGCGTTGGTAAACAATCATATTTTACTAACTCTAGGCGATTTAGAACTCGGAGAGATCAAGCCACGCCATATTCAAAATTTATACAATGAACTCTTTGAATCTGGGAAACTCTCTTATGTGAATATTCAGAAGGTCCACTCCATCATCAACGAATCTCTAAATAAAGCTGCTGGACACGACATGATTATTAAGAGTCCTGCTTTGGCCGTAAAACGCCCGAAAGCAGAGAAAAAAGAAATGCTTTATTGGTCAGAGGAAGAATCACATAAGTTTCTCCAGTCAGCAGCCAATGACCGATATTATTACCCTTTCTACTTGCATTGACTACCGGCATGCGGCAAGGTGAAGTTCTTGGCCTACGCTAGAAGGATGTTGACCTGGACAAGCGGACTATCTCTGTCGTGCAGATTCTAAGCCATGATGGAAAAACTTTTCAGACGGGAGCTAAAACGGATGCTGGAACACGGTCCATCGGTATCGATATTACGACCGTTACAGCTCTGAGGACGCTTAAGCATCGTTGTAATGAGGAGAAGATCGGAGATAAGCACATTTACCAGGATCATGATTTGGTAATATGGTACTCCAGTATCTCCCCGTAACCTTAACCGTTCATTCAGTAAACTGGTTGAAAAAGCAGAGGTCAACCAAATCCTTTTTAAAAGTTAGTTATATACTATAATTTTTGAACAAAATATGTTTAAAGAGCATTAAGCAAGCTTTTTTGTCCATCTTTGTATGATGCGCTTAATTAGTTTTTTGCTTAATTGTATTGTAACACCCCATTGAGACAGAAGGAAACATTGTGAAAAAAAAGCTCATCTAGAGTACTATAAATACGGACAGCTAGATCTTACTGGCAGGGCATATTTTTATTTAAAGGAATCAAAATCCTATCTACCAAGCCTCTCTCTACTTACCTCAAATAAATGATTATTCATTTGGAAACCTTTTATCAAAGAAAATGTATCTTGAATAGTATTCCAACTCATAGTTCGTTTTTTAAGCTCAGCAGAATCCCAAAACACATACTTATTATCCAGGTCTTCAAGGAGTTCCCTAAATTTTTCCTCTGCAGATTGATAATATTTTTAATTTATCGATGTTAATAGAAACTAAATTATTTTCATCAACCATTCACTCCAACTCCTTGAGTAATAATGAACCTACGTTTTAATTATACAGTTCAGAATAATAAGGAAAATAAAAGAAATATAATTCTAACAGATATCGAAAATACCCCACCAGTATATTCACTGACGGGTTTTATTTATCCAGACCGGACCTATTAATTTTTTTGAATATGCACAAGCATTCGATCCTTCCTCTCATAAAATATATTATCTCCTAAGAGAGGTTAGGTGTATTTAATGAGTATTCAGTTTTTGGATATGCGCATCTCACAGACTAGTGTAGTGGATACACCTGGTATTGATTTGGTCCGTTCGGGTGCAATTTTCGGTGACATTGGACTCCAAACCTCAAGTGCTACACCTGCAAATGCACACTTAGTAAGAGTCACATTAAATGCTTATGTAAGGCTTAGTGTTGATGTTAGCGTTATAGTTCAAAACGATGTTACTTTTAGCATTTACCGCAACAATGTATTAATCTTTAGTACAACCTACCCAGGAAACATTAATAATACAGTGACCCAATATGAAATGGTAGGAATAACCGCTGTAGACTTCCCACCGGCTAGTGATGTGCTTGCAGGCCAAATTCAATATACTATCATTGCATCAGCCATTAGAACTGCAACTCTAGGAGCACGAAGTTTTAGTGGGATTGCAGTAGCAGGTAATGGATAAATAACAATCGTTCAAAGTAGTGTCCCCGGAAACTTCGGGGATGCTTTTTCATCCCATTAGATGACCTTTAAGAATCCCACCGAGCTCATTAGTATATTTAGTCAATCTTAAGCTAATTTCGATGCGCATTACATCACGGGTTAGTCCAAAGCGTTCCTGATAACCCCAGCATAAGATTTTGTAATACGTGATAAATTCGTCTTGCTCATCCGCCAACATTTTTATATTCCGCTGCTTCAGCTCTTTCTGCAGTCGATAGGTATCTTGCACGATCTTGCGCTGTATGCGTCTGATTCGTCATAACCTTTGTGAGAGTAGGAATACTCCTACTCCCTTAATGATCGTATCTTCGTACTATTCATTACTACTTTTTAATAATGAAACCTATCTTTGGGATAATTCGTATTAATTTTTAAATATTTTTTTGAGGATGGTTATTATGAATCAAGAAAACTTAACTTGTAAAGCTTGTGGAAGTACTACCTTTGCTAAAGGTGAAGTGAACGCTGTGGATGCTAGAGTAATGCCAATCGGTAAATTTTTTACTTTAGGCTCCCCGGTTATATATACATTTTGTAAAAAGTGCGGAGAAATCGCCGCAATTAAAATTACAAAACCCGAAAAATTTTAAGCCTACATAACAGCCTCTTTTCAGAATTCTCTAATGAGCAGTTTCTACTGCGACACTGTTCTACTCACACTCTGTCGTAATTCTACTTGGTACACCAAGCATTGTGATTGCATGATAGCATAAGATAAGTCCAAAAAGAGGAATTTAAAAACCGCGAAAATCCTTGAATATACAAGGATTTTCGCGGTTTTTTTGTTTTTTAAAAGCCCCATATGGGCTCGCGGCAATAACCCAAAAAGAAGTCTTTTTATATGTTAGAAAGAACCCCGATATTTATCTATTTTGAACGCATCAATAGATATAGAAAGTAAGGCACACTCAGCATTGTTACAATAATCCCTGCGGGAATATCCGACTTAAAGCTGACCGTCCGAGCAATCGTATCCGCTACAAGCAGCAATAGTGCACCAATAAGCGCTGAAGTTGGTAGAAGTACTTTGTAGTCGTGACCTACCAGCTTGCGAGCCACATGCGGACTAATCAATCCAATAAAAAAGATCGAGCCCCCGAGCGCTACACAGCCAGAAGCAATGCCTACAGCCGCGATCGCCAGTCGCAAAAATTTCTGCTTTACAGCGACTCCTAATCCTATCGAAATGTCGTTGCCTAACACCAAGACGTTCAATGTCCTGAAATTGGAAAGAATATATGCGAATAGCAGCAATACCCAAGGTGCCAACAAGCTGATATAAGACCACTTGTCCCCCCATAAATATCCAGCTTGCCAACGCTGCGCAAACTCATACTTCTGGTCATCAAGCTTTAAAGTCAGGAATAACGACAGCGCACTAAACCCCATATTGATCGCAACACCAGTCAAGACAAGTCGTGTAGAAGAAATCATACGACGTTTTCTATAGGCTAGAATATAGATCAGAGCTGCTGCCAGCAAACCACCTAAGAATGCCATAGACGGCAGTAATAATGTTATAGCGGTGCCTTGAATGCTTACGGTTGAGATCATCAGCAACACCATAAGACCTGAACCTGAGCTAATACCAAGCATGCCGGGATCAGCCAGATCATTACGCAGCAACGCTTGCATAACTGCACCTGCCAGTGCCATCCCAAATCCAACAAGTATCGCTAATACGATCCGAGGAAGACGAAACTTATAAACAACGAGATTATGCTCCTCTGGACCTTGTCCAAGTAATACTTGAAATACTTCAAGTGGATTAAGAGATACCTTTCCCATATTAAGACTAAGAATAGCTCCTGCAATAAGCAGTATTATGAGAGATAGAATCCATATTGAAGCCTTATGCGATTTAACAACATTCATTTGAAGGCTCTCCTCTCTTTGCTCGCAATTAGCAAGAAGAAAGGAACACCAATCATTGCAAAAATAATGCCCAGTGCTGTCTCTGCCGGACGATTAATCAGCCTTCCCGCGATATCCGCCACAACCATAAGTGCGCCGCCGTAAATGGCTGATGCCGGAATAATATAACGATAATCTACACCTACAAAAAAACGCATAATATGCGGTATAATCAACCCTACAAAGCCGATTGGCCCTACAAGTGCAACAGCTACACCCGCTAGTAAAAGGACCGCAAGCGTAGCTATCATCTTAACAAGAACGATCCGTTGCCCGAAACCTTTCGCGATCTCTTCCCCCAAGTTTAAAACAGTGATAGAGCGTGCAATGAATAATGACAAAGCCAGTCCACCTAAGAACCAAGGAATAACTAGCTTAATTTCCATCCATGTTGCTCCAGCCACACTACCCGAAGTCCAATAAGCAAGTGCACGACCAATTCCATAGTTTAATGAGATAAATGATCCCACAGCTCCAAATAGCATTGTAATTGATATTCCAGCTAGCACCAATCGTTGAGGTGTCATTCCTGAACGATTCAATGAAGCGGCAAGATACGTTAATCCTGCACCAAGTCCTGCACCAATAAAGCTAACCAGCAAGGTTGTTGTCTGCAGTTGCCCTGGAAGAAAAACTAGTGTAACGGCCATTGCAAGAGCTGCTCCTGCATTTACTCCCATTAATCCGGAATCTGCTAAGGGATTTCGCGTATAGCCCTGCATAACCGCTCCTGCTACCGCGAGACACATACCAGCAATAATATCAGCCGCCGTACGCGGAATACGAAGGGCATGAATAATCTGATGCTCGGTCAGTTCAGGATCAAAATTAAAAATCGCTGTCCATGCTATCTTCAGGCTCATGGAAGCAGAGCCAAAAGAGATAGAGGCTGCCACTGAAAACAGCAGCAGCAATATCCCTAGGAGTAAAAACAGACCGAAATACGATTTCCCTCTTAAATTAGGAATAACAGTTGTTCTATCATCTAGCTTTCTATTTTTTTTCATACGCTGACACTAGCTTCTCAACTACAAAATCTAGCTGCTTATCAAGTGAGTAGATATCGGAATAATATGAAAAGTCAAACCCAATTTCGATCAATCTACCTTCTTTGATTGCTGGAATGCTGTTCCAAATGGGATTGTCCGACAAATCATCAGCCCCATCCCATACAGAGCGAAATACGAAATCTCCTATATACTCAGGTAACACCTCTAAGGAAACAAACCCTCCAGTAGCCTTCTCCCTGCCATCAATCTTCTTCTGAAGAATCTCTGGTGCTTTGAGTCCTAAATATTCATAAATGATCTGAGAGCCCCTTCCGTAAAGCTTGCTATCGATCACCGCCATCTCTTTTTTGCCGCCCTCGATAATGGTTACTGTCTTATCTAAAATTCCAAGTTCATCAAGCTTCTGCTTACTTTTCTCCAACTTCTCGTGGAAATTATCTAATAAAGCTTGTGCCTCCTGCTCCTTGCCAAATACCTCGCCAATCTTCATTATACGTTCATCCGTCGCCATTTTTTCATAAGGAATTGGAATAGTCGGTGCAATATCCTTAAGGATTTCGTAAGTTTCTTCAGAAGCAGCTATGATCAAGTCCGGCTTTACTGCCATAATAGCCTCTGGATTAGGCTCATACCATGAGCCAAGATCTTCAATACCCCCCAGCTCTTCTGCAAAGGCCGCTCCTTCAAAGACACTCGAAGTACCTACTGGCTTAATGCCGAGGGCAACAAGATCCCCTTGAAGGTATAACACGACAACCCTCTTTGGATTAGCTGGAACGACAATATCTCCCTTTACCGTAGAGATGGTTCTTGTCTGAGCCTCTTTATTGTTATTGTCAGTTGCAATTGAATTATTGGCTGATGATGATGTAACTTCAGAAGCTTTGGATCCCTTAGAATTCGTGGCATTAGAACCAACGTTTGCAGATCCGCATGCACTTAAAAGCAAGGTAAAGCTAAGCAGCATCGCTACTATAAAACTTGATGTCTTTGTTATTCGCATAGGTGAAGACCCTCCGGTTATTTTATTATGATAACGGTAATGATAATGATTATCATATTCAACAACATTATATCGGGAGGATATGTTCTCGCCAATGGAGAATCTGGCGGTGGTAAATGGACGATTCTCCGATGAGCTCACCTGCCTGCTTTCCTTGCGGAATCGGATGGGAGCTTGACCATTATATTTACTGAACATACGGCTGAAGTAATATACATCGCTATATCCAACTTCTTCTGCAATATCGCGAAGTGGAGCATCGGTACATCGTAATAGCTCTTCTGCATGTTCAAGCCGGTATCGTATCAAATATTCTATCAGGCTGAACCCCGTCTCCCCTTTAAAACGCGTTGATAAATGACGAGGACTATAATTAAATTGCTCCGCTATAGATTCTAGTGATAAATTGTGACGATAATGCACTTCAATATAACGGACAACCTGCCCAATGACATCCGGTTGCCTGAGGTTAATTCCATCCTTTGTAAACTGCTTCAATAATTCATGTATAAACTGATAGAACAAACCTTTAACTTGAATTCTGTCCAATAAGCTTCCTTGTGCCCAAAGTTGTTCCATTGCCATTAGTTGATAGTGCAGTGGCAATGGCTCCAAAGACTCAAAGCCATACTGCATCCGAAATGGATTGCTTCGTTCCAAAAGTCTTGCTAAATCCTTTCTTCCTGGTAAGGAGGCTCTATAGAATAATAAATAGTATTCAAAAATCTTCCCTGCCTCTATGCTTAGTCTCATACCCTTTCCACCATGCACAATAAAATGACGGTCTGCGTCGTAATCTATGCCGTTGAGATTCAAGCTGGCCGCACCCCGCACACAGTAGATAAATCCACATGCAGGTAATATATAGTCTTGCAGCTTGTCCCCAGGCTCCATCACAGCATGTCGAATATCCAGCACTTTCACGGCAGCATAATTCCATGCGGCAATATGATCTTCCAACTTCATTTTGCATTTCACTCCGATCCGTTTCACAATCTATTTAAGTTATAACATCCTAAACAATGATAATGATTATCAATTAGTATTAGGCAGCTCTTCTATTTTGTCAATCGCTGTTTATTTGAACTAAACAGGAACAATCTCTCAATATTGCATCCCCTATAATTTAGCATTAATATAAAATAATGATATTTGTTAAAAATAGGTAATGAGTATCGTTTTGAGCATTATTGCATTTTCGCAAACTCACTAAGGAGTAGGAGTGTTTTTTATATGTTATAGGGGAAGACGAATATTGGGACCAATGACTGAAGCTGATGCTCTACGTGAATGGTTTACTCTTTCTGGTACAGTAAAGGACATTTACATTATTGAGGTTGATGAGAACAATAAAGTAAGACGCCAGATCGGACCCACAAAGAAGAAAAAGAAATAAGCATAGCCTGCAGCAACCTACTATAACTTGGTTGAAAAAAAGAAAACGTAAAAAAGCCCCACCGACCTTTATAGGTTGATGGGGTATTTTATTAAAAAGGAAATTTAGTAAGAGAGAATATTAAGAGTACAATCCCAACAATCGAAGACAGAGCAGCCACTTTATCTTTAGTTCTAAAATAGGTAGCTCCTCCATTAAAAATCAGTGCTCCGAACAGCCTTAGTGCTTTCAGCAAAAAATCCCCTCCCGAAATTAATGGGCTAATGAATTTGCAGCTTACTCGATATTACAAGAAAAAATGTAGCCAATGGGCCACAAAGCAATGAAATTAAAAACCAGTTTAATCCACTCCTATTTTTACCTTGCGCTAACCCGGCATTTATTAATGCTAATGTACCCCATCCAACAAAATACCCGTTATCCATCATGCACACGACCTTTCAGCATCATTTTATAGGAATACGAATATCCAATATAATGGTTTCATTATACATAGATTACCATTCCTGTATCTGGTAGAATTAATTAGTATTTACTATCAGATTTAGGGGGATATAAGATTGAAAATAAAGGCTTATTTATGTATCGTTGCAACTATTGTACTTCTTACAGGATGTGGTAGTTCCAAATCAAATTTAGAGGAAAAGAATACAACATCTACAGAAGTTACTCAGTCTGAAGCAACAACTGACTCTTCAAAAACAGCTGCTGCAACACCAGTGCCAGAGAAGAAACTTTCAAAATCCGAGAAATTAGCTCTCGATTATGTGGAAATTTTCCTGAATGGTTCAGATATCGAAGCGAAAAAGAAGTTCGTATCCGAAAATATACTTCCTGATGTACAACCAATTTTTCAAATGACTGAATCTACCGAAACACCTGAGAATAACAAACTTAAGAACGCTTCAGTTATAGAATCAGCTGATTATACAAACAAAGATGGTGAAAAAGACAAAATCGTCCTAATTAAAGGTGAAAAGTCGTCCTCGAGTAGTGAACTTATAATTTTTATTAAGGATGATAAAATTGGTTGGGGATATTCGTCTAATGACAAGAATAAAGAACCCTTTAACGAAATGAGAAAATTCTTCAAAGAGCCTGTAAATAATACCTCTGATTCAGCTACAACCGAACAGTCTCCTGAAGTGACACTTAAAGAAATTAGTAATTTTGTCATTTCAGATATTTGGAATGTTGGATTTGTTGATATTAGTTGGTATGCAAGTTCAGGAACTAGCTCGACAGGTGAAGCCATAGATATAGATTTTACAATTGAACAATTAGGAAAAGCGATGAGTACAAAATTAGAATACGATAATTACATCAACAACCTGGATACAAAATACGATTCAATTAAAAACATCTGGTCTAAGCTCTCTGGTGAAATTGATCGTATGTACAAGCAAATCCAAGACACTCCTCCTATAGCAAATGATGCTACCACCAAATTAGATACAGGAATATTCAATCAGTACATGGATGCTTTTAGTGATGAGGTAGATAAATTATCCAATTCTTAGATTAAAACAAAATCCCTGCCAACCACCCAGGTTGCAGGGATTTTTTATACATGCTGAGATTTCAACAACTACTTTATTCTTGTGGCAATAAAATGTTTGATATTTTATTAACTCTTTCAAAATAGCTCATAAATTCAACTCCTCTGATCAAGATAATAATCCATTTATCTTCTGTGGATTATTAATAATTCTTTTTAAATCTGCTTCCAATAATCATTTAGCACTTGGTTCTATTGAAGTTAAAAAAGGTTTTTGCCCTATTCTACTATTATAAGAAACAAAGTACTCCTCATTTATATTAATTAACTTAAATATTCCTTTTGGGATTGTGACTGTAGTTTGATCACCACTCATATTTTGTACTACTATTTCTCTTTTATCTACTGACACTACATTAACAACAGCAGATGTACTTGCCATCAAAAAGTACCATACTATAAATAAAAAAATGATCAAAGGAAGAAATGAGAATACTCTACGATTATTCATATCTATCACCTCAGAGTAAGGAGCATCAAATGGACATGATCGTTACCTCCTATCCATTTCCGAACAATTCTTGTATGTATTTTTCCGACATATATTCTCTAAACTCTTTATCTAATAAGTGTATTTCATCTTGTTTTATCCACTGGTAGTTAAAAACAGTTCCACAGTCCTCTCCTTCACCCTCTCCAGTGAATCTCCACTTTTCGGGTAATCTTGTTTCTAGAATTAGAAGATAGTCATGTCTTTCGACATTTGCATCTATATAATCCTTATAATAATTTTGTGTTCCTATTTTCTTTACTAATTTAAATTGTTTAAGTCCACTTTCTTCTTGTACATTAAGATAAACTAATAAGGTCTTTTCTCCAGCTTCATTGTCTTGCAAAATAAATCCGTATACCTTCTTTCTAATCGGTTTCCCTTTCCTCATCGTATCCCCCTATTTCGCTTCTCATAAATGAAAAATAAAAAAGTACTTGATATTTGATCAAATACTTGATTAGTCGTACGGCGTTATGAATATATGTTCCCTTGTAGTCATCTGCGTTTACGCCGTTCAAAAATACCATAAATTTACTTTATTGTATTCTGAAAACCTAAATTAAACAAGAGTGCTCTCGTTTTTAGTCCATACACTCCTCGGATAATATCCAACTGATTTGCTAATGCCAACCAGTAAACGGCTGCTTGTCGCAGACACATTTCACTGATCCTTACTTCCTCCCACTCACTCCGCTTCTGTTTAGCACATTACAATCTATTGTGCATTTTATATAGAGAAGCTAAATAAAGAGGGGTGGATCAGAATGGCAACTCGTCAGCCTGATTTAGTATTGATCACTTGGAGCAGAAATCCTTTGGTTCGTGGCTCTGCACGTAGGATTATTTCTGTCCGCATCATTGGAAATGCTGAGCCTTGTCGACCTAGCTTAAGACCCAATGGGCTACTTGACACCGCCTTAGCTTGTTTATTAGATAATGACGTTGGTTTTAAAGTGGTGTTTCGTAAAAAAACCTCAAGGATTAGCGGCTATTTGCTGCTACAACGCCATTAATATTTTTCTAAGAGCAGTGAAATTACTGCTCTTTTTTTAGCGGTGTATATATATTAAATGGAACCTGAATCTGATTGAAATTAGGTGAGCCCATGAACCTACAAGATGTAAAGGAGTGCTATGATTTAATTGTAAGCCTAGGTATGTCTTGTGCTCCTGCTATAAATATGCAAAGAAATAACTTGAGAACATTCTCCATGCCTCTCGACTGGATGATTTCTTATTCATTAACTGATGTAAACAGACTTTATAAGAATAGATTTCAGAATTTCATGGAGTTAACAAATCTGCAAATGCTTGAAGAGACACACTTTTTTCTAGAGGATGGAGTACCTGCTTATCCTAATGGGGACAAGAATGCTTTAGTGCAATCATATTTTATTCAGGATACCTTTTATAACATTATCTCGGTACACGATTTTCCAATCACCTTGGGTAAACATTGGTCTACTACCTATCCATCTTATAAAGCAAAGCTGGATTTACGAATTAAGAGATTTTGGGACAAATTACTATGCAGTAAAAAAATTCTATTCATTAGATGGTTCGCCACATACGAACAGGCTGTAGAGCTGCAAGCGATTTTGTTTGATATATTAAAGCCGAACGAATTCAATGTCCTTATTGTTAATCCCGTTCGTGAATTAACATCAGTACGAGAAATCAATTGGAATATTAATCATATTTGTGTATTAGAATTTCCTGATGATATGAACGATTATGATAGCTGGGATTATATTTTAAAAGATATACAAGTAACTAACCCTTAAAATTTCACATAAAAAAATGGCCCTCTTCTGGGTCATTTTTGTTGTATAAGACTACATAAAGATATCCCAGAACATTAATTGGGTAGGTGCATAGAATACCGTATAAAATATTGGGAGGTAATACATTGAATAATTATCAAATGCATCAAATGAACCAAATACCCCAATCCATTATAGTCTACCCAGTCGATGCATATGTCGTAGAAACTCTAAAGAGCGTAATGGGCAAACAAGTTGTTCTTGAAACCACTCGTGGTGGAATCAGTGGATGTGTCGTTGATGTTAAACCAGACCATGTAGCTTTAGATACACGAGGTAGAAGATTTTTTGTACGGATTTGCGAGATCGTTTGGATAATGCCAGAATAAATCAACGACTATGGGAGCTGGAAACAGCTCTTTTTTACTATCAGAGATGCTTCGATTTTACCGAAACTTAATACGTTCCTTTCTAATACGGTTTTATAATTTTTGAATAATGATTTGATTACCAGGACGATCGACCCAGAAAATTGAATTCCCGACCTTCTCTACACCTTGCCCACTTCCATAGGTAGGAGGTTTAATTCTCTCTATAAACTTGAAAGAATAACCATCAAAAAAAATGCCTTGATATCCACCTTCATCTCCAAATGTTTCTGAAAGTGAGTATCTTTTTTGCAGTCTGAAATTGGCATCAAATCTTCTAATCTCATTTTTGTCATGATATATTATCCAGAAAAACCCTTTAAATTTCGCTAAAGATTCTGCAGTTCCATCACCGATATCGAATACTTGGACTTGTTTTAAATCCGGCAATCTGTACTTGACTATTCTACTAATTCGTTCATTTTCTGGTGGTGCTGAATTGAAATTATAGACTGTGGCATATAGAAAACCACTAGAAACATAACAATCTCCAAATGACATAAACCGATTATGACTGTCCTTTCCGATGTATGCCCTCTTTAACTCCTTTATATAGTTGCCATCTATATCATAAACAGAGACTGTATTCGAAAGGGTGAACTTCTCTGAACGGTCTGAGGTGACATATACGTTCTTCCCATCAGATCCAACACCTTGCCATGCCCTAAATGGTTTCTTCATTTTAATTGTTCCTTCATAAGAACTCTCAAAAGCCAAGGTATGAAAAGATAATAGCCCACTTAAACCAAATGCAAGGCATAAAATAACAATATTCTTTTTCACAGCGCCCCCTATATGTACATGATTGTATTTAATCCTCTTAGTACTATCTATTCTGAAGTACAAGAGTCACTTACTATTATATTTTTTTGTGTTTTTACGGTATAAATTATTATCGCATCTTTAAAAAAAATTAATGAGGATTGTGAATAAAAAAACGTCTAGGATAAGCCAGACAAAATTTCATTTTAGATACAAAATCATTAGTTTTCTCTAATTAAACAATTTACAATTTCTTGCGTCACAAAAACATAAGGATTCAGATATAACCTACTGATACTTACAAATATAGCAATAGGGTTACTGATTCCAAAATTACTTTGGCTCCAAAGTGATTTTGGATTTGTAAGTTCAGGCTCTACAAGATCATACTTTTCCATCAGCCTATCCTTTGTTCCACGATCCATTACAGCTCCGTTTCCTTTATCCGCAAAGACTGCTCCTGATGAAAAACACGGCATGATCAGAACAAAGGAAATGATGAGTATTGCTAGTTTCTTTTTACGCATAATACAGCTCCTAATTCTTTCTATGGTACTAAACTCTAAACCTTGTACCAACTCAAATATTTCTCGGGTAATCGCAGGAAATCTATGTATTCGACAATCTTGATCAGTTGTAGATTATATTCCTTAAAAATAATGGGATAAAAAGTATTAAATTCTATAATACACCTTTCTCCATATAAAAACAAAAGCACCCCACAGCTAAAATTAGTAGGGTACTTTTGAATAATTCTCCGTATTTACAATTCCAACATTCCAATAAATATTCTATGGGGTTGGAGTTCCGCCATTGGCATTTAGCGTTTCTCCACTTATATAGCTCGATTCCTGGCTAGCAAGAAATACATATGCCGGAGCCATTCCCCGCAGGCTGTCCCGGACGACCAAGTGGTGTGCACGCACCGAACTCCTTCAGCACTTCTTCTGGTTGCCCACCCACCACCTGATATTTCCACAAAAATACCCTAACTACCTGATAAGGTGGCTAGGGTATCTCATACTCTAAGTATCATTAATCATTTAATGGCCTTAAATTTCCTCTGAACTGTCTTGAACCGACTCATAACGAGTACGTATTTCACGATTTTTAGCGTAGATGTATAAATCTAAAGCCACTATTCCTCTACGTGCCAATTTTACAAGCAGGACGAAAAAGTAGATTCCCAAGCCAATTGATATCAACCAAATTAAAAAGAACAAAACACCTACTCCCCCGCCGAAAAAAAGACCTGTGTGTTCCATACGATTTATTCGCTCCTTAAGCAATTTTCATTTTTTATCAGTCTATATTGCTTAAGCTTAAATAAATATATGGAAACTCACACATGAATCGGGACACCCTCCAACAGTTTCGCGTATACATTACATAAAGGAGTGATAAATCATGGGCTTTTTTATTTTCCTCTTTGTTCTGTTAGCGCTACTTAACATCTTTTTCCCACGATTCGGATGGTACATGAGATACGGATGGATGGTCAAAGGTGACGTTGAGCCGAGTGAGGCTTATTTATTAATGACCCGCGTCAGCAGTATAGTGGCACTTATTATCCTCTTTTTTATCTGGTCTAGTTTCTGACTTATCCTAACGCTCTTAATACATCCTCAATCTTACGCTGATGCGACAATACGCCGTAATTCATCCAGGCCATGAAATCCACCTCATATACGCAGCCGTTACGCACAGCAGGCAAGCTGCGCCAGAGTTGTGTATCCAGTAGTTCCCGTCCTCCTCCTTCAAGCCGATCAAAGGTAATGAACAAATGATCCGCAGTCAGATTGGCAAGCTCTTCTTTTGTCAGGTTCATTCGATTCTTTCCACGGGTCAACTTCCGAACCAAACTATGGGGTTGCAAGCCCAAATCATGATGAAGCACGCTTCCTGTATACCCCAAATGCTCACATCCATAGAGAGTGATTCCGTAGACTGAGATTCTTAAACAAGCTATGGTCTGACTATGGACGGAACGGGTAAGCAGCTGCTTGGCTTGCTGTGCCTGATGCTCATAATTGCCGATCACTTCCTGGACACGTTCCGTTCTGCCAAAGACCGCTGCTGCGGAATACAATGTGGCACGCCAATCCTCTTGATGAACAGGCAGCTTGAACAACGGAGCGATCCGGCTGCACTCCTCCAGATGCCAACGATGAAAGCCATTATCCAGCAAGATCAATTCGGGCGTATACCGGGAGAGCTCCTGCCAATTACGAGTCGAAATATCTACCTCAGGCACATTGTGGAGAGCCAAGTACTCTTGTTTCCCCCACTCGGCGTGAGAATATTGCGCCACAGGCGTAATATCTAGAGCCAATAGATAATCTTCCAAAAAAGGAGCAAACACCCTCAATCCATCCTGATGGAAGCTTCTGTATTGGCCGGGAGTAACACCAACCGATCTTTTAAAACGCCGATTAAAATAATACTCATTGCTATATCCGACGGATAACGCGATATCATGCATACGATCATTCGTCAGCAGTAGATGCTGCTGCGCTCTTTCGATACGAAGCCCGTTCAAATGCTCCAAGGGAACCCTCCCTGTTACTTCTTTAAATGTTTGTGTGTAACGCGCACGTGTAATACCTGCAACTTCAGCCAATTGATCGACGGTTACAGCTTGATTATAATGTTCCTCCATATAGTGAATGGAACGCTGGATTGCCTCATGATCACCCGTGATCTGAACGACAGAGGAATTTGCACGCATGATTAGCAGCAGCAGCTCCTGAAAGCGCGTATGGCCTGCGAACCATTCGATCTCATCTGTGCTTTTACGGCTATGGTAGATAGCCTCTAGCAGTAATTTACATTGTGAAAAGGGTTTACAGCTTAACAAACCAGATCGAAGGATATCCTCTTTCGTCCTTCTTTCCATTTCACTCTGCCTATCTTCCCCGGTTTCGATGATTTCAAAAGTAAGCCGATAAAAGCTAAGCCCCCGCTCCTCGGCATTGATTTTGCTTAATAGCCCTGGTTCGAACAAGAACCCAGTACCTTTTTCCAGTGGAAACTGCCTCATCTCAGCCTCAACAAACCCCAGTCCTTCCGATACAATGATTAGGGTATGATCCTGAAACACCTCACTCTGTCCGCTTCCTGACAGGGATTGGGTTTCTATATTTATCAAGCTATAGAATAGCTTCCTTCTATTGCTGTCTTGCAAATCTTTTGCCATTCTCCCGCCCCCAATTGAGAACCATTTTCATTCACTTCAGTGTAAAACAAAAAAGAAGGTCTATCAAGGGTGCTGATAGACCTTCTTTTTGCTATTCCTTAAAGGCGGCTGCCGTTTATTTCACCATAGCTTCCAGCAGGTCATCAAGCTTCATCGAATTGGCCGTGATGGCACCAGTCTGCCAGTGGGAACGTTCCATTCTATAAACATTCCCGTTCTTCACTGCGGGCAGGCTCTTCCACAGCGGCCCATCAAGAATTTGGATCGCTTCCTGATTCCCTTCAGTATCCCAGCCCCCGTTGTCAGGGAATACGATGATATGATCCGCTTCGAGCTGAGGAATAAGCTCTTCGGAAATAATAGATTGATATTCGGTCATTTCTGCAGCCATAGGCACGGGTGTCAGGCCAAATTGAGAATAAATCACACCGATAAAACGGTTTTTAACACCGAACAAAGCAAAGGTCTTATCCGCTACGTTGAGCCGGATCACTGCTACTTTTTCTTGCCCCAGAGCCTGTTGCAGTTTAGCTTTTCCATCTGCAACCTTCTGATCATAAGCTGCGAGCACAGCTTCCGCCTTCTCCGGAATACCGAGCGCATCTGCAATCGATGTAAGCACTTGTCTTGAGTCCAGCAGCGCCGCCTCTGGGAGACGATAAGTTGGTGCTATCTTGGAATATTGTTCATACCTCGCCGCATCCGCGCCTCCGTCCGCAATAATCAAGTCAGGGTCTTTCTCCAACAACGCTTCCAAACTTCCGGTGATATCAAATTCTGGCACATCGAGATTTAAGTAATCCTGCTTGCCCCAGCTTGGATGATACCACTGAACCACCGGGGTAATCCCCAATGCCTTCAAATAATCTTCAACATAGATCCCGGCTACCCGTTGCGGTTTAACTGGAATTTCAACATCTCCGAATTCCCCTGTAATCGTCCGAGTTGCACCCTTTTCTGATGCATTTTCACTTCCTTCGGTTGGCGTACTGTTGCTAGCAGAGGTTGGTTCCCCTGCATTCTCTGTTTTAGCAACGTTATCTTTCGTAGTATTGCTATTCGTTCCGCATGCCGCCAGCGCGGTCAATGCCATAATAAGTACGGCTGACCACAAAAACTTCCGACCCCATCTTACCATTATCCCTTCACTCCAATGCTATATTTTCATTGATTATCATTCTCAATAATCATTATCACAATAATAGCATGACTTTTATAGCTTTCAATGCACTTTCTCCGCAAAAATCTTATACAAACTATTAACTAGTTTCTTCCCTTCTTCACAAATTTCTTTTTATTTACGATTGATTTATACAATGCTTTCACTTACAATAAACTCATAAACGCGCGTTTATGAAAAGAGGGGAAACATGCGCAGCGAAGATATAGCTAAGTTGGCCGGGGTTTCCCGAAGTACGGTATCCCGCGTGATCAACAACTATTCCAACGTCCCTGAAGAGACCCGTGCCAAAGTACTGCGGGTGATTGAGCAACATCAGTACGAACCGAACAGCTTTGCAAGAGCTTTAGCCGGTAAGAAGACCGATACGATCGGACTCTTCGCCATCAGTATGAACGAGAAGGAGAATACTACCCGAATTTATCAGAACAATTACTTTGCTCCATTCGTTGATGCCGTAGTCGACACCTCGAATGCCCGCGGATGTTATGTACTGATTCATACGGTGTACTCTCCCGACGATTTTATCAAGGTAAAGCAAGCTTTTCTTCAAAAACGGATTGACGGCGGTATCATTGTCGGCACTCAGAAGGATATTAATATCGTACGGGAAATGGTAGGGCTCGACTCTCCTCTAGTATTAATTGATTACGATATCTCTGAGATTATGTCGGAGCATCTTGACCGCAATCATCTGGCCGTTGTGAATTCCAAAGATTACGAGGGCACCACAGAAGCGATTGAATACTTGATCTCTCTGGGGCACGAAGAAATCGGCATCATCTGTGGGCAAATGAATACGTATTCTGGTCGAGAGCGTTATACTGCCTATGAGGATACACTGAAGAAGCATGGCCTGCCTATCAATGAGAGATTTATTCTGAAAGGTGATTTTCTGAAAGAGACTGCTTACGAAGAGGTTAAGAAGCTTCTTGCTTCTGGAGAACCTTTGCCAACGGCCTTCTTCTCCTCCAACGATGATATGGCTATATCAGCGATGGAGGCGTTCTCCGAGCACGGAATCATTGTCCCTGAGGATCTCTCCATTGCTGGATTTGATGACATTCAGTTAGCATCCCGTATTCAGCCTAAGCTGACCTCTGTACGCTTGCCGATCTATGAAATGTCCAAGGCTGCAGTAGAAAAAGTAATCGAGCTGTGTGATTCACAGCAGCCGACCTTTAGCACGATCAGCTTTCCAGCTCGTTTAGTGGAGAGAGATTCCTGTCAACCGCCGAAGAAATAGCTTAGGATCAACTCTTCACTGAAGAAATCTACATATTTTTTCGTGAAGCTGCTATGATTCGGTATCGAAACTACTGCTTTAGTTGTCCTGTATGAAAGCATTGAGAAAACTCCCTTCCCTCGAGGGAATTTTTTCTGAAACTAATAAACGCGCGTTCACAATCGAAAGGAGACTTTCTCACATGAAATTCGGAACCTTTGACGACACTCGAAAAGAGTATGTAATTAAGACACCTAAAACCCCTTACCCTTGGATTAACTATCTTGGTAATGAGCAATTTTTCGGACTTATTTCCAATACAGCTGGTGGTTATACCTTCTATAGAGACGCTCGTCTCAGAAGATTGACCCGTTACCGTTATAACAATATCCCACTGGATACCGGCGGCCGCTACTACTATCTTTATGACGATGGTGATTTCTGGACCCCAGGCTGGATG
The DNA here is from genome assembly GCF_924513355.1 of Paenibacillus pseudetheri. NCBI lineage: Bacteria > Bacillati > Bacillota > Bacilli > Caryophanales > Paenibacillaceae > Paenibacillus > Paenibacillus pseudetheri. The sequence continues at coordinate 62,846 of NZ_CAKMAB010000009.1, forward strand.
CCAGTAAAACGTGATCTCGACTTCTACGAATGCCGTCACGGTCTTGGCTACACTTCCATTACTGGTGAACGGAACGGAATTTCTGTGAACCAGCTTGCTTTTGTCCCTATGGGTCATAATGCCGAAGTACATCGTCTTGTAGTGAAAAACACTGGCTCCACTAAAAAATCCGTTAAACTGTTCTCTTTTGCAGAGTTCTGTCTCTGGAATGCACAAGATGATATGACCAACTTCCAACGCAATCTCAGCACCGGTGAGGTTGAAGTGAAGGGTTCCGTTATCTATCACAAAACAGAATATCGTGAGCGCAGAAATCACTATGCTTTCTACTCCGTAAATAAAGAACTCGCTGGTTTCGATACTGATCGTGAAGCTTTCGTAGGGATGTACAACGGTCTGGAAAGCCCACAAGCTGTAGTTGCAGGTGAACCTACTAACTCCGTAGCTAGCGGCTGGTCCCCTATCGGATCACATGCTCTTAACATTACGCTTGAACCAGGCGAAGAACAAAGCTTCATCTTTGTACTCGGCTACATCGAGAACCCTGAAGAAGATAAATGGGAATCCCTGAACGTAATCAACAAAAAACCAGCAGAAGCTATGATCGCGCAATTTGCTACAGATGCTCAAGTAAATGCTGCACTCGCTGCACTTGCTGCTCACTGGGAAAACCTGCTGTCCAAATATCAAATCCAAAGCGGTGACGAGAAACTGGATCGCATGGTTAACATCTGGAATCCATATCAATGTATGGTTACCTTCAACATGTCCCGTTCTGCTTCCTACTTTGAATCCGGTATTGGCCGTGGTATGGGCTTCCGTGACTCTAACCAAGACTTGCTCGGATTTGTTCATCAAATTCCTGAACGTGCTAAAGAACGTATTCTCGATATCGCGGCTACACAATTTGAAGATGGCAGTGCCTATCACCAATACCAACCGCTCACTAAAAAAGGTAACAACGAAGTCGGCACTGGCTTTAACGATGATCCGCTTTGGTTGATCCTAGGAACGGCTGCTTACATTAAAGAAACTGGTGATACCTCGATTCTTGATGAGCAGGTTCCTTTTGACAGCGATCCGAATAACACCGCTACTCTGTTTGAGCACTTGAAACGTTCCTTTGAGCATGTAACTAACAATCTCGGACCTCACGGCTTGCCGCTAATCGGCCGCGCGGACTGGAATGACTGCTTGAACTTGAATTGCTTCTCTACTGAGCCAGGCGAATCTTTCCAAACGACTGCCAACATCGAAGGCCGCGTCGCTGAATCCGTATTTATCGCAGGTCTGTTCGTCTTCGTTGGTCCCGACTATGCTGAAATCTGCCGTATGCGCGGACTTGATGATGTAGCTGTGGATGCAGAAGCTAAAATTGACAACATGCGTGAAATCACACTGACGCACGGCTTCGACGGCGACTGGTTCCTGCGCGCTTATGATCACTATGGCGACAAGATCGGTTCCAAAGAAAACGAAGAAGGTAAAATCTTCATCGAGCCACAAGGTATCTGTGTTATGGCTGGTATCGGTGTGGAAAATGGTCAAGCTGAAAAAGCTCTATCATCCGTACAAGAGCATTTGGATACTGATTACGGTATTGTGCTGCAACAGCCACCATACTCTAAGTACTACCTGAACCTGGGTGAAATTTCTACGTACCCTCCAGGCTACAAAGAAAATGCCGGTATTTTCTGCCACAACAACCCTTGGATCATGATCGCTGAAACTGTACTTGGACATGGCGACAGAGCGTTTGAAATTTACGCTAAAATTGCTCCTGCTTACCTGGAGGATATCAGCGAAATTCACCGCACAGAGCCTTATGTTTACTCCCAAATGATCGCAGGTAAAGATGCCGTTCGTCACGGGGAAGCTAAAAACTCCTGGTTGACTGGTACTGCTGCTTGGAACTATGTAGCCATCACTCAATCGATCCTTGGTATCCAAGCGGATTTCAATGGTCTGAAGATCGATCCTTGTATTCCTACTGAATGGGATAGCTTTGAAATCACACGTGTCTTCCGTGGAGATACTTATGTGATTCAAATCAAGAACCCGAACCATGTATCCAAAGGTGTAGCTAGTCTTACCCTGGATGGCACAGCTGTAGAAGGTAACATCATTGCTCCAGTTGGAGACGGTGCTGTACACCAAGTAGTTGTAGAACTGGGTTAATATAAAAAAATCCGCTGAACCGTACACTTGAACGATTGGGCGGATCTATAATTAACGCTGGGTGACTCCTGAACTCTTCAGGGGTCTTTTTTACCCTTCTACAACATCTGCTCTTAAATCACTCGCAACCTCAAGCATTCTCGGAATCACAGCTTCATTATTTCCAGAAACGTAAATATCGCCTTGATAATGCCTAAATGGGATTGTAGTATCACCAAAGCTCCACATAAAGAAATCTCCCTCAATGGACATCGTAGTGGCGCCTACTACTGTATAAACTGATGTATAGGTGAAATCAGGTTTGGATGCGAAATACTGCTTGCACTCTTCTAAAGATATGGTTTGTGTTGAACCTCCATCATTTTGCATAGCTCGTGTAATTCGATAACGTTTGCTCATTGTGATGCCTCCAATATTTTTTGTAAAATAATCAGCTACCTTGTCCCGATCAAATATAGCATACAATAAAGCGTAAATCCCAGCTATCCAAAACCTTAAAGTTGTTTCTGCGCTAACAGCAAAGGGGTTCTCCTATAAGAAGTTATTGCCCACGAATAAGGGAATCTCAGTTGCTCAAACACTTGATATGGCAAAAAAACTGCACATTTGCAGGTTTTCTCTGTTTTGGTGAACGGCGTGGATGGTATGGCCTAGGAACAAGCTGTAAAATACAACTGTCCCGATCGGTGAATACTGCTAAACAGTAACCAGTCCCAATTACTTTGCCTGTCCCATAACTCACATACTACCTTCCGGAATCCATACCTTCATTTCACCACTGCCACGATTGCCCCACAAGTAATATGGAACAGCTTTGACCTTAACGGACTGAAGGGGTGCTTTCTCTCTGCTGTAAAGTCCACCACTCCAGCTCTCTTGATCTACACGCAGTCCATCTGCCTCGATAACAACAGCGCCACCAAGCAAAGTCTCATCAAAAGCCGCCGTGAGTTCACCGTCTTCTTTTAAAGAAATAGAGCTTAAAGGTTCACCATTATCGATACTTTCAAGTCAATACACAAGCGGTCCGCGTTAAATCGTTACTTTTTGAGCATCTGCTCGCAAATTGGGATGAGCGTAAATGCGATGTGCCTCCATTGGGTCATTCACTTTGATTATGTCTCCTGCTTTCCACGTTCTCTGAATAACGAGGTATCCCTGCTCGATGTTCTCAGCAGTATTCAGCGCTTCGCCATTAACTCTGATCTCGATACCTTGACTCCACGATGGAATCCGCAAAGCAATCCCGAACTCCGCTTCCACTGCCGGATTAATCTTCATCGAGACTGTGTCTATTGAGCGTTAGAGACCCTATCCCTCACACGCGATGTAATATAAGAATTTTTAACCCTGATTCAAAATCGGTTTTTTTTGTTTACCTGCAATTTTTTGGAAGTGACAAGCATATTTATAGACATGCCTTTAATGTGGAGATGTTAAATATGCGGCCATTAAGATACCTTATCATTCTTTTAGGAAGCTTACTCGTTGCTGCGGGAACTAATTTTTTTCTCGTACCATATAAAATCCTGGATGGGGGAATAATAGGGATAGCCCTCATTATTAATTATTTATCCGGCGCTAAAATTGGCGTAGCTATAATTCTCTGCAGCTTCCCTATCTTTCTGCTTGCTTGGTTAAAGGAACGTGATATCTTTTACAACAGTGTACTCGGCCTATTGATCTCATCATTTCTGATCGAGCTTCTCGGTCCTCTTCAATATCACTTTCTGTATTATTTTGAGTTTGGTTCCATTTCCAGCGCCATTATTGGCGGTTTTTTGATGGGAACGGGACTTGGGATTATGCTGCGGTTTAAAGCAAGTACGGGTGGCACCGATCTGCTCGCTCAATTTATTAAAAGGTATGTCCCGCTGAACCTTGGATTCATCATTTTTTTGACCGACTTTATGATTATCGGCGCGGGGGGATTCCTGATTTCCAAGGAAACCTTCTTCCACTCCATCCTTACGATTATCTCTGGGGGTGTGGCCACGGGTCTGTGCACCCTTGAAACTCAAAATAAATAGAAAAAAATATGAATACACACGATCATACGTTCGTATTATAATAAGGAGAAAAATATAAGGTATCTCTACCTCATCTGAAGCGTGTGAACCTATGAATAAAGAGCGTGTCATTATGCTATCTGATTGCCAAAGCTTCTATGCCTCCTTGGAAAAATCCTCTAATCCGCAGTACAGCAATAAGCCGCTGATCGTTGCTGGAGACCAAGCTAGACGGAGCGGTATTGTGCTGGCTGCCTGCCCTATAGCCAAATCTTATGGCATTACTACCGCCGAGACGTTGAAGGAAGCGCTGGCAAAATGCCCCGAAGTCATCGTGGTCAGACCACATATGCAGCAATATATCGATGTCTCCTCTCAAATCACAGATATTCTACGCAAGTTTAGTAACCAGGTAGAGCCCTATTCTATCGATGAGCAGTTTATTGATGTCAGCGGTAGCCTAAGCTTATTTGGCAGTCCAAGGGAGATCGCTACCGCCATTCAGGATCTAATTCGTAGAAACACAGGTGTCCGTGCGCGAATCGGCATTGGATATTCCGATCGGCGGACACTATAAATAAAAACTATATTAAAATACACACAATATCGTTTATAATGCTATATTGGGGTTGTTATTTTCACGCAGATGAAGCGACAATCGAAATATGTAAACATAGATAATCACATTCCAGAGGAGGACCGGAGAAGTTGGATAGCACGAGTAACACTAACACTACGTATTATGAAATCGTTGATCTCTGTCTTCTTGCTGGCAAGATCATGCTGCAAAATGGTGCGGAAACATCCAGAGTTGAAGATACGATGACACGAATGGCTGGATCTCTCGGGTTCCCGGGAGCGCATAGCTATGTGACGCCAACCGTTATTATGTTCACCACAAATAGAATAGAACCTGTTAAGTTATACAGAATTGCGGAGCGAACAACAGATCTGCAGAAGGTATCGGAGGTCAATGACATTTCTCGGCGTCTAAGCGAACGTCAGATTACAGCTGAGGAAGCTCGTGCAAAATTAGGAGAAGTCGATGAAGCCTCACCTGTCTATCCCGTATGGTTGCAGATCTTAGCAGCCGCCCTTACTGGTGCTTGCTTCACCGTTATGTTTAAAGGTAGTTTGTGGGATGCCCTCCCCGCCTTGCCGATTTCCGGATTAGGCTTCGCTGCGGTCATCTATCTGCATCGTTTAGTGCAGACTAAATTTTTTGCAGAGTTTTCTGCTTCCTTCCTGATTGGACTTCTAGCCTTCTGTTCTGTAAAGCTGGGGATAGGTCAAGAGATGGACAAAATCATTATCGGCTCCGTTATGCCTCTAGTACCCGGGCTACTCATTACTAACGCCGTTCGTGATCTGATGGCCGGCCATCTAGTTTCAGGCATATCCAAAGGAGCCGATGCCTTTCTAACTGCATTTGCGATCGGTACAGGTATCGGGCTTGTACTATCACTATTTTAATCTCCAAGTGAAAGAGGTTAGCCCTTCATGATTTTGCAACTTATAACCAGTTTTATCGCCGCGGCAACCTTCTGTATTCTATTTAATGCACCTAAGCGCTCACTATTGCAGTGTGGTTTTGCCGGAATGGTGGGCTGGATGGTGTATGTGCTTCTTGATGTAGAGTTCGGGCCTGTTGTAGCTACGTTTGCAGCTAGTGTAATAGTGGGTATTGTCAGCCAATTTTTTGCGCGATCCTTCAAAATGCCGGTTATTATTTTTAGTGTAGGTGGTATTATCCCGCTTGTTCCGGGTGGTCTCGCTTACGATGCTATGCGTAAATTTGTGGAAGAGGACTATACTCTGGCTGTAGAAATCGCTGTTCGGGCATTAATGCTCTCTGGAGCCATTGCAGCTGGACTCGTGCTAAGTGATGTAATTGGACAAATGTTCCGTCGTCGTTCAATCAAATAACAGCATACTTCTTCAAAAAAAGAAATCGCCTGTGGGTACAATGGTGGTCACCCATCCATCTCCCAAGGAGCGATTTCTTTGTTCATCTCTATGCAAATACTGCTTCAGGGAAGGCTACAGGCGCATCATTCAGATGAATACTATTGATGCCAGTATTCTTGATCCAGGACAACCCTACAGTACCCTCGCCCGCATGAACAGCCACAGCAGGAATATAGGTCATAATCTCTGTACGTAAGTCAGGCGCCATTGCTTTGATGTCCTCTTCTAGCTTGAGTGCCATCTCTAAATTATTTGAATGCATGATACATACATCACTAACAAGTCCTACATCCTGTTTAAATATCTCCAAAAGCGCCTGTTGCGTCTTCTTCATCGTTCGGATTTTCTCCACAACAACGACCTTCCCTTCGTCAAAACGAAGCAGCAGGTTTATACGCAGCAATTGGCTAAGCACAAATTGCGATCCAGAAACACGTCCACTGCGATGAAGCTGGGTCAAGCTTGCAGGAATTAAGTAAAAGGACATATTCTCAATAATATTTTCAATCTTCGCTTTAATTTCTAGCCCAGAAAGGCCCTTCTTCTGCCAATGTATACCGCGCATGATCATTTCCCGGATTGGATAAGCGCCAACCTTGGCATCAATTCCAATTACATTCGCCTCCGCTATTTCGGCGCCTTGCATCGAAGCATTGTAAGTGCCACTGAGCTCTGAAGAAAGATGTACAGCAATAATTTCATCGTATTCTTCCTTCAACCGTTCGTATAGCTCGATAAACTCACCGATTGGAGGCTGTGAGCTGCCTACCTTTTCGTCCTGGCGCATTTTCTCATAGAAGTCATCGATCGTAATATCTATATTTTCTTTATAACATTCGTTGTTGATAATAATCCGTAACGGAATAATATATACATGATTATTCTTAGCGAACCCCGGATCTATGATACTTGTACTGTCGGTTACCCAGGCAATTGATTTCATGGTCATTTGTCACTTCTCTCTCTCATAAAAAGGAATAGTAGAATGAATGAGAAGACAAAGGCCAAAAATTTCAGACCAGTGAATCACACGCTCATCCTGAATAATCAACTTAAGAATTGAACAGCGGTTAAGTAATCCGCGTATTCGTAAATTATACAGGAAAATAAGCGTTAATATAGGCAAAACAGGCCTTTCATGCAAATTTCAATCCATCTAATTCAACATTATTCGACATTTTTTCACATTATATATGACGAATATACCTATCCTAATAGAGCCACTTCATGTTATGAAAAAGCTAAATCACAGCAAAAATATCCCTGTCCCCGCCCTCACTGTTCTTCCATAAATCAACGCTTGGGAGTTACATTAATAGGTACACTATACATTTTGTAAATCCAGCTCGGCAGCCCTCTTTTTCAATAAAGCGCATTGCATGCTGTCCTATTCTATTACCCACACAAGCCAGCTTCAAATACATATCACGTACGATTTGAATCGCGGATCATCATTCAGCACAGCTAATCCTCCCAAATCGATGTCTCTAAATGATCTACGAACTTGCGTAATTTACCGGCTAGCTTACGGTTAATGGTTCCATCCTGATACATTTGCTGCACCTTATCCCGCTGCTCTTGAATGGCTTTCAGCTTCATTTCAAGCTTTTGATCATCAACAAGACCATCCTTTGTCCAGCCTTTCCCTTGCTCCAGGCGAGAAATTAGCTGCTCATAACTGTTTACAACCTTCTCGGCTGCTCTTCGGTTGTTCTCGTTCTTACTCACATTAACAGCAGCTATAGCAGCATGGGCCATGGCCATTTTCGCTTCTCTAGCACACTCAGCCTGCTCAAGCATTTGTTGGCTAGCTTCCCCTTCATTCTGTCCTGAGAACATTCCCGCAAACAGCCGTTTAATCTCGGTAATCGATATTCTGATTTGTGAATTTAGACTTCTGGCTAGAAAGACCTCACTATGATCCAAAAATTCTCCCAGCTTCTGAGCCACTGAGGCGGGAATCTCATTGTTCTCTAGCAATCGGTTCAGTTCTTTACGTTCAGCTTGCAGACCCACAATCCTCGCTTCAACACCCAGTCGGCGGAAGTTCTCGAGTGCTGGATCATTTACTTGGTCCTCACGGTTTAGACTATAAACCTTTTCTCTAAATTCACTCAAAGCCGGTTGTGCTGATTCCTTACTCTCTTCTGTCATCATACTTTGCAGCATGGTTAAACCGGCAGCAATAACTTTTGATTTGGCCGCCTGCTCTGCTCCTGTATTGCCTGATTCGGCAACGGGCTCTTCTTTACCTGCCAGAATTGGCAAAAAGATACTAGCGATCAGCAGCGACATTAGAATAACACCTGCGGCGATAAAGATGATTAAATCACGCTCAGGAAATGGCGATCCATCCCCAAGAAAAAAGGGTATCGAGAACGCACCTGCTAAGGTAACCGCTCCACGCACTCCTGAAATCGTGAGGATTAATAGTGACTTAACAGATGATTTCTCTATTTTTCGCAGACGAGATCCTACTAAAGAGAACACATACACCCATACGTACAAACAGCAGCACAGTAATGGCTAATACATAACCTACAACTATAAGATTATCCACGGCCGTATCACGGTAGATCACTTCAATAACGTCTGGAATAGATAAGCCAAGAATAAGGAAGACCAGGCCATTCAATATATAGAGCAGAACAGACCATGTACTAGCGGATACCAGTTGTAGCTTATACTGCTGAGATACGGCACGGTCCTTCTCAACCGCATGAATAATCCCCCCTGCAACCACTGCCAAAATGCCAGATACCCTATCTCTTCACTGATCAAATAAATAATAAAAGGAGTTAGGATTTGCAGCAGCACATGCACTGTGATATCCTCCATCCCCAGTCTACGGATAATTACGCTTAGCCGAATCAGAAGAAAAGCCAATAATGCCCCAACGATCAACCCGCCTACAGCTATAACTACAAAGCTAATGGAGGCTTTTGGTAATGAAAACACACCCGTCACTGCTGCAGCAATGGCAAAGTTAAAAGCAACAAGTCCGGAGGCATCATTCATTAATGATTCGCCCTCTAGAATGCGATGAATACTCTTAGGAAGATGTACCCTTCCAGCGATTGCACTGACCGCGACCGCATCTGTCGGTGATAAAATCGCTGCCAGAGCAAATGTAGCGGCTAGCGGGATCGTTGGAATCATCCAGTTTATCGAATAACCAGCAATAAGCACCGTAGCAAAAACCAATCCCAGCGCTAGCATTAATATCGGACCCCGTAAGTTCCATAATTCATTTCTTGGCGTCCGTTTCCCATCATTGAACAAAAGCGGAGCAATAAACAATACGAAAAACAGCTCTGGTTCCAATGTCATATGTATTCCCAAAGGCATTAACACAACCATTACACCCAGACCAATTTGAATTAACGGTATTGGAACAAAGGGAATAAATCGGTTTATGATGTTGGAAATTGTGATAAGGCCCAGCAGGACGAGTATAACTAGAAAAGTCTCCAAACCACATCAACTCCCTTTTTTTAGTTGATTATTATATCGTAAAGCTTTGGGTAAGGAAAAATATAGAAATAGAAATAGAAGTTCTCAACAATAATGTCCCCTTGAAATTACACAAAAAATACATCAGATGTATATTGACAAAAATATTTATTTATGTTATAATTTTAAATTACTCTATTGAATTTAGATTTTATTTTAAGTATTATATGCATTAGCCTAACGGCATCGCTCTTATCATCAATCATGGAGGGATCTTATGCATATTGCTAGTGGAATAGAAATGTTAGAGATTACAGCACAGGTTATGGGCGGAAGTGATACGATTTACCCCACGCTGCTCTGGGATCAAAATTCTGCTGTACTCGTCGACACCGGATTTCCGGGCCTGCTCCCAAAATTCAAAGAAGCTCTAAAAGAAACCCACGTGCCTTGGGAACAACTACGCACCGTAATCATCACACATCAAGATCTAGATCACATCGGGAGCTTACCTGATCTACTGTCAGAAGGATGTCTAGAACTTACAGTTCTGGCTCACGAAATCGAGAAGCCTTATATTGAAGGAGAGCGAATGCTCCTTAAACACACCCCTGAAGCTTTAGCTGCGGCAGAAGCCATGATCCCCCCTCATGTACCAGAGGAATGGCGCAGCGCTTTCCTATCCGTGTTATCTCATCCCCCTAAAGGAAGAGTAGATCGAACCATAGTGGACGGGGAAATACTGCCCCTTGCCGGTGGAATTACGATTATTCATACACCAGGACATAGCCCTGGACATCTGAGTCTATACCATCATGATAGCCGTACGCTAATTTCCGCGGATGCCCTTACCGTTCAAGGCGGTGAGCTGCACGGCCCCACTCCTTCGGCAACGCCTGACATGAAGCAAGCTTTATCCTCTCTGACGAAGTTCGCCGAGTATGAGATTGAAACGGTCATTTGCTATCATGGCGGAATTTATCGCGGAAACGCAAACAAACGGATTGCTGAAATTGCGGAAGCAAGAGAATAAACAGATGCAAGAAAGCAGAGCCCCGATCTGGCTCTGCTTTCTTTTTTATATATGGTCCCTAATCGTTATACTCACTTATGATTCCGAAACAACTGTAAACCGTTCACGAATATGCTGTGGCTGTTCAATTTCATCAATAATAGCAATCGCATAATCTTCATAGCTGACATAGCTCTCACCCTTGGAATTCACAAGCAGATGATCTTTGCCTTTCACATAAGAACCCGTTCTAGTCCCAATTGCAAAATTAGCGGATGGACTAACAAAAGTCCAAGACAGCGAGTCTGTACCTTGCAGAATCTCCAGGTTCTTCCCTTGATTCGTAGCCGTTGGCTTGATAAAGTCAGGGAAATCAGGGGTATCTACCACTTTAAGCGTCTTAGCTTCATCTACATATAGACTTCCCGCACCTCCAACTACAATTAATCTTGTATTAGGGGCATCCTTTAATGCTTCAATTAGCACATTTCCGACATCCACATGCAGATGCTCTTGTCCAAATGGTGCTCCAAAAGCATTCACAATAACATCAAAACCTTTCAAATCTTCAGCGGTAAGTGCAAATACATCCTTTTCGATGACCTTTGCCTTACGATTTGCAACTTTCGATGCATCCCGTACAATGGCTGTAACTTCATGGCCTCTATCTAGCGCTTCCTGAGTGATTCGACTTCCGGCTTTTCCACTTGCTCCTACAACTGCGATTTTCATATAATTTCCTCCTGTATATGTTTACGATGTTTGTATTTTAGTATTTATACCAAGGAGATCCTGAACGATGGTTCTGTCGACATCGAGATCAAACTTTCTCCCCCAAAAGCATTCTGTCCCCGTACGAGTGATCCGGTCATAATCTTCTATCGTTAGTGTTCTTGGATAATCCGGTCCTGTTTCCCAGTCCGTATACCTCTTAATTTCACTCCGTACATTGTTCTTAAACGCACTATTCAAAATAATCGTATGGAAGAAGATTTCATCTCCACATAATGTGTTCTTAAAAAATCTAACATACTCTGGAGAAGTAGAAGTAAACTCCATGATGTATTCCATACATTCACCTGTGATAGACATCCAGTTAGAGCCTTTATACAGCGATTTTGGCAGAGCACCCAACCTTCTTTGCAAGAATGGAACGCTCATTACTACTTTAATATACCTCATCCTAACGGCAGCCATACGCCTGGTTCTTGAGATCAGGAATCTAGGATAATAAACCGACACCCTCTCATAACATCCCCACGTTTCAGAAGTATTCGGTAATTGCTGATACTTCACAAATTCGTCCCCCTGATTCTCCTTAAAGAAATCAAGAATAACTTCGTTGGAAGCTAAGGGCAGATCCTGACCACTTATGATGTGGATATAATTGAATTTCCCATGTTCTTTGATCAGCGCAAAACACTTCAAAACACATTCAATCTGACTGTAATGTCCCCACCGTACATCAATAGGCTCTTTCACAAAATGAATATCGTTACGGTGAGTAATGTTAGCTTCAATACCACTCTTCTGATCGACATGTAGGAAAAACTCGACGGAGTCATTAGTTAAACTATCGATTAGCATATTGATCTGCTCAGGATTTTTGTGACAAAGGATCACATACGCCATTTTGAATGATTCCAACAACCTTCACCCTTCCGCCCATCTTTTTTCCAAATATTATAAAATAAATGGACGAGAATGGGTAGTTCTTTCTATCCAGAAGAAGGTGAATTCGATTGATGATTAGTTATTTCGTATGACTTTTCACTATAAGTCTGATTCCAATGTTCCACGGATCTTTGAATGTAGGAGCTCCATTCTCTTCTACAACGGTGAAACCCGCCTGTTTAACACGCTTCACTACAGCCGTACGCTCCTCTTCATTCGGAAGAAGTAAGGTAAAATAATCAATTCCTACTGCATCAGCAGGTGCCACAGGTGCGCCCTGCCCCGCCCAAATATTCAATCCAATGTGGTGATGATACCCACCTGCTGAGATAAACATTGCCGCACTGCCATAATTAGCTACTAGATCAAAACCAAGCAAACCAACGTAGAACTCCTTCGCCTTAGTTAAATTGCCCACATGAAAGTGTACATGTCCGATCACAGTTCCAGCTGGCAGCCCGTTCCATTGTAAACCTTCAGAAGCCGCCAATAAACCATTTACATCCACTGGGTCTGTTGTCATCATTACATGCCCTTCCGCATCATACTTCCATGTATCCCTAGGACGATCTCTATAAATTTCGATTCCGTTGTTATCCGGGTCCTGAATATACAGCGCTTCACTCACCAAATGATCTCCCTGACCCACTTCAATTCCCGAAGCGATCAAATTGCGAACAACGAGTCCCAAGCTAGGACGATCCGGAACAAGGATAGCAAAATGATACAATCCAGCCACTGAGTTCGGACGAAGAACCCTTGCATTCTCAATCTCCCGCAGAATCAATAACACATTCTGACCATCAGCAGTCATTTCCACCTCACGGCCAGATTGCCGCAAGACACTTAGCCCCACCACGTTCTGATAAAAGGTCAGCGAACGCTCTAAATTACTTACTCTAATTTGCACCAGACCAATCTCTACGTCCGGATGAAGTGTTGTTTTAGTTGTCATTATGTTTCCTCCCACCATTCCTGTAACTTGATCAGTTACAAATTAACTATCTTTAGTATAGTTACATTCTATATGTTTGTCAATTACCAACAAAAAAATCATGCTGACTGATTCACAGCCAAACATGATTCATAAGATCACTTCATCCTTAGGAGTGCCATTCCTGTAAATATTCAGATACACTGGATTCAAGAAGTCCAATTAAGTCTTCATCCATATACTTATAATCATCTGATATATTCAAACAAATTATTCTTTTGCCGATGATACTGGATCTAAATTTATCTTGAATTCTTCTAACATGCTTCTTCTCCATCACAAAAATAACGTCCGCCCAGCCCACATACCCTTCAGAAATTTTGATTCTGGCATGATCCTCTGTTCCAGCAGATCTCACTTCATGACCATCGATTCCTTGAAATATCTTCTCCGCAGTTAGACTCCGCCAGCGATTCTGGCTGCAGACAAACAGTAATTTAATAGTGAGCACCTTCCTTATCCGAGTAAAACCTTATTTCGTTTGTCCTTTCAGATAAACTCTCCTATTTAAGGAAGCTTCCGCAACCCAATTTGATAATAAGTCTTTGTTAAAAAGATATTTATTGTCTACATTTATATAAGGAAAAGGAGTTCCAGGAAAAGTACCAAACTTACTATGCTCGGTTGTAACAATATTCATCACTTGATCTTCAGTCAGATTTAAGTATAAGGCCGTCTCTTTAATATCCATCAAAAGCTTATCAGCCGTTACTATGGATGGCGTCTGGTCTTGATCAACTTCCAACTCTTTATCGCCATTAGTTAATGAACATCCGATAATAAATGAAACCCCTAGAATAAAACTAGCTAGGACTATATAGATTTGATTAGATTTCATAAGTCACCTCCATCATAACGCACTATACAATTCATGGAGAGGTCTGTAGCTTGGGTGTTCTTCGATTTGAGTAACGACAACACCTTGCTCCGAGTCCATCACACGGTAGGCTTTAGCCTCTTCTCTGGTCGACATCACCTTATATTCATTATCCTTGTAGATGATGGCACAGTTATTATCCACTGCAATTCCGGGTATCCCCCCACCTTTAACCATACGCGAAAAATCCTCAACCCGAATATCCTCATCATAATGCGGACAATGAATGCCTGGCAGAATCCCCATCGCTTCAAGCTTAATATACTGCCAGTTCCCTTGGTCGTCGAACGCTTCAGAGTCACTATGCCCATATTCAAACCAGCAAATGGAACCTGCGCTCAGCCCTGTCAAAATAGTCCCCGAGTTGTACGCTTCTTTTAGAAGAGCATCTACGCCGGTATTTTTCCAAATCTCCAGCATCTTTCGGGTATTGCCTCCACCAACATAAATCAGATCAGCGGATATAATTAACTCTGCGATTTCTTCATGGGTATAGGTTTGGCTCACAAGCAATAAATGACTTGTTTCACATCCTAGAATCTCGCCGTACACTTTGTTGAACGTATCACAATAACCTGGTACATCACTACTAGCTGTTGGAATAAATAATGCTTTCGGATTAGCTTTCTGGGTCAACTTCACAACTTCACGATCCATTTCAAGCGTTTCTAGATCGATTAGCTCTCCCCCACCGATTACCACGATAGTCCCCATAATTCCCCCTACTTTCACTAGGATCTGTTTTCTCCCTTTCCGTATTCCTCTGCAAGAATGCTATAAATCTCCAAATCAATGAGCCCTTTACCTGACCATACATGGGCTTGTCTTAACGTCCCCTCTTTCATAAAGCCACTTTTCAAAAGGACCCGCTTGGATCGCTCGTTAAAAGGCATGACTTCAGCTTGGATTCGATTGACCTCTGCCGTCTCAAATAAATATTTTTTTACCGCTTCAACGGCCTGAGTTGCAATCCCTTTTCCCCAATAAGACTCCGCCAAAAAATAACCAATCGTGACCATATCCACTTTTTGATTAAAATCCATAGCTTCAATGATACCTAGCAGTATGTACGGATTATTTTTACGGAAAATTCCCCACTTCACTCTTAACCCTTTATTAAAATCACGTTCGAAATGTCCGATCATATTCTTTACTGTATCTTTATTATGTTTCGGAATAATTCCGCAGTACTCAAACACTTGATCATTGCTATAAATTCCAAATACCTCATCAAGATTACTTACTTCAATCTTTTTCAGTGTGAGTTGCTCGGTTTCCAAAATAGGGAATTGCTCAAATACATGACTAAGCTTCAATTCGTTCCCTCCGTTACTTTTTGATGGCTTTATCCCCGCACATTCCCTCTGTACTGCGCAGTTCTAAGCTCTCGAATATAGGGCTCTGTAGCTGGCATAACCGCATCTATGGCTTGTTGAATGGCTAACTCAATTTCATAAGGAACTCTTACAAATTGTATATTCAAAGATGCTGTTGTCAGGCCTCCATACTCCCCCTCCAAAATCACATAAGATGCCTGAGTGACATCAAGAGGATTCCCCACGCTGCCTACATTAAATAAAGTTTTCCCTTCCAAATGTTCTATAAAAGCATTGTGAATGTCCCCATAACCTACGATATCCGCTTGTCGCTTCTCCTGGCAGAGATCAGAACAACCAAACATAGACAGTCGCTTATCATAATCGTCCCAAGGCTGAATCCTTTCATAGTAGCTTCGCGGTGAAGCATGAAATAATCGGATAAACTTACCACTCATCATAAACTCAATCGAGAACGGTAATGTACCTAAATAAGCAAGGCGGTCTTTACCTAACAAATTCCGACTCCACCGGGCCATTTCAAAATCAACATCCTGATTCATTAAATCATCCCAGTTTCCCATAACACTGATTTCACAATTGTTCTTAATGATATCAACGGCTAGATCTGAATTTGGTCCTTTTCCAACAATATCCCCTAGGCAAAATATCCTGCTAATTCCACGCCGCTTAATATCCTCTAATACGGCTGTCAAAGCCGGGATATTTCCATGAATATCTGAGATTAATGCGATTTGTTCCACTGTAAATCCTCCGTTCATTTTCCCACTTCAGCATCTTAGATTTTCCCCTATATGAAGTATGATCTGTTTTCTGACTTCTAAATACAGATTCTATGATTACGTCCTACTTCCCTTCTTTGAGTCACTACTCTCCTGACCCGAGACATTGGAAGCCTTGTGATATGTTTCCAATAAAAAAGACCACAATCACGTTAGCACATGTTGTGGTCTTCATTCTACGTTGCGATATGGAATGGTTATATCTCAGGCATTTCATTCACAATCTGCTCCAAAGTAACCTCCTGAAGGACATTCTCCATCGCCTTTTGCGCGAGCGAGAATACCGGTACAATGGCGCCGGCTATATTTTTGCCGACTGGACAATCCGGGTTAGGGTGCTCATGAACCGAGAACAACGAATCCTCCTCCACCGCGTTTACTGCCTTATAAATCTGAAGTAGTGTAATCTCAGCGCTACTACGTGAAAGCGAGGCTCCTGCGACTCCAGGGCGGGCTGTTACCAGTCCTGCTTTTTGCAGCATACTCGTTAGCCGGCGGATAACTACAGGGTTGGTGTTCACACTACCAGCTATCCACTCCGAGGTGCTTTTACCCTCTTTATTACTGTCGATTAACGTTAATATATGAATGGCTACCGCAAATCGGGTGCTGATGTTCACTATAAATCTCTCCTTTTGCCATACTACCCGGCTAGCAACAAGTGCATTAATCAGATGCAACAATAATAGTTACATTTTATGCATTTGTCAAACACTTGAGCAGATGACACTTCAGGATAGTAATCAATGAATATTATGCTTTTTGAAATTACCGCCCTTAACTTCTGCTACATCATATACTACAACAAAAGCGTTAGGGTCAATTTCATGAATGATTTCCTTGATTTTGCTTTCTTCCAGACGGTTAATTACACAGGTGATTTCTTTGAATTGTTCATTGGAGTAACCACCGTATGCATCAGTATAGGTTGCTCCACGTCCCAATCGGTCACGGATCGTTTCCACCATAATTTCCGGTTGAACGGTGATAATTTTAAAGGTTTTAGAACCACTTAAACCTTCTTCAACAATATGTATTACTTTAGAAGCAATAAAATAAGCAAGTGCGGATAGAATCGCCCCTTGTAGACCAAATGCAGTTGAAACAACAATAAAGACAAACATGTTTAGGAATAAGATTAGATCACTTGTCCCAAAAGGTATTTTTCGTGAAAGTAATACAGCCAACATGTCGATCCCATCTAACGCCCCACCATTGCGTAACGCTAAACCCATACCAAAACCGATGATAATCCCGCCTACAACAGTAATTAACAATGTATCTCCTTCAATAATCGTTGGCACATGGTGCATAAGGCTTGTACCAATAGCTAGTGAGGCAATACCGATAATCGAATAAATAGCAAAGCTTTTACCAATTTGCTTATATCCTAACCAAACAAAAGGAATGTTAATTATAACAATTAGCAGCCCTAACGGTAATCCAAACAGCTGTGAGCCAACGATACTTAGGCCTGTTACACCACCATCCGAAACATTGTTAGGTATTAATACGGATTCCAGGCCATATGAAGTAATAAGTGCCCCTATAATAATTAATATGACTTTTGAAAATATCTTCAGCTTATTTGATTTTTGATGCTGTCTTATTCCATGCATTCCATTTCCCCACTTCAAATTAGTTTTTTTATATCACTGCAAGTGAAAAACATCCACTGGACAAAAGCCGACAAAAAACAGTCTATAATAAATGTCACCATTTTGGCAAATCAGACGCCGCTAGTATGATATCTATTATTTTACCCATATGAATTAAAATAACTTTATCGTTCCATAAAAAATGAAAAAACCAGACTACGAAAATTCGTAATCTGGTACTCTTCTCTATCACACCTTCATGTATTCGTTATATAATTCCTCAAAAGTATCGTATCGTTCAACTTTCCTTCCCACCTTATTATATTCTTCCAGATATTCATCCATGACCTGCAGGAACTGCTCTTTAAATAAATGCAGATGATCTGAATCAAAATACTGCATAATATCAAACTTTTTTGTTCCCCTTGATTCTGTCATTTCATCAAGAAAATTTTGTATGCCCATGGCTGCATAATAAGCATAAGATTTATCATTTAATTCCACACTTGCTATAACCTTATTGCGGCTGTTACACCATAATTCCTCAAAGGTGCCACCAAGATTATCATAGGTTGGGACAGGCTGAATCACAAAATCTTTATACATTTTATTATATAAATCATTGACGCTTTCTAAAAATCTATATGATGCACTTCTGATTTCAACGATAGTCTTCGCATCGATCACAGCCATATATATATTTTCAAAATCATCAGGAACATAACGATACGTAGCTATTTCCTCCAGGTATCTCTTAAGTCCCCTTTTAAAATAGGTATTGTTCAAATGTGTTAGAGCATTTACCAAATTGTATACAACTTCGCATGATGCATATCTCACTGCTCCGATATCTTCAGAAAGTAATGTATTCGTATATTCTTGTTTTGCTATGTCTATATTCTTTTTCGCTCTACTAATACATTCACTCCCTATAGGCTTTGCCAACGCATCGAGTGCTCTCTGTTTATATAAATTTAGCTTTTCCAGATATTCGGGCTTCGCACAATATAACAGCTCTAAATCTATCAGACTCGAAATCATCGGGCTCTCAAGATTCGCTTGATCTTCTATCCTTGTTTCCCATGGCGTACAATATAGGTCGTAGCCAACATCCTCCAAAATAAAACACGAAGATATCCCCCAGCCTTGGGCCGTGTTATTAATTATGATTAGATCAAGATCGCTTTTTTCATGGAAATCTCCGGTACTGAAAGAACCTGTAAGCCCAATGATTGCAATGTCATCAGGAAAGTCTCTCTTAGCACGTTCAATAACCATACAAATAAGTCTGTCATTTTTATTTAAAATTTTTTGTCTAATATCAGCATCCATATCCAATTCTCCTCTTAATCCATATTAATTCCATTGTATATGGTTATAGCTCCAGTAAGTATTCCGACTTTATCTATAATCAATCTATACCAAGTACAAGCCCTCCTCCTCCTTCTAGGTAAACAAATAACGCGCTGGCGAGAGTACGGCTCTTCTCTACCAACGCGTTATCTAGTAATTATGAATGCTTTTCTCACAGCTTGCTTTAGTAAATGAAAATTTCATCTAAAGGTCTTCCGTCACAAGGATTAAAATCAATCCCTAAAATCTTTGCCATCGTAGGAGCTATATCTACCATATTGAGATTCCCTAAGGGAAAATCACTTTTCACCTTATTCCCTGAGATCACCAAGTTGCATCTATAATCCTCTTTATCGGGAGAGTAGCCATGCGTAGCATATTTAATCCCTTGTTTGTCCAAATCAACAATCGCAGGTTCATCCATGCTCTCATCGAAACAATAGCCACTCCTAGCTTCAAGCATATATTTAGTAGATGGGCCTACATGAAGTTGATTCAGCTGCTCTCTAGTATACAATTCCTCTATGCCAGAAGCGCCATCTCTCATATCCTCCCGAATCGCAGCTAATGCTAATTGTTCAGCTTCTTCATCACCTTGTTTGATATGCAGATAAGCGGCTCCGCCCCCGCACTGAAAGTAAGCTCTCCACTTCATTTCGCCGTTCTCTTCATAGATCAACCCTTTTTCCCGCAAAAGGTTGTTCAAATGCACTTTGTACCGAACATTGAACTGGCCATGGTCACCCAAAACTAAAAAAACCGTGTCATCCTTTATCCCGGCTTCATCCACTGCTTGTATAATATCACCTAACCGCTTATCCATACGTGTGATTACCCGCTTCACTTCATCGCTGTCAGTGCCGTAAACATGCTTGGCGTCATCCAGATCAATCAAATGCATCATAAGAAGATTAGGCTTTTTACGCTTAATCGTTTCTATCGCACACTTAGTCGTGAAGTCATCCAGATAGGGCTGCTCAATCCCTTTTCGAATCCGCCCGTATTTCAGCTCCATCTCGATGCAATATAGCGGACTCCCGCTTTTTAACACCTTCAGTGCCTGATTTTCGTTGTTGATGGCTCTAATTTCAGGAATATTGTATTGGATTGAGGATTTCCCTGATACCGGCCAGAGGATCCCAGCGGTACTCATGTTATGCTCACGCGCAGCATCGTAAATCGTGGGCACCTTTACCGCATTTCGAAACCAGAACCAGCTTTGCTCCTTTTCCTTCACAAACGGCTGAAATGGATTGTTATGGTGGATACCATGCTTATCCGGATATACACCGGTTGCTATCGTAGTGTGCACCACATAAGTGAGCGTGGGATATACACTTTTTAATTGATTACTATGCGCTCCGCTCTTAATCAATTTCGATAAGTTTGGAAGACGGCTGGCCATTTCCCATTGGTCTTCTGAAAAGGCATCGTAAGAGATAACAATCAGATGTTTAGCCATTGCCGTTTGTTCTTTGCTTGACTTCATAGGATAAGTCCCTTCGGATCATCTTGTTCTAGCTGCTCTTTTGGTAAAGTTATAAATACGAAGAATCCAATAATAAATAGTGGGATAATCGCTAAAATACTAAATTTAGCATTGCCTGTTAAGGTAGTTGTTAAAGACATTACAGCAGGGCCAACAATCGCCGCAAACTTGCCAAAAATATTGTAAAACCCAAAGAATTCATTGGATTTTTCCTTAGGAATAATCTTCGCATAATAAGATCTGCTGAGTGCCTGAATCCCTCCCTGGGCGGAACCAATTAGAGCTCCCAGAATAAATATATGCCACACTGAAGTAATAAAGTAAGCCGCGATACAAGAAATAATATATGTAAAAATCCCCACGATGATCATCGTTCTAGCTGAGTATTTTTTGGCGAGATTACCGTACAAGATAGCACATGGAAATGCGATGATCTGGATAACTAATAAGATCCCCAGTAAAGTGAAGGTATCAAAAGCATCCGCACCCAGTACCGATGTGGCATATGGCACTACCATTTTAATAATCGTATCTACCCCATCAATATAGAGAAAGTAGGCGATCAAGAATACAAATACTACTTTATGCTGTCTTACATTTTTAAACGTGTCTCCCAGTCTTTTGAAGCTATTAATGATCGGTTTTGGTTCAGGTTCTATGTAATATCTTTGCTGCACATCCTTGATCATAGGCATGGTCAGCAGTCCCCACCAAAGGGCAGTGATTATAAATCCAATCTGATAGCCGATCGATTTATCCATCCCCATAAACAGAATCAGCAGTAGGCTGATACCGAATGGAATAACGCTGGCGATATATCCATAAGCAAACCCTTTTGAGGATACCTTATCCATCCTTTCATCCGTGGTTACATCCACCAGAAAAGAGTCATAAAAAATATTGGCCCCGGCAAAACCTATGACTGACAAAATATAAAATACAATCAATAACTGCCACTGCCCACTCGCAGGTGCAACGAATGCCAGCGAAGCAGTAGCTATCACGCCGATCAATGAGAAAAATATGAAGAAGCGTTTTTTCTTATCTTTATAATCTGCCATCGTCCCTAAAATCGGGCTAAGGACGGCCACCAGAATACTCGCTATGGAATTAAAATACCCCAAATCCATGCTGCTGTTAACATTCGAAAACATCCCAAAAACAATGGGAAGTAAAGCCGTTGTAACCGCCATCGAATAAGCCGAATTTCCACAGTCATATAAAATCCATGATTTTTCCTCTTTACTTAGTTTCATCTAACAGCCACCTTTTCACCTAGTTCCTTCTGTTATATCACTTAAGCATAAGTGGCATGTTAAATGCATGTAAAACTACACTTCATAATTTCAATGGAGAGCTGATCCTCATGTTCTCTCCTGTATTGTCAAACTCTTAAGGATCTCAGCAACTTGTAGAGCATACTTTTTACTCAAACGCGACTTACCAAGATTACTCTTCACAATCTTAATAATTCGGTTATCAGGGCTTTTAGCGAATTTCTCCAGCATGGCAAAACCCGCTTCAGGTTCACTCGCCATAAATACACTTAAGCTGTATTCAAGTCCCTTAGATAATACACGAAAATGCTCAGCGTCCTCATATTGTACTTCCCCACTCCCCATACTCTCCATGATTCGAGTAGCCAACTGAAGACAATAAAGCGTATTCTCTTTCTTTTTTAAAAGAGGAGGATGCGCTAACGCTGCTACAAAAGCTCGTTGTTCAAACCCATTCGCACCCTCCTCCCACATGTCGATCAGCTGCCTGACAAGGGCAAAGCCATCCTCCCCTATACTTTGCAGCGCCATAGCAGACGCTTCACGCATCCTCCACCTAGAGTCGTTCATAGCTGTCTTAATGATGCTCTGAATCATAACTTGCTGATCTTCTTTAGCGTAGCTGTAATAAGCACCCAACGCTCTAACCGCACAAAACGGCAGAAACTCACGGGGATCATTCACCCCAGCTTCTGCCTCTGTAAGATTAGCCCATGAATTAAGAAACTCCCAGTCTGTTTCTGTTAGTTTAGGATGAGCAAAATGTTTGGCGAAATTTCCTGAGAGCTCCAAATTCACTCGCGGCCCAGGAAGATTGCTCTCCTTCATCAGCAAATTTCTAAGCTGTACCCACTGCTCCTTATCGCTTACCCATTGCTGAAACAGCATAATCGTCATTTTTTGTCCAGCCATCTCTGGTCCCTCCGGTATTTACCTTTAGATTTGAACAATCCCCTGCATCTCGTATGGATAATCAATCTGCTTTTTTACCGAATTCATCGCTGCTTCTCCAGCCAAGTGTGAAATCAGATATAACCCCAGATCAATGGAAGTGGAAACTCCACCACCTGTAATCACATTACCATCATGCACAATACGGGTCTTCACAACTTCTTCACAGTAAGGTTTTAGTAATTCATAGGCAGATGGATGGGTAGTAGATCATAACGAAGTTTCCGCGTCCCCATTCCTCCAGGTACAAATACCATGTCATACTCCGAAAGCTCTGGCAGCACTTTTCCAGCTTTAACTGTGAAACCTAACTCATCCGTTACTTCCTCCGACGCTGCACATATATCCCAAGACAACTCTTTGCAGATTTCAAATTGCCCCAATCGATAAATAACATCATAGAACCCCGCAAAACCCAAGAACGTAATCCCGTTAAAAAGTACAAAGGCGATTTTCAAATTCGCACTCTCCTCTTTATGGCTTGGTTAGGATAATAGGCTCACCTTTCGTCACAATGATCGTATGTTCAAACTGTGCTACCCGGCCATTATCTACAACGCTCAGTGTCCATCCATCCGACTGCTGCTCCACGTAGTCTGCTCCAGTAGAAAGGAAGGGCTCAACCGTAATCACCTGTCCCTCTTTTAATACTGTAGTCACTCTTGGATTGTAGAAAGGTAAGATTTCAAAAGGCTTCTCATGCAGTGATTTGCCAATCCCGTGGCTGCACAGATTACGTACTACTCTATAGCCACGTTTCCGAGCTTCAAGTTCCATCATTCTGCCAATCTCATTGACCTTCATCCCTGCTCTCAAATGATTGATCACGCTCATCATAGTTTCCTCTGCACTCTGGCATAGACGAAGAATGTCCTCATTATAAGGTGGCAATTGAAAAGAAACTCCAGCGTCCCCATAATAACCATTTAGCTCAGCAGATACATCAATATTGATCAAATCACCAGCTTTAATCACTCTAGGACCAGGAATCCCGTGAGCAACCTCTTCATTCACACTGATGCAGGTGCTGCCTGGAAAATTATACGTTTTCATTGGGGCTGAGGATGCTCCGAATTCCGCTAGAATTCCAGCTCCAATCTTATCAAGCTCCGCTGTTGTCATACCTGGAGTTACTTTCTTTTTCATCTCGGCGATGGTATGTCCTACCACTTTCCCTATCGCTTTTAGCCCTTCTAAATCTTGTATGGTATCACTGATCATCTATCACACATTCCTCTCACTTCTGGTATGAATCACTTGTCTAACTTCTTCCATCCCACTGAAAAATATTTTCTATCCGTTTACCCGCAACATTATCGTAATAACTTCTCTTGAAGCTATGATCATCGACTTTATCAAGCTTTATCGAATACCCCTTTGTTCCATCTAAAAGCTGCAGATTCAAGAATACGGCTCTAGTAGTTACCGGTGAGAGGTCATTATATGATATCGTTACTGGCCCTGTAACCTTAACAGAAGACTCCAGCGACTCCGTCTGTTCTATGTTCGCCTGATCTGCTGTCCCAAAAATGAGTTTCCTTAATTGATCCGAATTTTTCACCGGAATAGAGTAGCCCTGACCACCATTCTCAGCTGTAGTAAAAACTCCTTTATAGCCGGGTTCATCACCTATTGCTATGTAATAATCCTTCGAGTAACCATCACCATAAACAAGATTCATTCTAAATTCAGGAGCCCAATCCAGCTCTCCCAATAATTTATTGCTCTTGTTCATAGCCTCCGCAAGCGTCTTAATCAGATTAGAGTCCTTCAGCATAAGGGTCTCGGAATGTCCTGAATGGTCAGCTTGATTCTGATCATTAGTTGTTACTGAGGTTAATGACACTCCGGTGATCCACCTAGCATTGATGAATCCAACATCATTCTTACATCCGCTTAACAGCGTAACTACTAACAAAGATACAACACACAGTAAATGCCTAATGCAAACCGCCTCCAAGAAAAGAAAAGAAACATAACCCAATTATAACAGCGTCGATAAATATAAAGAAATCAACTTTCCGAACCGTTACAAGCATAAACGTCTTCGGCGTCCCTATAAGGACGGCAAGTGTTTGAGCGAGAAATATAAGGATAATTTATAGCATGGAACATATAAATTCTTATATTTTAAAAAAAGACTACAACCTGCTCCTTTAATGAGTGGTTCTAGTCTTATAGAATCAAGTAAATATGTAGTGATATGATCAGAAGATTAAGCTTTAATTGCACCTACCGTCTTAAGCCAAGCATCTGCAATAAGTGCATGGCCCGCAGGTGATGGATGTACTCCATCCGGAGCCCAATAAGCAGGTTCTGCTTTCACGGATGCCGCAGCAAACAGGCCATCCAGCGGTACAAGGGTTGCACCATATTCACGTGCCAGTTCACGAACGATGTGAATTTTAGGGTCCAGATCCTTGCGCCAGGTTTTACGATCTTCAGGGACAGGCAACACGAATGGCTCGATTAAGACTAATTTTGCAGCGAGCGAATGTTGCGTGCGTTCGATCAGGTCACGATACGCAGCTTCAAATTGTTCAGGCGTTGTTTCCTGACCAGAATCAAAGCGGCGCCAAGTGTCGTTAATCCCAATATATATGGATACCCAAGTCGGCTTCAGATTCAGGCAATCCTTCTCCCAGCGTTCCTGCAAATCTACTGCACGGTTTCCACTAATTCCACGATTATAGAACGTAAGATTCTTCTCAGGATATAAATGCCCCAGACGAGCGGCGATCATCAATGCATAGCCTACACCAAGCGATGAAGCATCTTCATAATTGCGACCACAATCCGTTATACTGTCGCCTTGAAACAGAATGACATCGTTTTGCCGGAATAACATCACGTAATCCTCCCCTATTTCCTCTGTTAATATTAGCCAATCTATTATATCAAAAATGAATACTACGTACTAGGACAACCATTGACAATTCATGGTAGAAACCACTAGAGATCAACAAAAAACCCGCTCAAATCTGAGCAGGTTTTCCAAGTAATAAAATTAATATGCTAAGCTAAACAACCCTTTAATATGAGACAAGTAACGAATATTACTTGCTTCCTTCATCAAGGTTGCAGGTAATCCTTTTAGCGGAGTTGAGCTAGCACCAACGATGGCTACACCGTCTTTACGACCTAAGCTCGCAAGCGTTCCTGAATTGATCGGACTAAAGGATTCAAATGATTTATCCTTCAAGTATGCATAAAGATTGTACCCGATCAATTCGCCCATTTGCCAAGCGATCTGTGCAGTTGGTGGATATGGACGACCATCTTCGGCAAAAACAACGGCGCTGTCGCCAGCAACGAATACGTCTTTGTGTGATGTGGATTGCAAGAATTCATTTACCGTTGCACGACCACGGTTCACTTCAAGACCGGACTCACCAATCAGTGGATTTCCTTGTACGCCGCCAGTCCATACGAAGGTGTTAGCAACAATTTTTTGACCGTCTTTCAAGTCAATGACATTATCCGCAACATTCGTAACAGGTAGACCTGTCAAGAATTGAACACCACGTTTTTCTAAGCTTGCCACTGCGCGTTCGATCAGTGCATCTGGCAATACTGGTAGAATCTTAGGACCTGCTTCAACCAGCATCAGTTTGATTTCTTTAGGATCCACGCCATATTTCTTAGTGAGCGTTGGCAACACATCAGCGATTTCACCAACAAGTTCAACACCTGTTAAGCCACCGCCACCGATTAGGATGCTTGCATCCGCTGGATTTTTAGACTTCGCATATTCACGGATACGCTCATCAATATGACGATGAATTCTGTTAGCATCTGCTGCCGATTTCAATACCATGCTGTATTGCTCAAGACCTGGAATGCCAAAATAAGCCGTAGTGCTTCCAAGACCCACAACTAAAGCATCGTAGGACAATGTCACACCATCAGATAGTGTAATTTGTTTGTTCTCAACAGAAAAAGAATTCACCTTTGCAATTTTCAGGTCGATATCTTTACCTGCAAAAAGCTTAGCTAGTGGCATAGCAACAGCACCTTCTGCAACACTACCCGCTGCAAGACGATGCAATTCTGTAATAATTTGATGAGTAGGATATTGATTAACGACTGTAATTTTAGCTTCGTCTTTCTTCAGGTATTTGCGTACAGTTAAGGCGCTTAGTAGACCACCATAACCCGCTCCTAGAATGACAATATGTTTAGACATGATGTTTCCTCCGTCCTTACGAATGAGATATAAAAAATATTATTTCTGTTGACTGCGTTCGCCGGCAACTTGAAGATAAGCATTTACAAAACGGAAAAGTTTCTGTGCTTGTGGATCTTTCATCATTTTCATAAGACCAAATACACCGATCACTTCTTTGCTTTCATTCGCACGATCTTGCGCTTCGATCACTGTAGCTGCCATATTCTTCGCCGAATGCACCACTGGTTCAGCAAGTTCTTTAATTGCACTTACCGTATCACTTTTCAAGACTTCATCCGCAGCGACAGTTTGAACAAAGTCATATGACTTTGTGAGCACGCCGACAAGCTCTGTTAATTTTGGCAACTGTTCCACTAAGACAGTTAACGACTCCTGAACTTCAGGCTTCAATAGCTGCTCCAGAACATTCATTTGTTCTTGAGTGACAGCTAATTTTGGTGATTCTTGTTCAGGTTGTGTTTGAGTGATTGTTTCTGACATATCCGAATCTCCTCTGCAAATAAGCTTTGCTGCTTAATAGTATTTAAAAATAATAACTTATAACGCCATATTTCTATTATAGCACTTATCAAGTTATAAATGTCACAAAGTTTTTGAATTTTTCCAAAGTTTTGTGATTTTTATTACATTAAAATAAATTAGTCATAATTTTCGATATTATTTATACACGCATAGATGATTAAATGCTTATTGTGTAAATTTATTCAAATTCATCTCCGCTTTCAATAAAGCCTCGACCATTGCCGGATTGTTCTTTATTGGTAGCAATCTAAAATACAGAGAACGAACGAAATTTTTAGTGTTCACACGAGCAACGTACTGGCCGCGGCTTCTCGGCCACCCTCCACATTGCTCCAAGTTGCGGATCCAGTCGGCAATAGATTGTTGTGGAAGTAAATGATGATCTATCATTGTAGCTACAATCGTAGCGATCCGTTCATCTTCTTCGTCACTAAATATGTACTGATCGTTGTAAAGCATCCTTTGGATGACTGCCAAAACCTCTTCCCGGATTGCAGCATCACTATCTGAGCACCGTACCAGTTCATCCAAGGCATCTGCGCCATGGGCTGCAGCGTGTGCCCAGCCTTCTTCTGGCATAAATCCTCGTAAATCCTGTTCTTCCTCATAATATCTAATCAGAGCTTCCTTCACATTTTTAAACTCAGCGCTATCTAAAAAAGCCCGTTCCCTATGCCGCTGAAGAATCAGCGCAACGACCAGCACAGAAAATGTTCTTGTGAACACAGCCTGATCTTCTTTACTGCCAATGTGATAGAACAAATGCTTCTCGTCAAGGAGAATCAAAAGTAGTTCACGAAGCTCCACATCACTAAACCATTGTTTCTCGTTAATCCATTTGTAAAAGGTGGAATAGATCAAGTCATCTCGTAGCATCGGCTGTGGATCTCCTATATACTCAAGCATCAGCTTCACATAATCCCTTAATTGCTCCCCACTTCTAAGCTCGTAATCGTTCTCTTCAATTCTTTGCAGGTCTATTATCAACTGCTCTCTAGTATCGTTCAACATTCCCACCCTTTCATTAATAGAAGCAATTTTAATTTTTCTTATCCTAATATCCTAATTTACATCCCAATATTTTACAACATAGGATTTATTCTTCGAACACTCGAAGGACTTAGAAGGCTGAAGCTACATGAAGTGAATTTAATCATTGACGAATATAATTAACTGTGCTATTTTGAGTTAGTAACAAATAGTTAGTTTATTTATAAATGTCACTTATTTATAATTAACAAGCAAATACATACACATTATGGAGGAATAACTCATGAGCACTTTTACAGATTTAATTGAATCCCGCAGGTCTGCTATGAATTTTGTTGAAGGGGTGAAGATACCTCAGAATGAACTAGAGGAAATGTTCTCTTACGCCAGATTGGCGCCATCGGCTTATAATCTTCAACATACCAATTATAAAGTGGTTTCTAATGAGAATTTAAAAGAAGAGATTCGTAAGGCGGCTTACGGTCAATATAAAATACACTCCGCCTCAGCGGTAATTGTAGTACTCGGAGATAAACATGCTTATCTGAAAGCTCCAGAAATCTACGGTGGACTTAAAGCTTTAGGGGCGATGAGCCAAGAGGATTATGATGCAGAGATAGAAACAATTAACAATGCTTACGCAGAAAATGATGCTTTTCAAAGAGATGAAGCTATACGGAATGCCTCCCTTTCCGCCATGCACTTCATGTTGATTGCCAAAGATAAAGGCTGGGATACCTGCCCGATGATCGGCTTTGATCCGGAATCCATTCAAGCTACTTTAAATCTCCCCGATCATATGGTACCTGTTATGCTGATCACTATCGGCAAAGATAAGAAACATAAAATCAGACCACGTGGCTATCGTAAGCCGGTCAATGAATTCGTTGAATTTATCTAAGGGTAATTGAAAGATACCGATAGATATGACAAAAGTGTTCCATCCGATTTTTGCATCACGGATGGAACGCTTTTGTTATGAGGATGGATGTGGATCTGAAACCTTTCTCGACTACTTAGCATACTGAAGAATTGCAATTGCTGCTCGTTCCCGTCGTTCGGCATCCTCACTGACAAGTGCTTCTTTCAAAATATCAAGCGCCATTGTTAATGTCTCTTCATCCACATGCTCTCGATTACTCACCGTTTGCTCTGAATCAGAAGAACCTGTAATCCACAGATCCACACGAGCACTAGGCATCGGTCCCTTATACTGTTTAACCACTCCACTATCGCTAAGAAACTCTTTTACCCCTGCGTTTAGATCGGTTATAGGAAGACTTTTCAGCCAAGTTACACCACGCCGATGGCATGTACCGATGTCTGGCGTGTCAAATAATTCATTGTAAAAATAATCTCCAAGATCACCCAGATGTACCCAATCTCCATCACACACCAGCACATAATCGCCATCCTGCATCGTATGTACGAATAGTTGAATGGCTTGCATATGTTCTGTAAGCTCCAGCTCACTGAATTTGTAAGTACGAAGCAACCGATCATTTATTTTCTCCATACTGATGTTCTCCAAATCTCCTATTCCGGGGTAGCCGATACTCACATAATTATCCTCTAAAAATGCTGTGATTCGTTCGGTCCCCAACGGTTTCGATCCTATCTGAAACAGATTCATCATTCAATCCTCCAAGTATTTAATGAAATGCTTGTAGTAGCCCTTGGACTTTGGAGTTACAAACCTTCCATCATTCTCAGAATCCTTCATTAGTTTATGAAGTTTTGGGCCTCCAGTATAGGGGTCTACTACGCTAGCCTTAAGCCGTGTCGCTTGGATCGCCTTCTGAGGACAAGAATAAACACAACGCATACATAATAAGCAATTTTGACTGAATATAATCCCATCTTGGCTGTTGGTAATATTAGAAGTTGGACAGCTTCTAACACATTTCAAACATCGTGTGCAAGAGTCAGTTGTTCGCAATCCTTTGGCGAAGTATTTTCCCCCTTGGCTTTCCTCACAATAATATACCGTTCTCAGCACTCTCTCCAGCACTGGATGAATCCGCAAGTTCCGTGGAATCCGATTCACGATTTCCTGTGCAAATAACTTCACCTTATGCTGAGCGACCTGATACAACTGCTTATTCAATCTGTCATCATATTTAATATAAAAATTGCATGGCATCGCCAAAATGGAATTGTGGAAGGGTGTAAACCCCTTTTCACGCAAAGAACGCAGAACCGTATTCGAAGCTCCATTATTAATATAGTGTGGAGAAGAGGCTGTCTTGAACACGAAGGCAGGGGTTCCATTACAATCAGGCAACTGTTCCACAAAACGTTCAACAAATCCGGATGCGCCAAAACCTAGAACCGGATGGCCTATGCCAATAAGGCCGTAGGATTCATATTTGACAGAACGAGAGCCTTTTAGAATATCTTCCATTCTAAACAAATCTACGTCTTGCCCGCTACTACTTAGTTCTTCAGCAAATTGCTTAGCAATAAGTTCCGTATTTCCAGTTCCTGAGAAATAAACTATAGCCGTCTTCGCATTATGCATTTCATCCCCTCCTAAATCAAATATAAGTCACTCTCGTTAGAGAAGCTGTGAGGTTGAAGGTATATTTAGGATAAATCGGACTCAGTTGCAGCTATTCACCCAGTCTACTCAATTACTGCGTATAATCACATCCTTAATTCTGCGTCCTCACAGGAGTAATTAAAAAAAGTGTGGACGAAGATGCGTCTACAGGTAGGATCACCAGCGGCCTTTCTTTTCCCGCGAACCTTATTCTAAGCGTCTCACAATCAATCGCCCGAAGGATGTCTCTGAAATACTTGCCGTTAAATGAAACTCGAAAGTGTTCACCTTCTAGATGCTCCAAAGGAATCTCTTCTTTTACATCCCCAATTTCTGCAGTCTTGGACACTAAACTAAGCGTGTTAGAAGGAAGTACGCTGAGCATAACACTCTCACCAGCCAATATTGAAATACGTTCAACTACATGTAACAAACGGTCTGTCTTAACAATCACTTCGGAGAGGTACGCTTTTGGGATTAAATTATTGACAGAGGGATAAGTTCCTTCTAGAAGGGCAGACTGAACCCTCAATCCATTAGAAATAAATCTGATTTGCTTAGGGCCTATTTCTAATTCGGTGCTGCTGTCTGTATTATCGTTTAATATTTTCAAAAGATCCTCAAGGGTGCTGCCTGGGATTACAACATCTAAAGGAATTGCACCGTAATCTTCTACACTTTCAATAACATGCTGGGCGAGGCGGATGCCATCAGTGGCGGCAACACGTATATTTCGCTTATCAATTTGAAGTGATACGCCTGTCAGCACAGGTCTGGTTTCCGATGAAGAGACCGCAAAAACTACTCTTTTAAATATTTGCTTCAAGAGGGTGTTCTTCATGCTAATCCTTTGAAAGTTTGGATGATCTATATATTGGATTCTCGGAAACTCTGCCGCATCCATTCCACATAAACGAAATTGAGTGTTCCCTGATTGAATGTTTAAAATCAATGACTCTACGATTTCCAGCCTAATTAGTCCAGGATCAAGCTTACGAATGATCTCATAAAAATAACGCGCGGGAACTACGATCTCACCTGGTTTGTGTACTATCATCGAATCCATTTTCACAGGGAGCTTATATTCAATGGTCATTCTTAAATTGCTGGCTGTTAATATCAGACCCTGAGTTTGCGCCTGAATATGTATTCCGGAAAGAACACGGGAGGAACTATTCGCGGATATAGCTTTTAAGGCTGCTTGTAATGCAGTGCTGAGAGAATCTTTTGACACATGGATTAGCAAAGACTTCACCTAACTCTCCTTAGATTCCTTTGCAAAATGTCCCTCAATGATGTTCCGAAATACTTGGGAGCGAGATGCGTTCTGATCCGCACAAGCCTGCTCTATCTCCTGCCAAACTTCCTCAGATAACGTCAAAGATACCTTTTTAGTTACACCAGTGCTTTTTCTGCCTGCACCTTCCCGAAGACCTCCCCTTGTAAAAAGGAACCCTAACTGCCCGTCTTTAGTAGATACGCCTAGTTTTACTTTATTCTTAGAGTTACTTGTGATATCGCTTGTGACTTTAGCTTTGATTTCGCTTAAAATCCCATCTCTGTGTTCCTCTTCGAATTTATGATCACTCAATCCTTACACCTCATAGTTTGAATTTAGTTACTTAATTCAATATATCCACTATTTTCATAATACCATATTGTGCTTTCATCCACCATATACACAACACAAAAAACCACTCCATAATGGAGCGGTCCCATATCGGAACAACACTTCTGTGCACTCAAGATGCGTGGCCATATAGGTGTATTTTCTGGCTCTATCTCAAGATATTCTGATAATTTGGTGTAAGGTCAGACTTACGCGGGTCTCTCAAATGCTTGAATGATTCTAACTTCACCTTAGGACCAGGAGTGATTCTAAAAGTCATAGTATCCTCTCCAACGGAAAGATGCGGACCCACTGTAGGGTGTATGTTGAGTGTAATTAAGAAATCAAACCGTCGAAATCCATTCACTCGCTTCATATCTGTAACTTCTACTAAATAAGGATACACTGTCGGAGTTATCGTCAGAAGTGGTGCATAGATCTCAGCGATTTTTTTCTCAATATGGGGTAAAAGAAAGAGCATCATTGTGTCTTTGTACATGAGCTCGCGGGAATCCTGATCTGGAAGCTTCGGTTCCGAATCAGATCTGGACGGAGCCTCGGCTTGCGGTTGAACAAGCCCATTAGCGGAGCAAGGTTGTTGCCCCAGCAAGAACATAACTGCGATAAGAAGAGGAGCAATCCAGTTTTTTTTCATCAAAATAGCCTCCTTAGGGAACTTTTAATAAATTCCCCAAAGAGGCCCTATTTTTATACGTTAAATCTCAATTGTGTTAAAAAGAAAGGGATCTCCCTTAAGATAATTCCTTAGAATCGCTTGCGCATAAGGCTGTTCTGCTTTCAGTCCCTCGGTTTCTCTAGGGTCGGGTGCATGATGGCAATAATTTTCGATCATAACCATGACCGTAAAATGCTCTAACGTCTGAACCCACTCCCCATCAAGCTTGATAACACTCTCATACCCCTTAATGACTAGTTCTCTTTGCAGAGGATATATTCCCAAAATGGTATGTGCCACATCATAAAGATAATAGCCCCAGCCACATCTTCCAAAATCAATCGGTCGAGGTTCACCCTCTTTAAATATGATGTTCCCTTGATGTAAATCACCATGGATGACCCCATAAGTCCTTCTGTTCTTATTTTTATGCTGCTTGCTTAACCAGCCGTATAATTTCTCAGCCGCAGACTGATACAGCACGAACTCATCATCCGAAAGAAAACTATGGTAGTGCAGCTTTAATCGGAGCATTGCTTTTCTAAAGCTATGTTCATCCCACACGGGACGATTAAAACCTGGAGGTAACTCAAGCTCCTGTGCCGCTTTATGTAGCTTGGCTAATAGAACGCCTTCTTTGTAAATTTGCCCTTCGGTAAGTCTTTCGTTCGCATGTTCGCCTTCAACCCAGCGCATTAACGATGCATATATACCATCCCCATTACCTTGCTCCACTTTGAACGTAACAGAACCTGTTCGATCATGAACGCCCTTTGGCAGGGGCACATCGATTTTCCTCTTCAAAAGCTCCAGCCACGCGATTTCAGAGTTAATTTCCTCTTTAGATCTCCCCGAGTGAAGACGCAGCAAAAAAGTTCCCTCTTTATTAGTCTCTATTACAAAAGTGCAGGTGTCCGATAGTTGATTGAAACGAATCTGAGTCCAATCGAGGTCAAAGTGCTGGAGCGCCATTAAAGCTGCTTGCTTATAATTATTTCTCATTTTTTGTACCATTAAGTTCCATCATGAATAATCCATCCTTTCAATGATTATTTAATATGAAAACTATCTGAAATAAATATTTCTCTTGAAAATAATTTCAGAAAACTAAATAATATAAAGCAGTACTACATGTCGGATCTATCATCTTAATAAGGGTGGAGCTTCATTACAGACAGAAGAAAGGTTGAACATTGGCACCATGAACGCAATTCCAAACCTCAACAAGGAACCCGCCCGTGTGGAAAAAACACGCAAAGAACCTTTCCCCATCTCTATTCTTTCGCTTACAGTAGGCGCTTTTGCCATTGGAATGACTGAATTTGTCATCATGGGTATTTTACCAAATGTCGCCAAGGATTTACAGGTTAGTATTTCAACAGCAGGCCAGCTGATCACGATGTATGCCCTTGGGGTAGCCGTCGGTGCTCCTATTCTAACCATCCTTACACAACGAATTCCGCAAAAGAAACTGTTATGCCTGCTCATGGTATTATTTATTCTAGGCAACGGAATCTCTGTATTTGCTCCAAACTATGCCGTTCTTATGGTTGCTCGTATCATCACAGCTTTAACACACGGGACTTTCTTTGGCGTTGGTGCAGTAATCGCTTCTAATCTGGTCAAGCCCAATAAGCGGGCCGGAGCCGTATCCATTATGATGGCTGGTCTAACGATTGCTAATATCGTCGGTGTTCCTCTAGGAACATTTATTGGGCAATACATGGGCTGGCGCGCCTCATTTGCTGCGATAGCAGTCATGGGAGTCGCTGCACTAATCGGCATTCTTATTTTCATTCCAAAGATTAAACAAGACAAACCTGCTAGTGTAATCCAGCAAATCTCTGCGCTAGCTAATCCTAAACTGCTTCTATTCTTACTGATCGGTGCGCTTGGTAACGCCAGCTTGTTCACAGTGTTCACTTATATAGCGCCACTGCTAATGGAAGTTACCGGCTTTGCCGAGCATAGTGTGACATGGATTTTAGTTCTCTTCGGCTGTGGTGTAACCATCGGGAATATCGTTGGTGGGAAGCTTGCAGATTGGAAGCTGATGCCTTCTATCGTGGGACTTTATTTCGCGGTTAGTGTCATTCTTACGATCTTTTCCTTCACAATGCATAGTCCAGTAGCTGCGGTCATCACAATATTCTTCTGGGGTTTGGTATCCTTTGCGGTCATGCCAGGACTTCAAATAAGGATCATGAGTCTGGCTCAGTCCGCACCTGCACTTGCTTCTACAACTAGCCACTCCGCAGGTAATCTCGGAAACGCAACAGGTGCCTTCATCGGCGGATGGGTCATTTCTCATCTTGCGATTACTTCGCTGCCATGGGTCGGTGCTGTTCTGGTAGGACTCGGTCTGGTACTGGGAATTGCTTGTTATGTAGCTGAGCGTAAAGAGAGAGTGGCGTAATATTTTATAGGGCTATATTTAAAAAAGAGGGTGCCCCCAAAGCGATAAAAATGGCTTAGGGACGCCCTCGTGTTTTTTAACAAACTATAGCTATCTATTTATGGGTTCCTTCTTCTAATACTTAGCATCTGATTTGCCCCTTTTTGAAATTCATAAGGAACCTTCATCTCCTCCACAGCGAAACCTTGGCGAACCAGCTCATCGATAAGGCGATCTAAATGCTCATATCTTTGGCAGGACAGATCAACTAATGGGAAAATACGAAGCTCTCCTCTAGTCACCCGCATAAGCTCATTAACAGTCCTTAGATGAAAATCATAGTCCAGCCGATCACTATACATAAACAGGAAGTGTGCAGACAATGTCAGATCAAAAGCCTCATCATTAAATGGCAAATCAGGTAAAACCACAGGAACATATCGCTCCGGGGTTTGTCTCTGATCCTTGATATTATCGTTTAAAGCCTTAATTCTCGCTTGTGTCAGATCCTCTATAGACTCAAAGTAGTCCCACACAAAGTTATCCTGTACCTTACTCAGTTCAGACATAGCATGCTCGATATCTTGAACACCTTTGTCCGCAAGCTCATCCGTAGAGTAATAGTAAGCAATATCGGCAGCAGTTACGTTACTCCCCAATTGATTGGATATCGCCGTGAAAGAACAGGCACCCGCAGGACAATCCAAAATCCGCCCGCCTACAAGATCCGCTTCTTTCAAATTAAACATCTGCAAATATTCCTCATAGGTCCTTCCTATAAAAACAATCCTCTCCAACTCAAGCTTTCCCTCTACTCCACTCATCTCATCTCACCTTTTCTCATTTCGACTAATACTGCTCGCTTTTACTTCTGTTTAAATATATATATAAGATAATCTATAAGAAGTCCTAGAATCAGGAACGTCCCAAAATGAATTACATACGTAGGAAATCTGACGCTGATCAATATACTGCTTGCAGCCCATTCCGTATTATTAGCATCAACCATCCAGTTTGCAAAAGGCTTCATAAAGATCAGCGTATCTATAATCGGATTAAGTCGTACAAGAATGATGTTTGCAAACCCGATCCCCAAATAATCACCTAGACAGATGATGATACTAATAATCGAAAACCAGAAACTGAATTTTCTCCTTAAAAACATCAAGCACCGCCCTCTCTTTTTTTCCTAATATATACAATTCGTTTAAAATTCAAAATATCCTTGTCGCGGATAGCTCCTGCTTTAAAAAATGATACAATCTGGAGCTCGCTAACTTGAACGGATAATCCGAAAGTTTACATAGGATTCCACAGGTCATATCGATAACCTTTCCCTCCAATCTTCGCACTACCGTTCCTGCAGGGGCCGGATTCAAGACTATCTCAGGGACAAGAGCGACACCTAAGCCACTTTCCACAAAATACTTTAAAGCCGACATGCTTCCAATCTCCATAGTATCGAATGGTGCTCCACCTGATTCCTGTAGCACACTTTCTAATTTTTTGCGATAAGGACAGTT
The DNA here is from genome assembly GCF_924513355.1 of Paenibacillus pseudetheri. NCBI lineage: Bacteria > Bacillati > Bacillota > Bacilli > Caryophanales > Paenibacillaceae > Paenibacillus > Paenibacillus pseudetheri. The sequence continues at coordinate 100,244 of NZ_CAKMAB010000009.1, forward strand.
TGCTGCCGTAATAAGTAACCGATGCTCCTGTAAATCCTCTGGTGTAATATTCTCCTTGGAAGCTAGCGGATGCTCTTCTGGCATAAGTAACACAAATCCCTCCGTAAATAAAGGTTCAAAATAAAGCTCCTTACCCAGCTCTGGCGCTGAACATACAGCCATATCAATTTCGCCTCGCAAAAGTAGTTCACTGAGTGCAGAGGTTCCCGCGATCTCCACGGAGACTTTCACTTTCGGAAACTGCGTCATAAAGCTACTTAACAGCTGCGGCAAACGGTAGCTCGCCGTCGGATCTGTTACCCCTATGCGGACGTTGCCAGCCTCGCCTATCTTCAAATCGGCCAAACGACTCTGTAACCGCTCCATATCCTTAACAATATGTAAGCTTTCTTCATAAAACAATCTACCAGCTTCTGTTAAGCAGATTTGTTTTCCCCGCTCAAGCAGTTGACATCCTAAGTCGGATTCAAGCCTCTGCATTTGCATCGTGACCGTTGATTGGGCATAATTCAATTCCTCTGCTGCACGGTTAAAGCTACCTGAAATCACAATTGCTTGAAAGGTTTTTATTGTTTTTAGATCCATTCCTGAGCCCTCCACTACTTAATTCAAATAAATTGAACGGAACCTTCAATTAATTCAATTATACGAAATCCAATAATCACTATAGAATACTCTATATCAACAACATACGCCAACAAAAGGAGTGAATAAGGATGGATCTTAACAATAAAGTAGCCTTAGTAACTGGTGGAGGTACTGGAATTGGCACGGCTGTAAGTCTGGAATTAGCCCGACGCGGAGCCCTTGTTGCAGTCAACTATTCTAGATCCGAGGCAGAAGCTAATGAAACTGTGAATACGATTATAAATCAAGGTGGACAAGCGATAGCAGTACAAGCCGATGTTTCTAAGGATCAGGAAGTGCGAAGTATGGTCCATTCGATTATTCAGCATTTTGGGACGGTAGATCTACTGGTGAATAACGCCAGTATTACTAAACATATTGCGCTGGGTGATCTGGAAAAAGCAACGGAGGAAGTCTGGGATGAACTATATGATGTAAATGTGAAAGGAATGTTCTTCTGCGCCAGAGCAGTTGCACCGTATATGAACAAAAGCGCCTCAGGCGCCATCGTTAATCTCGGCAGCATCGCCGGACAAACTGGCTTAGGCTCTTCCCTTCCTTATGCGGTCTCCAAAGCTGCTGTTCATGGCCTCACGAAATCTCTAGCCCATGCGCTAGCTCCAACTATTAGAGTGAACTGTGTCGCTCCGGGAGCTGTTGCTACAAGATGGTGGTCTGGTCGAGAAGAACAGATGCATAAATTAGCACCTAATCTGCTGCTCCAGCGTATATCATCCACTGACGATATCGCTCAATTCGTCTGCGCAACACTCGAACAGGAAGCAATGACCGGACAGATCATTACGGTAGATAGTGGACAAACGTTGTAACAACTAAAACCAGCAAATGGAATGTCAAATGAAACGCCGCTAGAATATTCAGGGAATATCTCCCTATAACTCTAAGATCACTACCCGTCCAACTAATAATTACGGAAAACCTCCCTATAATTTAGCTGATTTGCTGTAAAATAAAGAAATTGCCCTGATTTATAGGGAGGATTTCCCTATTTTCGATCATTTAAAGCTAAAATCGGCTATTTATAGGAAGGATTTCCCTATTTGGTTTTTTATGCACACGTCGTCTGTTGTCTGGTTTGTTTTATATAGAAAGAAGCTGCCCCAAAAGTAGATTTCTCTACTTCTAGGACAGCCTCCTCAGTACTACTGGTGATGATCTTTAGTTAGGGTCACTACCCCAAATCAAATTTCCTGACACGTATGCTGGTGCTTTGCTCCAGTCTACATAGTTCGTATCTACCGCATTAAAGGAATAATCTCCGGTTTGAGTGTAATTCGTCCAGTCCTCTTTAGCCACACGCACCTGGATGTCGATGCTCGCACCCGCAGCAAGTGAACCCGCTGCACTCGAGAAGCCAACCTCTAGATAATAATCCGCATTCGCTTTAGCTGTTGGCAATTTAACAAATATTCCGGTTACATTCACACTTCCCACCTGTGACCAATCGCAGAAGAAGCTTTGTGGCTTCTCTCCATCAATCGTGTAATAGTATCTTAAATTCACATTGGAGAGCGCTCAGCACTTGTGCTCGTATTCACCAGCTTGAACTTTGGATTCAACGTATTTCCTGAAGCAGACAATGTTCCGTTATACATCTGTACTTTCAATGCTGCGGTAGGAGCTACTGTCGTATCCGAAATTTACCGAGAGAAAATGGTTGTATTCTCATGAAGTTTGTCTCTAAAAATCGTACCATTTTCACACCTTAGATTACATTTTACAAGCACAGATGCCTCCTTTTGAGATGGCATCCGTTTCTCGGTTTATTTTATTGATTTATTGCCGCAAACGACTCTGCTGCTGCAGAAAGATAATAAGCCAACCCCGTTTGCTGACTCTCAAGCATTTTAAGATGAAAGTCATCACTTAAGAAAAATTGAGTCTGCGCTGCAAAGTCTTTCGCAGATATGTTATGGCCATGTTTGTTCATAAATTCAAGATGATATCGAATCAAATTCTCTATTTCCTTATCGTTATGTTTTATCCCTTCTCTTAATGAACTTGCTATTTTATTCATAAATGTCATGCCTTCAAGCGCTTGTTCATTCATATCCTGAACATCTTCTGGTACAACTTTAATAGAGTCCATCCCATACGATTCCTTCAAATATTGATTTTGCTCGATCAGAGCTTCTTTCCATTCTCGTTCGCTTTCAAATCCTTCGAACATTTCCTTATTATCCATGTGCTCCCCATCCTTTAAATAACCAATAGATTTACGTAATGTCTGAACAATCGTATCCAGCCTGGCTTTACGGACAAGGAGTAGCTCCGCCTGCTGCGAAAGAATAGAGTACCTGTCGGAATGATGCTCCATCATTTCCTTGATTTGATCTAAAGAAAATTCTAATTCTCTGTAAAATAGAATCTCTTGCAAACGTTCCAGCTCTTTCGTTCCGTACAACCGGTATCCAGCATCACTTATCCTGCTTGGTAAGAGAAGACCGATCTTGTGATAATGATGAAGCGTTTTAATCGTAACCTTGGACAGTTCCGATACTTCTTTTACCGTGTACAATGTTGCTCATTCCTCCTTTCCTTATGTAGCTTAATGCCTCCCCTAAGAGGAGTGTCAAATCAAAAATCCAGAAGAATCCCAAAAAAGCCCTCTCCACCTCAACGGTGAAGAAAGCTACTACTGCTTAATGCGTAAGCACAAATTCATCCAGCATCTTACCATCCACATCATATGCCTGATAAGTCAAACTATCCTTGGTAACACTAATCCCTGCGAACATTTGCTTGTAGTTTTGAAAATGCACCGCATGATAAAACTGATCCACTTTTTTCTCGTTAAATTTCCCTCCGGAAGCATTGGTCACCACATATACCGTACCTTTTTTAGCACCTACCGGATTCTCACCTTCAGGAACGATTTTTCCAGCCCGTAACGGGTAGGACCTGGAGTATTCATGATTATGACCCTGCAGCACCAGATCGACCTTGTATGCATCAAAAATATCTGTCCAATCTTCAACCTTCTTATATGAATTCCCCCCGTATGCCGGACGGTGCATCGCAACAATCTTCCATTCCTTATTCGTGCTCTTCAAATCTTGCTTCAGCCACTCCGCTTGCTTTTTCAAATTGCTCTCTGTATTCAATACAGACACATGTACAGGACCGTAATCGAAAGAATATGAGATGCCTGCAATAGAACCTTTTGCCCCGTTATCTGGCAGGTTGAAATGGGAAGTAAAGTCCGTCGCATCGTCATCAATCTCATCATGATTTCCCGTAACAGGCATTAAGGGTATACCAGAAAGCAAGCCTTGCACGTTACCAAAAAATTGATCCCAGCCCGCCGAATCCTCCGGGTTCTCCGTTAAGTCACCGTTATGCACAATAAACTTGGCCTCTGGAAAGGTCTGAAAGGCCTTGCTCAATGTCTTCCCCCACAGTTTAAAATCATCCGCACTCTCCCCTTGGGAATCCGCGACGTTGATAAATCTAACACTATCTAGTCCAACCTCTTCTGTGGTGAATTCCGCAACTGAACTCCATTCTCCCTCAAGTCCGCTGCCCACTCGGTAAGAATATAACGTCCCAGGTTCAAGTTCTGTAACCTCCGCTTTATGAACACCTCTGGTACCATTGTCTGTTTTTATGGCTCTACTATTTGCTTCTACCCTTAGTACATCCAATTCTACAAAAGAGGACACCTGTCCCTTTACTAACTCCAGAACTCCTCCAGCACTGGATTCACTAGTATACCAAGTAAACGCACGACTCGTTCCCGCATCTCCCTTAAAGGTGGTAACAAGATCATACGGGGCTGGTGATTTCTTGGAGCTCCCGGATTTGGACCACTCCATTCCAATAGCCACCAAGATCAGAACAATCACTACTATCCCTAGGATGATGGCGAATTTATAGTCTTTCATCACGGCTCCTCCTTAAATGTCTCTCTAGTCTTCTAACTAAGATAGCCTTCCAGAAAGTCAGAAGTCAAATCTATAGATCTATACTTTTGTTAACGCAGTGTAAAACACTCAGCTAACATTCAGTCTATTTTAAGTTAAACATAAGGTCTGTCTCCTAGAATTAGTTGTGCAAGAAGGTTAGCCTACGGCAGAGATAGAGATAGAAACGAGGTGGGAAAATGAGTAACAAGCTACAATTCCGGCATGAGCTAAAATTCTTCATTAACTATCATCAATACCTTGCATTGCGCCTGCGATTACAGAGTTTGATTGATACAGACCAGCATGCCAATGAGAGTGGCGAATATCATATTCGCAGTTTGTATTTTGACGACATTAACAACTCGGCGCTTGCCGACAAACTCGGAGGTCTCAGAGAACGCGCCAAATATCGTATTCGTATCTACAACATTCAAGACAACATCATTCACTTTGAGAAAAAAATCAAAATGGACGATTATATCGCCAAAATTAAAGAGCCGCTGACCCGTCAAATGTACGACGAGATCATGGCAGGCTACTATGAGGTCCTGAATGTCTCTGAATGTCCCTGACAGTCCACTGTTCATGGAATTATACAATCAGATGCGCCATAACCTGCTTCGGCCGAAGGTCATCGTGGATTATGTTCGCGAGCCCTATGTTTGCCATAACGGCAACGTGCGGATCACGTTCGATAAAGAATTACGTACCGGTCTGCATTCGACGGATATTTTTGATAAGGATTTGCATCGATTCGAGCGATTGATGAGAACTTCATTATTTTTGAAGTGAAATTCGATGAATACATTCCGGAATACATTAAAATTGCGCTGCAGTTAGAGGGGCTGAACAGACAGTCCGCTTCCAAATACGTGATCTGCCGCAAATTTCTAAAAACCAACACTTGGGAGGATTATTGATTATGAATGCATCACTAGCAATGCTAGCAGCAACCTCAACATCAACAGATACTACAAATACTTTTTCGGATATCATTAAAAACTCGGTGATAGACAACTTTGTCTCCGATATAAGCATCTCAAAAATGCTCATCACGTTAGGTGTGGCTTTTCTGATTGGCTACTTTATTTATCTGCTCTATAAACGTGTATTTAGCGGAGTGTTATACTCCAAAAGCTTCAATGTCTCGCTAATGGGCATGACCATGATTACAGCCACTGTTATTATCGCCATCAATTCTAACCTTGTTCTGTCCCTCGGTATGGTCGGCGCATTGTCCATCGTTCGTTTCAGAACGCCGATCAAAGATCCAACAGATCTGATCTTCTTATTCTGGGCAGCAGTCGCAGGGATTGTAACTGGCGCAGGCTTCTTCACTTTGCCTATTGTGGGTTCAATCATCATCGGTCTAATTCTATTCTTGTTCATCAAACATTCTTCTATCGAAACACCATACTTGCTGGTCATTAACTGTGATGGCGATGAGAGTGAACGTGAAGTCCACAACCATATCACCAAATCCGTGAAACGTTACAACGTGAAGCAAAAAACAGTATCTGCAAACAATATCGAATTAACACTAGAGCTTCGTCTGGATGATAAAGTAGGTGGCTTTGTCAACACAGTTTCCGACCTTAAGGGTGTCAAAAATGCACTTCTGATTAGCTACAGCGGTGACTATGTATCCTAATCATAATAAGATGAAAGGCGGTGCCCCAGATGAAAGCAAGAGGTAAATCTATCCTGCTGAGTCTTTGTTGCCTGCTGCTGGTCATCGCCGTAGCTGGGTGCCAGAACGCAAGTCCCTCTGCAACAAACGAAACTGCAACAGATTCTCAGGATAAGAAAGTCTCGAGCGACGAGAAAAATCTAGACGAGCAGGTCTTTCCAAAAAATAAGGTCGTCGATGTCAAAATTACTTTAGACCCGGATGATTTTCAGGATATGCTGGATAATGCCAGCGCGGAAGAATATAAAACCGCTTCGGGTTGAGTATAACGGCATTAAATTCGATAACGTGGCCGTACGGACTAAAGGGAATCTTAGTCTCAGAAGTGTAGTACAGATGAAGGACTCTGACCGTTACAGCCTCAAAATTTCTTTTGATGAATATGTGAACCAGAATTTATTCGGCATCACTAAGATCAACCTAAATAACAATTACAGCGATGCTTCTTATATGCGTGAATTTCTGACCTATGAGCTCGCTGAGAGTGTCGGACTCCCGACGCCGAAATATTCCTTCGTTAATGTATTCGTCAACGATGAGCTAAGGGGCTTCTACCTCGCGGTAGAACAGATCGGCGGCGCTTATCTGGAACGCAACTTCGGGAACTCTTACGGCGCACTTTATAAAGGGGAAATGACCGGTCAGGGCAGTGACTTGACTTGACTTGGCTTGGTGACGACCCTTCCCTCTATACCGGATTAGTAATGAAGTCGGATAAATCTAACGATGATATTCTGATCGATATGCTGAATGAGCTTAATCACGGCACCGATTATGAAAAATACATCGACGTAGAGGAATCGCTGAAGTATATCTCTCTAAATGCGGTCACGGCAAATATGGACAGTTATTTAGGTGGTAATAAACAAAATTATTACTTATATGAAGACAAAGGCGTCTTCTCGATCCTGCCGTGGGATTATAATATGGCTTTTGGCGGCATGGGCAGCGCAGACGTGCTGATTGACGAGCCTACACAAGGCGCGCTGGCTGAACGTCCTCTGATTGCGAAGCTACTTGCTAACGACGAATACAAAGCGAAATATCACGAGATCTTCAGCGAAATGATGAATGGCTATCTAGCTGATGATACGTTCCAAACTAGAATGGATCAGCTGGACATCATGATTTCCAGCTATGTCAAAGCAGATCCTTCTGCTTTCTACACCTTCGAGCAATATGAAGAAGGGATAAAGTCTGTTAAGATCTTCATGTCGAACATGGCGAAAAATATCCAGCAACAGCTCGATGGAACAATCCCTTCCTCCGGTGACCGATCGGGAAGCGGTATGGGTGGTGGCATGGGCGGCGGTGGCTTTGGTGGTGGCGCTAGGAATGGCGCGGCACCGGGAGCAACTGCTGCTGGACAAGGCGCGGGCGTTGCTAACGCGGGAACTAAGAGCACAGGTGCTGGCACTGCGGCTACGAATGCCGAAAGCGGGCAAGCTGCCACGGATGAACAGGCTCCTCAGGGCGGCGCAGGCGGTGAGCCCGGGGCTATGGGTGGACCAGCTATCCCTGAAGGTGGAAATGGGCCTGGCGGTGGCGGAATGGGTGGCGGTATGCCTGGTGGCATGGGTGATAACTTTGGCGCGGGTGCTGGCGCTATGCAGCAAAAAGGAAGCACGAGTGAAGCCATCACAACTGGGGTCGCGATACTTCTCTTACTGCTGACTGCAGTCATTGTGACCTTCTATAAGCGGAAACGGCTGTAGACAAAAAAGTTATTCACAACAAAAAAACATAAGAGAAGCTTCCGTCGTTTATCGGCTGGGACTTCTTTCATGTCCCAAAGATCATATTGCCCAAATCTCCACAAAAAAACTGTGAACAGTCTCACACTTCACTCGAGACTGTTCACAGTTATAAATACAAACTTTTTTCTAATCAAAGTATCCAATTCAGATCACGAAATCCAACGATCCCTACTACTCTTTCCGCCCGCGCAATATACTTATAGCCGCTATTAGAAAGGCTAGTAAAGATATCCCGACTGCGATGTAGACCATTGGGTTGACACTGTTTATTTTTTCCTCATCTTTCATGATAGCATTATGCTCTTCCATACTCATGGAATCGCTCTTGACATTGGAACCGTGAGAATGTTCATCCCCACCGGAGGCTTGTACAATTGAAGTAATAGAATGCGGATTCTCTGTTCCAGCCTCACCGGACCATTGCACCAAGCTTCCATCGGCGTAGTGTTGATAAGCATCCCATGCAATGTCACCAGCGGCATCAGGGTTCTTGGCCGTAAAGTAGAAGCGTTGGAATTGCCCCTTCTGAATGCCCTCACCATTAGCTATCCAGCTAACCTTATTCCCCTCAATGGTAACATCCCATCCGGGTGTAGCCTCATATTGTTTAAACTCTGCACCTGCTGGAACTCGTAGATCAACTTGTACAGTTGCCACATCTTTTTCCGAAGGAACCTTTAATGTATAAGTCTCCCATGCCCCCGTGCTAGATTGTGCTGGTGCCACAGTTACGTGCGCGCTAGCCACTGCTGCGAACAATAACAGTGTTGCTGCAGCTGGTGCGAATAGTGTCATTATTTTTCGAGATAATCTGTTCATGGTTAGCCTCTTCTCATCCATAATTATATAATTTCGTCCTTAACTTCTTGCTATACATCTTTAGAAAAATCCCGTTTACGCGAAGCAAGCCCTTGCTCCAAGGCATAACGCGTCAGCTGCGTTCGGTTTTGGAGTTGCAACTTTTGGAGGATGTTCTTCAAATGATTTTTTACAGTATGCTCCGAAATCCCCAAGCTCACAGCAATCTCCTTGTTTTTTGATCCAGAAGATACACAGCTTAAAATTTCTTTCTCTCTAGCCGTCAACGACTCCCCTTCATCCGTTACAGAGGGTACGGTGAACTCCTTCAAGATTTGAAAAGCCAGCTCCCGACTTAGAGGTGCTTCTTCATTAACAATGGCCTGCAAATATTGAATCCAGGTGGAAGGTGCCAGATTCTTTAGCAAATACCCCTGTGCTCCTTGCTTTAGCGCTTCGAGGAGGTGGGAAATCTCGTCCGATACGGTAACGATAACGATTTTGACATAGGGATATTCCTGCTTGATCCGGCGAGTCGTCTCCAGCCCGTCCATTTCCGGCATCTGAATATCAATTAGGATGAGATCAGGCATCCACTGGGCTGTGAAAGCGATCGCCTTAGCACCACTCTCCACTACTCCAATAACCTCAAAACTATCATCCATGGACAAAATCTCACACATCGCTTCACGTGCATGCGCATGATCATCTACAACTAAAACCCGGTATCGGCTCATGGACTGACTTCCCCTTTCGTAATTTCAACCTGGGTGCCTGTGTCACTAGACGTGAGCCTAAGCTTCCAGCCCATCCCCTCGACACGTTCCTTCATGATTTGAAGTCCGTAGCTGCCGCTCACTTCAAATGGATTATGCTGAAATCCTTCTCCATTGTCTGTAACAACTACCCTCCAGCTCTTCTCATCACCAGCCCCAGTAATTGAAACCAGTCCAGCTCGTGTATGCTTACGAACATTAATGATCGCTTCACGAATACAGGATAACAATTCTGATTTTTCCGAAGGGGAGAGCGCATCATCTTGCAGGCTCCAATCGAGAGAAGCTTCGATCATAATCTCATTTGCCATCTGGGCTAGCTGATCTTTTACCGACTGTTCCAATGAAAAAGAACTCTGCTCTGAGACCGGAATCTTCAGATTGGCAATGGCCTGCCGCACATAACGGTTCACCTCATGGACCGTCTTTTTGATCTGATCCACATTTTCCTCACTGACTTCACCATTCTTGCGGCTTGCTTCTAGCCGGTCAATTTTGACAGATAAGAGAAATAAAGATTGCGCCATCCCATCATGCAGTTCCTTGGCAAGTCCTTCCCGGGCTTTCATCGCATCTTTAAGCGCACGTTCCTGCTCCAGCTCCCGCTGATTCCGCTCCATAAGTGAGAACAAAGGCAGGAGCAACACAAGACTGACTAAAAACACCAGGACTGGCGTCAAATAGTTCCCCAAATCCATAGAAATATAAGGCATTAGAAACTGGTGACGCACAATCTCCCAGATCCCCACCATTAGCGTTGGCAGTAACAGGATCATATACTTTATTTGTTTATACGTTGCCGTCCCCTCCTGCACATCTTATGCTTAACAATATCACCGTCTCATCTAAGCTTCATGACTCGATCGGGCTATATTGACTTGTTAATGTTACAAATTTAAGTATTTTAAAAGGTGAATGCCGACATTTATAATATCATAAGTAAGCTTTCATATATTGTAGCAAAAAAAAGATACATCTCACGATGCACCCAATCATTTCTACTTTTTACTGCGAAGTCCTACCTAAAGTGGTGAAGTATAACGTCCATATTGGATTTCCATTTCTTTCAACGAATCTCCTTCTTTTTTCAGAAAAAACGTATTTACTCCCTCTGAACCCCACCAATTCAGGCCGAGTAGTGGTCCCTCTGAGGTTTCAGCAGCAAAAAGGATGGAGAACATTTCAGGCATAACCTCTCCGCCATCATCCACCCGCCAGACTGAATATTCATCGCCTTGAATCACCGCTGGATAGTCCATGAAGGTAAATTCATCTTTTTCTTTCCAGACGAGACTAAATAACATATCCTGATCCAGCCTCACGAATTGAACGAGATACAGCTGCCGATCTGAAGATAGGTCTGCCAGCTTCCATATTTTCTGAATTTCACGTTTTTTCGTATCTACAATACGCTGTCGAACACTTTCCTCCACAGTAGACAAAGCTTCTTGACCCTCAAAAGATTCAATAGGCAAAAGCGCATCAACCTTAAAGTCTGTTTGATCCGTCAAATAGTAGGTTTCATCCGGGGTCGCACTTGTTTCTTCCACCGTAAAAAGATAACCCGCCAGATTCACAAAATTATGCGCCATTTCCCGGCCATTACTGTTCTCTGTTCCATCCTGCCATTTATTAAATTTAACCTTTAACACATTCCCCTGATCACCAATAGCCTCATTGAATTGTGCCATCTCTTGATCCAGCCCTTTTTCATGCCCGGTGACTAGAATATTCCGCCCCTCTGCATCCGCAAAGCCAAAATTCGTCTTCAGCTTCTCAATATCTAGATAAGCTTCAGTCTTCTCCATCCTAAGAGTTGGTAATGGCTCTGCGCTTGGAGGAAGAGTTGGAGAAGGCAGTACAGTTTCCGCACTTTGTTCCGGTGTAGACTCAGCATGATCGCTATCACTGGTCAAAGCGTTGTTGCTAGAACAACTCACCAACATAAGAACAATAAAGAAACTTACCATAAGCTTATTCATTCTTATTCCTCCAAACGAAGTTAGAATATTCCCATGCTCAGGTAACGTTCCCCCGCATCAGGTGCAATACATAGCACTCGCTTGCCGGCCCCGAGGCGCCGTGCTTCCTGCAATGCTGTCCATACTGCGGCACCACCTGATGGGCCAAGCAGAATCCCTTCCTGTGCTGCCAGCATTCTCACGGTATTCAGTGCATCTTCATCCGAAACTTGAACAATTTCATCATAGACCCTCGTATTCAGAATGGCGGGTATAAAGCCAGGACTGGTTCCAACTAGCTTATGCGGTCCAGGCTTTCCACCGGATAACACTGGTGAGCCCTGCGGCTCAACAACTAAAATACGAATATCTGGAAGCTGCTCACGCAACACCTCCCCAGTTCCAGTTATCGTACCACCTGTTCCTGAAGAAGCAACGAACACGTCCAACTTCCCTTCCATTTGCTCCATAATTTCAAGAGCTGTCGTAGTTCGGTGAATGTCAGGGTTCGCTTTGTTCTCAAATTGCTGTGGAATAAAGCTGTTCTCCACTTCTTTTCCTAGCGCAATTGCTTTTGCAATAGCTCCCGGCATCCGCTCCGCTGCAGGTGTCAGCACAACTTCAGCGCCATAAGCCTTTAGAATATTGATTCGTTCCTTCGTCATATTGTCAGGTATGACAAGAATCGCTTTATAGCCTTTTGCTGCGGCATTCATAGCCAATCCAATGCCTGTATTTCCGCTTGTCGGCTCTATAATGGTCCCTCCGGGCTTCAACAGCCCGGCTAGTTCTGCTTGCAGGATCAGATTATAAGCTGCTCTATCCTTTACACTGCCACTGGGATTGAAGCGTTCCAGCTTCACATATAGTTCTGCATCTTGGGCGGTGGTCAACCGATTTAGTCGAACAACCGGTGTATTCCCAATCAGCTCAGTTATATTATTAACAACTAGGGGTGTCATATATAGAACCTCCTTCATTACTTTACATACCCTTCATTGTAACTTGAGTGGCACCTCCTGTCGATTCTGGAGCTTTTCAGGCACCCTAAACCAGGTATAAATACCTTCAACGATCTTATAAGGAAAGCCGCCTCCCATACTTATGGGTAGGCGGCTTCATCACAACTGACTACGGATCTACAATTTACGGATTCACGTTAAGGGTAAAAGTAGATGTATTATTCTTAATATACGTTACCGTATTCGTAATCTTCAGATTGTTGAACGTTGCTGAGCCTCTGGCTGGACCTTGACCCGCCTCAGCAGCTTCATTCACCCAGATACCCACCCCGGATTTACTATCAAAAGCATCGCCGCTCTAAAAAAACAATTCATTATTCGCTGCTAGTCATTCCTCATGCATCTTTGACTCCCACTTCAACAAGTCTCTGATCTATACCAAGAGGTTGACCATATCCTAACTAATAATGGTAATAATATAATTTATAGGAAGGTGGACGTCGATGGCGATTTTATGCTTTATGTGTGGAATCTTCTCATTTAAGAAGAAACAATGTTTACGTCCTTAAACCTCTCAGAATTCAAACTGATTGATACATAAAAAATAAATAGACCATTACTTCTAGCCCAGGGGCAGGAAATAATGATCTTTAAGAAATCTGTCTATTCGTATAAATTGCCGTTCGCCAGCTCTGCCAGCTTCCCTTCATCCAGTACACTTAGGCGTCCACGATTTCGCGTAATAATCCCTTCATCAATAAAACGACGTACGATTCGATTAAGATGTCGATAGCTTGTGCCAAGCAATTCTGCTGTCTCTATAAGGCTAGAGGTCCGAATCTCCTCCACACGTCGATCACCGTTTTTATCGGCGAATAAAGACATCAAATAACTGGCAAATCGATTCTCTACCGGATACAACAGGTTAAGTGCAGAGGCTTGGCCAAGCGTGTGCAGCTTGTGACTAAGCTCTCCAACGAGGAAACGCAGTAGTGCTGTATTTTCCTCAAGCTCCCTAAGCAGAAGTCTTCTCTTGGCAAAAAGAATCAGGCTCTTTCCCACAGACTCCACTTGATTCTTGACAGGAAAGCGATGAAGCAGCTCCACATCCCCAATCACAGATATCGGATTTGTAAACCGCACCAGCATAGACTTGCCGTTTGGCAACAGTGTCTGAATTTTGAGCTTGCCCTCGACCAATATGAACATCCCATCCAATTGATCGCCAACTAAACACAGCTTTTCTTCATCCGCATAACGTCTCAACTCCATTTTATGCGTTACCAGCGGGCTAAAAATTCCGTCCAGACCGTTCTTCAATGCCAAGGCACGGACAGCTTCACGGTCATTTATCGTTTGCATGTGGTGCCCCCTCTATTGCTTGCTCAAATAAGTGTAATTTAGAATACCCCACAAAAAAAGGACATATGTCCTTTTTTGAAAATATAAACCGCATTAAAAATTGCATCGTCCAGCCGATTGATGGCAGCATTTACAACACGAACGAGGTGATTGCGAGGAATATCTTCTTCTAAATCCATAGGCAGGAAAAGTTGATCCATGGTATATTTAATGTACAAAAAAATCGCTCCTTTGGAAATGGTTGGGTGGTACCTTCATTTTACCAAAACGGGCGATTTTTTTGTTTTTTTTTTGAAAGAATGAAGAGACTATTTCCGCTTAAACAGCGGAGAGAACGGACTGATTGTGGAAGAGCGGAGCGTTCGCCTTGCTCTCCGGATTTTCACCGCTAAGAGGAATAAAAAAATCTGGGGAGCACAGCGATTGTAACAATAGTCCGTTCGCGGAGCGTCCACCTAACCGCCCACAATAATCCTAGATAAAAAACGAAGCTGTCCCAAGTAGCCATTTTCATGGCTTTTGAGACACCCCCTTATACTCGTAAGGATTTCCTAAAATACCTTACATCACAACAGAGTCCACACTATATCGGATCATATTCACTTTCTGATCTTGTAACCAAAATTCTAAATTCCGATGATTGATTTTATCCACATACCCGATAATATCTGTCCCTTGTTCCCCTCTTTTATAATAAGAAGAGCCGTAAGCTTCAATCAAATCATCGGCAGAAGACCCCACATGAATACCTCTCGTAGTGCACTTCTTCTGATCGGAATAGACGCTGATTAGAATGATTTTATCATCACCACGCGCTGTGGCTACTGTTGTCTCGTTATCCAAATTATAATATTGATATCGTTCAATATCTTCTCGGGGTTTAGGCGCCTGGGTGAGCGATTCGAGGCTCTGAAGCAACTGAATGTCTCCCAGACGTTCCTGCTCTAGATTGCTGCTGGATACGCGAGAGTAATGACTTTGTCTTGGGGCATTGTATAAATAAATATGATAGATCCCATAACTTAAACCTACCGTAATAAAAATGAAGATAAATAACCAGCCGTTACTAAATGACTTCTTTCTCACTTTCCTCTCACCTTCTTCTAACCTTTACTGTGCAAAATACTTCTCCAGCTCACGCTGCGCCTGATATTCCGGGAAATTAAAAGACTGCCACTTCCGCTCTCGCTGAGCACCGTCCCACCATTTGTTTTTCAAAAATTGATCTAGCATCCCGTCTTCCTTACGACTGAATTTAATCAGAGAAGGGATGACTTCCGGTGACAGACCAACCAAATAATCTGCATCCAGCTTACCGCTCACCTCATAACGCTCCATATTCTTATTAGCTATAATGACATCCATACCTATATAGTTCATAACAACATAAGAGATCAGACCTAGCACAATATAACATTTAGCCAACGGCAAACGGGTTACAACAATCCGTACAGCTGCAAGAATCAACAGCAAACCCATAAATATCATAAATGCATGAACTAGGAATCGAATCGTAGTATAACCATACGCCTCTTCATATAGGGTTAGTCTAGTATAGGCAGAATACAACATGACAGTTGAACAGCCAACCAAGATATACAACATAATACTAATCACTTTTCGGAGCAGTCCGCCCCTCTTTCCTTCTGATCCCAAACCCAGCATTAGAATCACGAAATTAATCGCGGTCACCATAATTAACTCGAAGAATCCACTACGAGCGTAATCAGCATAGGAACTACCCTCTGGTAACATTCCTTCCCAAGCTCCAAACAAGTAAGAAAATTGGACGATTACGAACAGAACATATACTGTGTTAATGGCTATAAGAATTGTCGTCATAATTACTGGATCAACCTTAAAGGTCAGAGGCGCCCGCACAGGTCCATACTCCCTTGGTTGCACATTCCAGTCATAGACCTTCGAATCTACAAAGCCCCATACTAAGCCGAACAAACCCATTCCTATCAAGAGTACCCACAACGTCCGCACAATAATTTCACCAAATGAAATTCGATCCAGCATATTTGGCAGCCATATTAGCACATGATGAAATACACCATCGGCCGAAGCCAGCAGGGTAATCACAACAAGCAATATCGGTAAAGAGATCGCAAGTCCTGTGAACACTTTCCCCAGCACTTGCTTGCGTTCATCCTTCACCTTACTATCACTGCTACTTTTGACGTCCTTGAACACAGTACTCCAGTGGCGAAAGTTCTGTGGAAGCAAATGCTCTAGTGTATCCCAAAGTATTCTAAATTGACTCCAAGAGGGGCGTTTATCACTTAGCAAATAAGTCATATGTAATAAAATCAGCACAGGGATTACTAATAGGTTCAACCCAAAGTAGAACAGATTATGAAACAATACATAGGTCATCGAGAGTAGAAAAATCGCTCCAAACCAGAAATAACTGAGTTTGGTGAGTTTGCGTAGTTTAGCCTTTGCGTAATAAAGCATATACACATAAAACAGACAAACGAAGATAGGATAAGAAACACCTGGCAACTTTCCGTAGAACAACAACTGATGAACAATCGCCAGTAAGAAGGCAACAATTAAAGCGGCAAGTGATCGATTAAGCTTAAGCTCCGTTTCATCGGTCATGGTAAACACCCCCATATTCTTACTTTCTTATCCTTATTCTAAGTGATAAAATAAGAAAAAAAAGAGAAAGAATTTTTTAATAATTTCCTATTTTCTGAAAGGGACTTAACCATGAAGCTGCATAGCCAATATTTAAAGCTGCACTCTCAGTTTGGGGGAGCTACAGAAATCTCAGTTACGATGGATGAGCTAGCCTTGACCTTCGGATGTACACACCGCAATGCCATGCATATTGTGAATAAAATGATGCAGCTCGAATGGATCCAATGGACGCCTAAGCGCGGACGTGGAAGCCGTTCCTTATTACAGTTCCTTGTCCCCTCTGAAGAAATTGCGCTTCAATCCATGATGCAGGCCATCAGCCGTAAAGATGTTCACAAAGCTATTGAAGGCATCAAAACCCATGCCAGCTCTTCCTCGCTGCAGGATACCTTACAAGGTTGGCTGCTGACCTATTTTGGTCATCATTCCGAAATCCGTAGTGACAAACAGATTGATACTCTGCGGCTTCCCATCACCCAGCAGCTACATACCTTCGACCCGCTTCATATGAATCTATTGGCAGAGTCTTTCGTTTCCAGTCATGTCTTCGACGGATTAGTGAGACGCAGCGGGGAACGGGATAAGATTGTTCCTAGTCTTGCTCATGCCTGGGAAGTGGATGAGAGTCGGACGATTTGGACTTTTTTTCTACGCAAAGAAGTGTTGTTCCATCATGGAAAAGTACTGACGGCAAAAGATGTAGTCTATTCCTTGGGACGGCTGATGCAAACCTCAAAGCGGACGCTCTATAGCTATATTTTCAAAGAAATCCAGCGAGTTACGGCGCTAAACCCATCCACCGTTCAAATTACGCTTAAACAGCCCAATGAGCTATTCCTCCCTTTCTTGTGTACGAGTAGAGCGGCAATTGTTCCGCGTGATTTAGAAGGAATGGACGAACCGAGCTTTGGCCGCAGGCCGGTGGGGACAGGACCATTTAAGGTTGTGGACATGAACGAGGACACTTGTGTGCTGGAGGTTTTTCCTTATTATTTTCTAGGAAGAGCTCATTTAGATCGAATCGAAATAATGTATGTTCCGTGGGATACTGAGTCCGATTCCTCAGATACTGGCTCGGCTTTTCATGTGATTCAGAATCCTTCATCCACCAATTCTTCTTCTTGGAGTCGGATTCATTCAGAGTCCTACATTCGTAAATTCGTTACCTGCAACACACAAAAAAAAGGACCGCTTAGCGACCCCCTTCTTCGGGCAAAGATCGTATCCTGTTTAAAAGAAGACTCAGCGTCTGTAACGCATAAGCCGATGGAAGACCATGAGGTCACCTTGCAAATAACCACCATTCCGCAATATGCTAACGATGCTGAATGTATTGCTACTAAACTAGAGCGTCAAGGTTATCCGTGTACGGTTGTTTCCGTGTCTCCAGAGGAGTTCAAGGGCCCGATCCGGCTGGAGTCTGATCTGATTGTTTTCTCATTATTTCGTGACGAGGATGAACAGCTTCGCTTATTTGATCTATATCTCACGCTTTCCCAGCATATAGAACCGCATACTCGTGCGGATATTGAAGGCTGGCTCTATACCATTGCACGAGAACCTAACCCTAAGGCTAGATCCGAGAGCTTTAGTATGATCGAGAACCGTCTTCTTGAGGAACATCATCTGCACATTTTGTATGAAAAGCCCACCCAAACCGCTTATCTTCCCTCGGTCCGAGGCGTAAGCTTCAATAGTCAGGGCTGGGTTGATCTTCGTCATTTGTGGTTCCCGCCGCTGCTCTCCAGCGACATCCCTACATGATATACGCCATATTCCTTCGATTCCCGAATCATCGGAGCCCTTTTCCAATCAAATTAGCAGAAACTGGCTCCTTCCCGATTTTCCTTGCCCAAACGGACAACTGTCCGACATGATGAATTTCATGAGCAATCACATGGCGCATTACTTCACCCCAAGTATCTGTCACGATCCGGCCATCCGCCAGATGATCCTCAAACATATTCCGCTCCAAACCCGCATGCCAAGAAAGTACAAAGGGCTTTACATCGGGCCGGAATTTCGCATCCAGTTCTTTTACCTGCTGTAAGGACTTGTAATGTTCGAAATCCTCCTGAAAATCCGGTTTACCTTGCAACACTTGTATCCAGCTCCACTCCACATCAACAATGTGAAAAAGAGTCTTCAATATGCTGCCTACACCACCAGTACGTGCCCCAAGTAGCTCTTCCTCAGAAATATTCTCACACCACTCGTACCATTGTTCACGAACCATCCAGTTATATTGAAAGAATGTTTGCAGATCAAGGCCTCCTTTTAATGGGAACTTAGATGTTTCCGGTAACCTTCAACCTTCTCATCTCTATACCCTAACGATTCATAAAAAATATGCGCTTCCTTACGCTTCTCTCCAGAGACTAAAATGATATAAAAGCAGTCTCTCTCGTGAGCCATTTCTTCAATGGCAAGCATTAGTTTTTTGCCCACACCTTGACGACGGGCCCGTGGTGAAACTACCACATTCTCAATCACCATAAACGGTTTACAATCTCCTACCAGGTCATGACAGACAATCCCCATCAAAGACCCCATTAACTCTCCATCCACAAAAGCACCCAACAATATGTACCGACGATCTGCCTTAATTACTTTAAATACTTCTTCTAGTTTATTAAGATCCGATGGTTGATCCATCAGCTCCTGATATAAATCACCAAGTTCATGGAGAGACTCCAATTCTATTTCTTTAATAACGACCATGAATGTTCAACCTGCTTTCTTTAATTTAAGAATCTTTTTCATATATATACAATTCACCATTCCGTGGATAAAATATCCGCTTTCCATTATAACCTCTGAGGGCTAGTTGTTGTGCTAATACCTTCATAAAAGCGCCATGCGTGACTAATAATACATTGGATGATCCAAAGTCACGTTCTAAGCGCTCAATAACTGCTTGTGTGCGAAGTAAAGTTGACCCTCTACTCTCAGGCTGGGAGGAATGACCCATATACCAAGCGATTCGCCCCAGTGCTAACCAAATCGAACGATGTAGCTTCATTCCAGTCTGCGAGGTCGCAACTATCTCGATTTCTCTTAGCTGCTGAGTGTATATAATATCACCAGTATAGATTTGAGTCGCCGTGTGAATAGCTCTAGGAAGATCACTGCTGAAACATGCCTCCCAGACTTGCTCTGAGCTGCTAAATTCCCCAGACTCGATATTTGATTGATTATACTCTTCTGCCCATGCGTTGAATTGCTCCCCCGACATTCGCCCGCTCACCGGTTGATGCCCCACTTTAAAATGTCTCACTAAACCAATTTTCATAATGAGTAACACATCCAATTTGGTCTGATTTATGGAAACTCATTCAAAATCCTTTATTTTTGTACCTTCAGTTCAAATTCATCCTTCTGCCCATCCCACTCAACAATAACCTTAATAATCGAGTCCTCATGTTCAAACGCCCCGCTTCCAGCTCTCTCGGACTTCAACTCACTTTTTCTTACTCCCTTAACATCTTCTAAGGTTTTACTTCCTCCACCTGATGTTCCCTTGAAGCTATATTTAAAAGAACTGATCTTATCAAGGTCGGTAAGTTCACCTTTATACTTAAGTTCGAAGGTTGAATCAAACCAGGTTTCATACTCTGACCTTACACCCTTTTTATCGATGAACTTTTCTGTTGCCTTTTGAACATATTCAGCCGACCATACTTTTCCTTCACCTGTAAATGTGTAATTGTGTTTATAGGTAGTTGTATTGCAAGCAGCAAGAAGAACTATGATTATTCCAGACAGCATCAGTGCGGATAGCTTCTTAATCAGTATAGATCCCTCCCGATTCTGATAAAAAGCGAATAGTAACTGTTGTCCCCTTACCTTTAGAGCTATTATAATAAATTTCCCCACCATATTTTTCTACAATATTAAAGCAAATCATTAACCCTAAACCAGTTCCATTACTTTTTAATGAATAAAAAGGTGTGCCCAGCGACTTAACCTCAGCCTCGGACATTCCACTTCCTTCATCGGTGATCATGATCTCGATAAAATTATTATTTCTATTTGCTATGACTGAGACGGATTTCCCTACATCCGAGGCTTCTAGCGCATTTTTTATAACATTAATAAGTAACTGCTTAAACTCAATTTTATTAATAGAAATATAACAATCTTCCTCAACCTTTATATCGATTTGATTATCAGATAGCATGGCATAGGAATGAAGCAGACCCGTAACACTTTGAAGGACATCCTTCACATCCACTTTCTCTAGTCTTTGATCTCCATTTGGTTTGGATAGGGTTAGAAATTGAGAGATAATCTGTTCTACTGTGTTTAATTCATCAATCATTAAGTTAAACTTACTTTTTTTAGAATCATCAAATGAATCATCCTCTTTGAACAATTGCAAAAAACCTCTAACCACTGTTATAGGATTTCGAATTTCATGTGCAACAGCAGCTGTTAATTGTCCTACCATCTTTAACCGCTCGGATTGCTGTAATTGTTCATAATACAGTTGCTGCTTTTTCATCCGTTTAAAAGATAAATGGAAAATGAAAAATAATAGTGCTTGAACAGCTATTATATTTATAATGTTGCCTAAAATGTCATGATGTAAATAAGTATATAATTTACCTTTATCAATAAATATGACATAACTAAAAGTAATTACCATCAATATCCCATTTATAATAAAGGAAAAGTAGAACAATTTTAAATCGAAAAATAGAATAGAAAGTGCAGGAATAAGGCAAATCAAAATATAGGTGGTCCAAGTTTGAGGATATAAAAAGAAAAGCGTATAGAAATAAGCAAATCCAAAAAGAATGATGATCTTCCTAAAGGTATGTGTCTCATACTTTGGGTAGATCCATAAACAAACAGATAGAAACATTACACACAAAAAATGTACAATGTAACCAAAATCAATCCCATTCAACTCTGTTGTAGATAGTATTAATCCAGATATCATAAGAATAATGTTTAATAACATTGCAATATAATAGATTTTTCGATTCACCTGACTGTAAAACTCTCTCATGAATTCACCACTTCTAAATTAATTTAACCCTTTTTTGGATACTACCCTCTCAAGAGGCAAAATTTAAGGGCACCCACTTGGATGCCCTTTCTACATCTCATACATTATTGTAATTATATCAGTCACTTTACTAAAATGGGAATAAATACTTTTAGCCCTAATTATGATACGCCTCTCAGTTATGTGTCAATGTATAAAAAAATAGACTGCTCTCTCACTAAGCAAAGCAGTCCATTTATAGTATCGCTTTTATTCCGTATCCTTATCAATATCCTTAGGGATCCGGCGGGCTACATCGGTCGCAATAGCTGCATGGATCACTGCCAGACGCACTAACTCTACCACTTTTTCGTTAAAAATACTCGGGATTACGTATTGCTCATTAACCTCATCCGGATGAACAACTGAAGCAATCGCTTTTGCCGCGGCTAGCTTCATTTCAAGATTCACTGTTTTTGCTCTGCAATCCAGTGCGCCACGGAAGATACCCGGAAAACACAGCACATTGTTGATCTGATTCGGATAGTCACTTCTACCTGTCGCTAATACGCGAACAAAAGGCTCGGCCAATTCTGGTTCAATCTCCGGTGTCGGATTAGCCATTGCAAACACAATGTTATCGCTGGCCATACTCTTGAGATGATCAACAGATAGAATCCCACCACGTGACACCCCTATAAAGACATCTGCTCCCTGCATAACCTCCGTCAGTCCACCTTCGATACCTTCCGGGTTAGTTGCATCAGCAAGCTTCCGCCATTCCTGATTATCATACTGAAGATCTTTTCTAAGAACACCTTCACGATCTACCGCGTAGATTTTGCGAGCTCCTGCCGCCAGAAGCATATTACAGATGGACACACCAGCCGCACCTATACCCACAACGACAATTCGAACATCTTCGATAGATTTATTTACTACTTTAAGCGCATTCAAAAGACCTGCCAACACTACAACAGATGTACCGTGCTGATCATCATGAAATACCGGAATATCCAGCTCTTCGGCAAGCCGACGTTCAATCTCGAAACAGCGCGGAGAACTGATATCTTCTAAGTTGATTCCCCCAAATCCAGGAGATACTGCTTTTACGATATTAATGATTTCATCTGAATCTTTAGTATTTAGGCATAGTGGAAAAGCATCGATGTTCGCCAATTGCTTAAACAGCATAGCCTTACCTTCCATAACAGGCATAGCCGCTTCCGGTCCAATATCCCCTAGTCCAAGCACAGCCGTACCATCTGTAACAACGGCTACTGTATTCCGCTTCATCGTCAAAGAATAGGCTTTGTTCGGATCTTCGGCAATCGCCGTACACACTCGGGCAACTCCCGGGGTATACACCAGCGATAAATCCTCCCGATTTTTAATAGGCATTTTAGGTGTGATTTCAATTTTTCCGCCAATATGAGCTAGAAAAGTTCGATCTGACACATTAATTACTTTGACTCCTGGCATCTTCGATAGTATAGACATCATTTCTCCATTCGAGGCATCTTGCACGTTTATTGTTATATCTCGAGTTGTTACATCCTTACCTGCACGGATTACATCAATAGCAACGATATCTCCACCTGCAGTGGCAATTCCTGAAGCAACATCACCAAAAGAAGCAACCGATTTCCGAATTTCGAGCCTGACAATCATCGTTGTTGCAATAGCCATGAATTAGCCTCTCTTTCTTCAACCCTAAGATTTCAAATACACTATACTATACCATTTAAACAAACTTTCTCCCTATTGAATAGATCACCTTAGTATTTTTCTTAAAATAGTATTCCCTTCGGCACCCGGACCAAATACATCAGGGATTGTACCGACTGGCACAAAACCATTTTTACCGTAAAAAGCAATCACATCATAAACTTCTGCATAGGTCAGCATAAGTAAACAGTAAGCTCCCCTACCCTTAACAACCTTTTCTACATGCTGTAGTAAAATACCTCCTATTCCTTTTCTACGATGCCAAAAGCATCATCTTGTTCATTCTCATGATAGGCATAAAACTATGCCCCCCTCTGAAAATGTGATTGTATGCTGCGGGAGAGTTTGATTATAGTGTTCCAATACGCAATCAAAGAGTCCTAACTACGTCTCACTTGCGTTATATCATAGACAATGACAAGTTGACTGATCAGAATAAATATTATATACATGTCTTACCTATACCGTAGTTGAAGGAGCTTACACTTATGACAGAATCATTTCAAGCATTAGTTGTCGACAAAACAGAATCATCGTTTTCCGTCACTGTTAAGCCGGTTACCTTAGAAGAACTACCCGCAGGAGAAGTTGTAATTAAGGTTGCATACTCCAGTGTGAATTATAAAGACGGATTAGCCAGTACCCCTAACGGAAAAATTGTAAAATCCTATCCTTTTATTCCAGGCATCGACTTATCCGGTACTGTGGTGTCTTCTACAGACGAGCGGTTTCATGAAGGGCAGCAAGTTATCGCTACAGGGTATGGAATGGGTGTATCTCACTTTGGAGGATATAGCGAATATACACGTATTCCTGCCGCTTGGATCACCCCACTTCCGGATGGACTTACACTAAGAGAAGCTATGATCTATGGTACAGCTGGACTAACTGCCGCCTTGTCCATTCAAGCTCTGGAAGACAATGACTTAGCACCAGACAAAGGCAAAGTACTCGTAACGGGAGCGACCGGTGGTGTGGGTGGATCGGCTATCGCTATGCTTAGCACAAAAGGCTATAGCGTAGTAGCCAGCACTGGTAATTCCGAAGCTAACCAATATTTGAAAGCTCTTGGCGCGGAAGTAGTCATTTCACGCGAAGATGTTACGGGCGGATCTAGCAAACCATTAGAGAAACAGCTATGGCAAGGTGCTGTAGATTCCGTTGGCGGAAACTCACTTGCGTCGATTTTGAGTAAGATCTCCTACAGAGGTTCTGTTGCTGCAAGCGGCCTGACCGGTGGCACTTCTGTTCCAACTACCGTACTTCCCTTTATTCTTCGTGGGGTTAACCTGCTCGGTATTGATTCCGTAGAGTGTCCTGCAACACTTCGCGAAAAGGTGTGGGCACGGATGGCGACTGATTTGAAGCCTGCACAGCTTGAGAATCTTGTAGATCGTGAAGTAACCTTAAATGAACTGCCACAAGCATTGGAAGATATTCTGCTAGGAAACACACAAGGCAGAGTGCTTGTCCGTTTATCTTAAGCCCTAACAAGTAAATCTCCCGAGAGATATAATCTCGGGAGGTTTTGTGTAGTTACTCTTGATTATTCGAATATTGATAATTCGGTTGTTGTTGTACATAAGGCTGTTGCCGATAGTGTTGCTCATAGCCTTGATTGTAGTATCCTTGCATCGGGTAAGGCTGGTAGTTAAATGCTTGCGTCGCTGGAGGCATTTGTGAAGAGATAGGAATAGGTTGAGCTTGCATATGAGCGTACGGCTGCATGTTTGGATGCATATTCGGTTGCATGTTAGGTTTCATATTTGCATGCATATTCATATTTGGTGCCATATTTGGGGCCATATTATTGACTCCCTTTACTTTATCCTCCTCACAACAGTCGGCAGGTGGACCGATAAAGGTTCCAGGTTTAATAGGCGCTAAGGCTTCCTTTACCAAGGCTTCATTCAAACAGTAAGTATGTGCTAATACATTCGCAGGGGTTTTGCTCAGGATATCCGAACCTAAGATGACCTCAGGAATAGGTGCATCAAAAATCGCGAGCAGATGTGTATTATCGACGGTTGCCACCTCATAATGCCACCAGCCTTGCGGCACATTCGCCACTTGACCTGGACAAATTGGGAAATGTAGAAGTTCATTGGTAAACGGATTAATTAAGGACACTACCGCTGAACCGCAGATACAATAGACAAGCTCTGCCGCATTTTGATGATAATGAGGCTCCACCACATTCGATTTGCTAAGAAAAATATCAAGGAGCGAGGTATTCTCCAGTGTATTCAACTGCTTTACCGACAGAAAATTAATATAGTTATTGGCATCCTTTTTAATGAGAGTATTAGTATTCACATCGAAAGTAAATTGTGTATTAGGGGATGTATAATCCATGTATGAAGTCACTGTTTATTCCTACCCTTCTGTTCCTGTAATTTTTTGATTTCATAGAACAACATATGCGTTTGCCTATGCCTAGGTGCCGGAGATTCACAGACTCCAATGAAAATTCATCTTTCCTGTTAAACGGGGCATCCTCTATAATGTTAAATTCTCACACTATACAGGAGGCAAAGTATGAAATCGATTCACATTAAAATAGTATTAGCGTTATGTATCTCTATCTTCACCATTATGGGGTTGCAGCCATTGAATCAACACTCTACGGTTGCAGCCGCTAACCACAAATCATCTACCAAACAGACTCCATTTACCTTTGTTCTGATTCATGGGTCTTGGGCTACAGCAGGTTTTTGGGATGAAACAGCCGCTGAGCTTCGTAAGTTAGGGCACACCGTCTACACGCCGGAATATGCAGGACATGGCGCGGATAAGAATAATAATGTAACACATGAGCAAATCACAAAGTCCGTTGTCGACTATATCAAACAAAAAGACCTGAAGGATTTTATCCTGCTCGGACATAGCTTTGGCGGATCAGTCATTCAAACGGTTTCCCAGCAAGTACCTGACCGGATCAAACGGATCGTGTTCTTTGATGCCTTCGCGCCACTCGACGGACAAAGTGTGGCAGATCAATTTCCTGCTGAGTCAATTAAATCTTTTGAACAGCTAAGAGATGCTTCCGGAAATAACACCATCACGCTCCCCTTCCCGCTCTTCCGGGATACCTTCGTCAACACTGCCAGTCTTGCGCAAGCACAAGCCTTTTATAAACAAGCTCCGCCTGAACCAGCTACTCCGCTATTTGAAAAGCTGGATCTCAAGAAATTCTACAGTCTCCAAATCCCTAAAAGTTATCTTTATCTGACGGAAGACACGGCTATCCCACAAGGCCCATATGGGTTTCACCCGACTCAGTCCAGTCATTTGGGCGTTTTCCGCTTCATCGAGGGCAAAGGAGATCATATGACCACTGTCCGGACCGAGCCAAAAATGATGGCGGAATTGATGGTTAAGGCGGGAAGAGATTAGTCGCGTAATAGCGGAATAATGCATTCAATCAGTAAAAAAAGAGCAAGCGTACGGGAATGTTCCCTAATACGCTTGCTCTTTTTCCAATTCCCCACAACCTTTAAGGATTCGGCTTCACTCCGGTAATGACCCAGCTATTATGATCTTTAACAAGTGCGATCGTCAGTAGCATGGATGGTTCCGGACCATTTGAGGTCGCGGAATCTATGCGCATTTCTATGACCTCTGAATTTTGGTCAATTACTGTTTCTTTAGTAACCTCGTACTTTGTAATCCATGGGCTGGATACACCAGTTACCCAGTTCAGTTCAACAAACTGTGGATACATAACCTTTTTGAGTTCTTTGGAAAAGATCGAATATTGAATCGACGCGTTCCTGTGCTGTAAACCGAATCCGTATAGCTCAGCCGCTTGAAATGCAGTTGGCAATATGATTCGTTTAGACTCCGGGGCTGGCAAAGGCATGGCTGAGAGCAGCTTTCCATTAGACTGAATCACCGTTCCGTTGTCAGGGGCACCTAATGCGATTCCTGGCAGAAGCAATACGCCTGCGATCAGGGTAGCCGCCAATTTCCTTTTACTAATCAGAATCACCTCATAGAAAGCTTTTTCACCTCATGTGAAATTGAATTCTAATTATTCCCCGTTACCGCTAACTTTTATGTATATAAAGAGCTCTATAATGCCAACAAATAAAGCGACCCTGACAATGACGGAATCGCTTGTGAGAAATAGAATTCTATTATCGTTCTACCGATTGTTTAAGACGTTGATCAGGCGTGAAAAAGAGTCGGTAGCTCAGTACACTTAGCAGTATACTAGTTATGGCCGCAGAAGCGGTGAATGAGAACACAATCAGAATCTGGTAGCGAACAGCGATTACTGGATCAGCCCCTGCTATAATCATACCCGTCATCATACCTGGAAGCTGGACCAGTCCTACTGTCTTCATTCCGTCGATGGTAGGGATCATGCTGAATTTCACAGATCTTTTTCTAACTTCATGGATCGCTTGTGGAACCGTTGCCCCCAGTGACAGCAGGGTCTCGATTTCCCCTTTGCTCTGCTGTATTTCGTGCTTGATATGGTTAATGAACAAACCCGAGACAACCATAGCGCTACCAATGGTCATGCCACTAATGGGAATGATATATTGTGGGGTCGCCTCAATAATATGTAAGCCGAGCAGAATCCCCATCATAAGGAGCTCCATAGTAGCGATCGCAAGTCCAATTCTCCAGACTAATCCACGTAGACCTTTTCCTCTCTTCGCTGCATTCCATGCGGCTACACTTATCATGAAGATTATTATCAAAATAACATAAATCATCTGATCGGTTTTAAAAATAAATTGCAGTACATATCCGACCGCAAGCAATTGAATCGCCGACCTTATAGTGCCTACAATAATATCTTTTTCTAGTCCGAGCCTTTGCCATACCGAGACCAACATCGTCCCTAGCACAAACAGAAGCGTGAAACTTAGTGCAGTATAACTCATATGAATGACGCTCCTTCTAACGGTCGAATAAACCTTTTTGCCAAGTCTTCCGCAGATTTAGCAAAAAAAGATTCACTCACGTGTTGTTCCAGCTTACCATTCCCCATAAACCATGTAGTAGTGCTTATTCGGCTAGCCTGCTTAAGGTCATGGGTCACCCAAATCATTGAAGTCCCTTCTTCTTTATGCCACTGTTCTAGTAGATCCTCTACCCTTTGAGTGCTGTCAATGTCTAGTGATGCAGTGATTTCATCGAGCAGTAGAACATTAGGTCGCAGCAGCAATGACCGAATCAGGGATATCCGCTGCTTTTCACCGCCAGAGCAATCTGCTGCTTTTTTACTTAAATCCAATTGTTCCAGCCCTAGTTGTTCCATTAGCCGCTGTACTAATTTAAGGTCATAGGGTCTGTCATGCAGCTTGCTGACGGTTCTTAGGTTATCCTCCACACTGCCAGGCAACATAACCGCTTGTTGAGCCATGTACCCGATTTTCATTCTCCACAGCCTTGAATCCATATTTTTGAATGAAGTCCCCATAACAAGCATATCCCCTTCATCTGGAGCATCCAGCAGAGCCATAATTCTAAGTAGTGTGCTTTTACCTTGACCCGAGGCACCGATCAGAGCGATCCGGTCCGATTCAGATATTTCAGCGGAGATGTCCGAGAATAGATATTTCGAAGCTTGTTCGCTGCTTTTCCAGTTCAATTTTGCAAGTCTTTGAATTTCAAAAATACTACTCAATGCCTTACCTCCTATTGCCACGCAAAATATCATACCGTCTCGTATTATAGCATTTTAGCTAACAAAAAAAGAGAAAGACATCTTCTCTAAGAGAACGCCTTTCCCTTCAGTGAAATGAAATTATTGATTAAACCGAGCTGTAACGAACACTGCAGGTGAATTCCAGTAGATCGTTACCTCATTCGTAGAATAACTAAGTTCATGATCGGCAAAACACTGAGCAGCTGGTTTTCCCTGTAAATGTTCTACTACATATTCATCATGAAGCCCACGATCCGGCCCCCCAGATACAAGACCCGGCACAGGATCAACCACATGGTCACCAACAGATGGACGATGATGCGGATGCATCACTGGATGATCGCCAAATCCGGTAACATAACTGATATCCAGTACGTTGCGTCCCATCAGATAGTGCAAATGATCTAGCGCACAGTCCGCAAAGCTCGAATCGCCACTAAAATATTCAGCCACCACTAGCAGCATAGCATTGTTCATTACGAGCATATTGCTACCCCAAATATAGTCGTCCTCTTTTAAGGAGATCCTATAACCATCATCACGACTCTGTTCCACTAACCGTTCCGCTTCAGCTAGAAGTCCTTCTCTTAAGGAAGCATACAAAGCACGGTCTGCTAGATCTTCACCATTTAACAGATACGCAAGTGTGCCGTAGCCCCCCATATCTGCCCAGCCTAGACTGTATTTTGAAAAAGACAACTGCACCAGTTGCAGAACAGCTTGATGGTATTCTTCTTTCCCCGTCGTACGATAGAGCTCCGCAGCTGCCCAATACCGCTCATCCTTGTCGTTCCCATCTCCATATTCTCCGGTGCTAATTTCTGGCGGATTCGTAAACCCTGGTGCAGTTGGATGTTGAACAAGCCATTCCCAAGCTAGTGTTGCGGCATCCAGACATTTCTTCGCATAGGCTGAGTCAAAGGGCTCATATATCCGTGCTGCCATGGCCATGACTCCAGCAAAATCTCCAGTGGCGGTTGCTGATACCGGTGAGAAGTATAGATCTGCTGTATCAGCCTCTGGCATCACATCCAAATCTGGGAAGCTCAGCGTAGTCAGTTTATGATACACTCCACCTGTTCTATAGTCTTGCATTTTGAACAACCAATCCAGCTCCACTTTGCATTCCAGCAGTACATCAGGCGTCCCCCCATCACTCTCAGGAATCGGGATAGCGCTTACAAAATCAGATGGATATAACTCATAGGCTAGTAATAGATCAGCGATGGCCTTGGCTCCGGGTCCGCTATATTTACCATAATCACCTGCATCATGCCAACCTCCAGAACAATCTAGCCGGCGCTCCGTTTCACCATATACAATTCCCTCAGCTGTATGACATGCCTTATGTTTCCAATCTCCAGCATACTCTTCAGTTAACTCAACTCCGCAACGATAATAATAAAAGGCCTTCAGCAAGCCCTGTTGAAGCTCGTGATAAGGTTTATCTGAGATTATAAATGATGCTGAAGCTATCCCCTCACCTTGCTCAATCCGGTATGTGCCCACTGCATGAACCTCAGAAAAATCACCTGTATGTACAGTTACTCCGCTTGTCTCATCAAATCTGGGAGTACCTGTCTGCCCTTCGAATACAACATTTCCATGATCAACATCAACAACCTGAAAGTCATGTCCAGCACCAGTAAACACTGCAATCTTTTCTCCACCCACCGGATATCCGATTTGATTTACAGTAATGGTCCGGAGTCTACGCTCACTCATCTTCATTCTCCTTCATATCAATTTGATGAAGCCAATGATTACAAGTCTCTCTTTCAAGTTGAGAATACTCTATTCTAGTTGTACGCTGCAATGATAACTACAATAAAAAAACCTAGAGTTAACCAAAAACGGTAACTCTAGGTGATATGATTAGCTTATTTGTCTCCAAGCAGCTTAATAAAGTTAGCTGGAAGTGTGAATTGCTGATTGTGAATCACTATACGGCGAAGCTCCTCAAAGGAACTAAGATCATCATCTTCATCGTCGTCTTTGATTTCTTTAATGTCCCGATGCAGTCGCTCCATTTGCAGATCAAGTGCATGAGCGGCATCCGCTGCATTTTTCAATTCACGCGTCATACTCTCTGGTACTGACTTATTATATTTATAGAAAATTTTATGTTCGAGACTTGCCCAGAAATCCATAGCAATGGTACGAATTTGTACCTCAACGCACACTAACTCCTGACGATCTGACATAAATACAGGTACCTGAATCAGCAAATGCAAACTTTGATATCCGTTAGGCTTGGGATTCTTAATATAATCCTTCACTTCAAGAACCGTTAAGTCGTCCTGCTTCTGAAGCATTTCACTTACATGATAAATATCTGAGATAAAAGAACAGGTA
Source organism: Paenibacillus pseudetheri (assembly GCF_924513355.1). Classification (NCBI taxonomy): domain Bacteria; kingdom Bacillati; phylum Bacillota; class Bacilli; order Caryophanales; family Paenibacillaceae; genus Paenibacillus; species Paenibacillus pseudetheri. The sequence goes on from NZ_CAKMAB010000009.1 coordinate 131,496, forward strand.
ATTCGTAGACCTGCAATGTCTTTAATACAATTTCTCACAGAATCTAGAGATAATTCTCCATTTTTGCGGAGCATTTTGTTCATAATACTCTCGGGAGACTTGATTCTCGATTTGGTATGTTCAATAGGACTGTAATCGTGAAGAGACTGAAACTCCTGTTTGAGGATCTCAATCTTCGTCTCCATCTCATCAAGTGCAAATTTATAAATCAACATAAATCGGGTGATCTCGTGCTTAAGCTTCTTAAATTGTTCGATTTGATTCTCGGGGTTCATTATCCATTTCTCCTCTTGTAGCTTTTCTCTATATTTATCATAGCCAATCCACTAGTGAAATTCAAATTCAGCCTCCCCATATTCTACCACATCTAATGATTCGCAGAAAAAGAGCTCCCTCTCGGCAGCCCTTTCATCTGTTACAATAACTGTTCTCTAGTTAAGCTGTTTCCACTTTTGTTCCAACGTTTGAGGGACATAGCTTTCTAATTTTTTTAATAGTTCCAAGGGTTCTTGATTTATATTTAACAAACTAAGATGTGAAGCGTTAGAAAATCCCTCGTTAATGCTGTGTTGAATTAGATTCATCAGAGGATCAAAATAATTCCTGATATTTAAAACCCCTACCGGTTTCTTATGTATACCGATTTGTGACCAGCACAAAACCTCAAACAGCTCTTCATACGTCCCAAAACCGCCGGGTAAAGCAATAAAGCCATCCGCTAATTCCCCCATTTTTGCTTTTCGTCCATGCATATCGTCCACTTCTATCAGCTGCGTTAATTCTCTATGTACCATCTCTCCATTAAACAATCCCCTAGGCATAACCCCGATTACCTCACCTCCACCGTTCAAAACAGCATTGGCGACTTCACCCATTAATCCAATTCTTGATCCCCCGTAAATTAAGCGATAATTGTTCATAGCCATGTAGTTTCCGAGTTCAACAGCTTTAGCTTTATATTCCTCATGTCCCCCTAAATTCGATCCTGCAAAAACACAAATTGATCTCAATTCCTCATCTCCAAACTATATATTGATAATATCCGACATCTAATATACTATATGTTGGAGAATAAATCATATAAAAGATTAAGGAGTGCTACATAATATGGAGATCAATGAAGTGCAGAAATGGATTAAGAGTTATTATGGACAAAGAGGCTGGACCGATTATGGTCCTTTTATACGGGTTGGATTTCTTATGGAAGAGACCGGTGAGGTTGCACGGGCAGTACGCTCCTATGAAATCGGAAGAGATCGCCCAGATGAATCTACCCCTCCACCAGAGCAACTGAAACACGACTTGATTGAGGAAATTGGTGATGTGCTAGGAAATATAGCCTTGTTAGCCGATTTGTATGGCATCACTTTAGAAGAGGCATTTACTGCACATAAGGACAAATTAGTTAAACGCTTTAATTCCTAAAGTGAAGTAGAAAAAGGGCTACAATCGGCATCACCGAATTGTAACCCTTTTTTATCTAACTATTTAAGCTTCTTTAAGCATTACCGCCTAAAGTATGACTCGAAATAACATTAATTATTATTTCCCAATCATCAGGGTGAACTTCATGACCCGTTCCTTCTAGTGTAAGTAGAGACGTATTAGGAATGTCATTAGCAAGCGCTAGACCATGCTCTAAAGGGAGCACCGTGTCTGCTGTACCATGGATAACTAATGTAGAAACCATGATATTTTTCGCCTTGCCCTCGTAGTCATCCACCCCTGTAAGAAAAGCATGATTAAACATGCCGCTTCTTCATCTGACCAATCCAGAGTAGCTCCATCCGCATGAAAAGCCAAAATTCTCTTATCCATTGGAGGCAAATTCCGATCATTATCATCAGATTCAAAAATGCTAGATGCTATTACAAATAGACTATCTCCCCGACCTTAGCAATCAAAGGGATAGCCTATTTTTGCAACGAAAATATTTATTAAATAAATACTTCCTCAACGGTTAAATTTCGTTCCTTGGATAAATCCCTAAACGTAGTTTCATCTACTTTCACTAACGGTTTAAAAATATCCAAAGGGTTGTTCATAATAATCGTACCTTGCTCTCCGTTGCTAAGCTGAACACTTTTACCTACGAAGTTCGGCAGTAAATGTCCAATCAAAGCTTGTACCGCATTTCCATTCAGCTTGCCAAAGCCCAACTCATGCACCTTACGCAGAACGGTAATCAGCCCTTGTTTGGGTTGATTCACTCTTACAGAGGTCATCCCAACATAGGCATTAGCGACAGCCACAATCAGTGTATACGGGTGCAGGTCCGCCTTACGAAGCATATTAGGATAACCAGTCCCATCCTCGAATTCATGATGCTGAAGCGCCACCAGAGCGGTCTTCTCGTCATTCATAGATTTAAGAATAATATCGTATCCATATGAAGTGTGACGCTTTAGTTCTTCAGTTTCCTCAGGAGTTAAGATCCCCGTCTTATTTAAGATAGATGGGTCGATCTGACTTTTTCCTATGTCGTGTAAATACCCAGCCCGGCTAATTTCGTAGCGTTCTTCTTTGGTATAACCTAACCAAGTCGCTATGTAAAATGATAGCAATCCGACCTGTAATGAATGATTGTATGTACCAACGTCTTCTCGTTCAAGCAACAGCAATAAGGAAACTACATCCTTATGTTCATCCATTTTTTCCAGCAAGGGCTGCAACGTAAGATCTACATCTGACTGCGTGAAACTGCCCTTGCTGAGTGCTTCTAGAAAAATAGATTCATAGTTTTGGATCGCTAGATCAAAGTTTCCATTCAGGCTTTGCTCCAGATTCGTTCCCTCATTATCCATCGCAATGCTGCGAGGTTCAATATCGACATAATCGATACGATGTCTCATCAGGAGGGTGATTTCTTCTTGGTAAACAATTGTCCCTTTTGGGAGCACGTGTAAACCAACACTATTAAAAGTGTCCAACATAAGGCAATCGCCATGTTTGAGATCTGTGACATGAGCTTTCAAAATTCTGCACCCTTCCTATCAATAGGTATATTTTACCTTAAGGATAGCTAAATTATTTCAAAGTCACAATATGGTTAAAGTCTCATTAACACTCTCAATTAGTTCAAAAGACCCCCGCTACATCACCTAAAAAGGAATACTAAAGTCTGCTATCACTTTTCCAATCAACTGATCCTTCGCTACAAAAGGAGTAGCCCAGAGATGAGCATCGTAGCTTATATTCCGGTTATCTCCGAGAAAAAAGTAATGGTCCGACGGAACCGTAACGGGTCCAAAAGTATAGTCCATCCGCTCATTAAGGTAGGGTTCATTGATCTCCGTTCCATTTCTGTAAAGGGCTCCATCTTTAATTTCAATGGTATCACCTGGTAACCCTATCAACCGCTTTACATATCTTTTATGCTCATCACCTGCTACCGGGGGCGTAAACACGACGATGTCTCCATGATCGAGTGTCGTCATCCATAACATTTTTTCAACGATTAGACGGTCATTAATTTCAATTGTAGGAATCATAGAGCCAGTAGGAACCCTCATCGCTTCAGCAACATAAGTTCTTACAAATAAAGATAGGACCACTGCGATAGCAACACTCGGGAAATATTGTTTGATAAATTTCAACATAATTGCTCACCTCATTTTAATTTTATAAACTTTTTGATCGTTGCAGAAGCTTTTTTCGCTCGTTCATATTCAGTTCATATTGTCGTCATGTATAGTTCATCTTCATCGGGTAAGCTTCCTTTAGCAATTCGTTAAGATAGCTAGAATAAAGCGATTAGAACAGGAGAAGATGCGAGTGATACCAGAAGAAGAGGTTATTAAAAAAAGGATGAATAAACCGCTTAAAATTATACTTATTTCCTTAGGGGCTTTAGCTACTGCAATAGTGCTTTTTCTAGTGACTGTTTTTGTCGCTAATATTTTCCTCAATAAATCGGACCAAGCTAAAATAAAACCCTATGGTCAGACTGTAAGCGTCGATGGTAAAAATATGAATGTTTTGATTCAAGGAAAAGGTGAAGAGACAGTCGTGCTCTTACCTGGTTATGGAACAGTGGCACCGGGACTTGATTTTAAGCTGCTAATAGATGAACTATCTCCATTTTACAAAGTTGTCACGATTGAGCCTTTCGGTTATGGATTAAGTGATAGAACGGACAAAGAGCGAACCACGGAAAATATTGTGAGTGAAATTCATGAAGCTGTAAAGCAGCTTAATATTGACCGTTATATTCTAATGGCACACTCTATTTCCGGTATGTACAGTTTGAATTATGTGAACAAATATCCAAACGAAGTGAGTGCATTTGTCGGGATTGATAACAGCATTGCAACGGAAGACAGAATAGGTGTTAAAATACCAACAGGAAAATTAAAACTACTTAGAAAATCAGGCTTGGGCAGATTGTTATTGAAATCAAGTGGAAATCCCTATGCTGAATTGCCGTTTGATGATGAAACTAAAGAACAATTGAGATTGCTTACGCTTAGAAACACTTATAATTACACTAACTTAAATGAAGTGGAACATATGTCTTCTAATTATAAAGGGGCTCTAAATTCAACTTTTCCAAAGGATCTTCCCCTTTTGCTCTTTGTACAAGGAGATGATACTCTCTTAAAAGATTGGATATCATTGCATGAAGGGCAAGTCAAAAATTCTAAACAAGGAAAATTGGTAAAACTTGATGCAGGACATTATCTGCACCATACCAAATCAAAAGAAATCGCCGAAAATTTCAAGACATTTATGAAAGAAATAAAATAAGTATAGATTGTATCGCTCAGATTGTCTAAACCGTTACTTCTATTCTCCATGCTGCTGCATCATGTGCAAGCTTCCTTGCATTTGATGCCGCAGCATTTTTTTCTTATTCATACTTCGTTAATATTTACGTACCCTCACTTCTAAAACCGCTCAATAATGCGGTTCATTTCCCCATCTACGTCGATCAAAGTATTCTTAGGAATATGAATGACCAACAAACCGCCAAAGATCTGTTCACATTTCCCATCATTCTCTGTGATCCGTTTTTTAAAAGCAGAAATGGCTGCTGAATCAACAGCCTCTTTACTGAGGAGCCAAGCGTACCTTTTGAAATGAGATTTCTGTAAAGTTTCCTGATAGTAATAGATCCCTAGCTCTTCTTTCACCCTTATAATATCCCCCATAGTAACACCTGGATTAAAAATCGGTGTCTCTTCGATGCGGTATTTATCTTTACCCACTGGAGTAACATCAAGGATTTCAATTTCACGGCCCGCTGGATCAAAGCAAATATGTAGTCCTGACGAATCTTGCATTTGCGCACCTCAATTCTATTCAAAATCTGATCTTGATGATTCTAAATAACACAAAACACAATAAATACATTAAGCTTGTAATCCCGAACAACCTGAAGATTCCCGGCGTTAAAAACATATATAAACTGTATGGAAAACTCCAAATAAAGGCGATAAGCATGAGAAGACTTCTGTTTAAAGAGACACCTATCGCTAGTAATCCGGCAGGCAACACCAACATTACCATACTAATTATAATACTGGATTGATTCGTAACCTCAGCATAAGGATTAATGAATATAAATATAAACCATAAAAAAACGGTCATCAAACTGGATACATATCCAATGAGTTTAATGATTGTTAAGTTTATGGATTGCTCCATGCCATCACCTCAATTCTTTCGCAATCATTCTCTCCAGCCATTTCCACGGGAGCAGCGTTTTGCCTAAAATCAAGATCCAGGTGCCTTTGCCGATAGGGTACCGAAGCCTTGGTGACTTCATTTCAGTAATACGACCGATGAGATCTGCCACTTGCTTTGGATCAGGTGCAGTTTCAGCGGTATGCTTGGAATATCGTAGCACAGCGTCCAGACGGTCTCTATAAGGAGAACCCTCGGTTTGACGAATATGTGCCATTCCTTTTTCCCAAATCGGGGTACGGAAGGAGCCAGGTTCAATTAACACTACACGTATTCCATAAGGAGACATTTCATGACGCAGACTTTCACTGAATCCTTCTACTGCAAATTTGGAAGCTGCATATGGTGCATACCCTGGGAAACCGGACAAACCGCTTATACTCCCCACGTTAATAATCGTACCACTTCCCTGTTCCCGCATAACTGGCAGTACAGCTTTTGTCACCGCTACTAATCCGAAAAAGTTCGTCTCCATTTGCTGGCGCCATTCCTCCATGGATATCTCTTCTATGAAGCCACCGATAGCAAAGCCTGCATTATTTACCAGAACGTCAATTCTTCCGAATGTTTCGTGTACTGAGGATATAGTCGCCTGTATAGAATCACTATCGGTAACATCCATGGTCATAAAATGAAGCTGCTTCAAGAGTCCTGCTTGCTCTGCCTGCTGTTCAAGCTCACCTTTACGACTCAATTCGCGCATCGTTGCTACAACTTTGAATCCCTGTCCAGCTAGTTTGAGGGCTGTGAGCAGTCCAAATCCACTAGAGGTTCCGGTTATTAAGGCCACTCGATCATGCATTTGATCTAGATGTGAATTCATCTTTGATTCTCCTTATGTTTCAGCATTTCAAAGAAGCAAACAAATGTTCCATTTCGGATTGACTATCCATTAATTTCAAGTTATAGTAAGTGTATCATTTATATTTCTGCGGGAGAAGCACCTCGCAAGATAGGCATTCATGCCTATCTTGGAGGTGCTTTTTGCGCGCATAGACTAATTAAGGAGCTGACATGAATGTTTATTCACAATTCTAGTTATTTAAAGAGGTTTGTCCAATTAATTCTAGTAGTAGCTCTCTTCAACATTAACCTTACATTAGCTTCTGCAGGTACAGATTGGGATTCAGCCTTAGATGACATTAACGGTCTCCATGGTAATTATACCTCGCTTCAAGTAGCACTCAAGTCCGATAGCTCAAAAATTCAAATGCTGCGTAAGCAGAACAATGAAACACTGAAATCTATTCACTCTGTCATAGAGTCAACAGATAAGGCTCTGCTGAGTCGCTTATCATCTGAAGCTACGTCAGCTCAGAAGAAACATGCACCCTTACTGGAACAATACAGCACACTCAGTAAGCAGTCTACCGCAGCCAAGAAAGCTAAAGACTTGAAAACAGTCACATTGCTGGACCTGAAGCGCAATAAACTAAAAGCTGCTGTAGCCCTTGCCCGAGCCGAAATTAAGACGAAGACAACCGCTTTGGCAGCCGCTCGCAAGCAAACCGCTGCTAAGCTTAAACCCGTCAAAGATGCGTTGGTACCCATCGCTGCTTTAAAGAAACAAATAACTGCCGAAAGTAAGAATCTCACTGCCACGCAGAAAGTACGCGCGGAAGCTGACAAACAATATAAAGCAGCTGTTAAGCAAGGAGATGCAGTTAGAGCCGCTACAGAATTGAAATCATCCTATGAGCAAATGAAACGAATTCATTCCATGCAGCAGAATATTTACAGCTGGGAACAGAAGATTTCGCTAGCACTACGAGCAGCAGAATCTAAACTTCCCTAATGATTCGCCCCCACCGGCTCAAATCAGCTTCACTAACATACTAATTAGTTGGGCTGCAGGCACTATTAGGAGCTGAGCAAATATAGTACCTAGAAATCGTGAACCCATCAATACCACATATATTTTTCCTAGCTGATCACGGTATTCTACATTTTCAGTGGCTTTATGGGTAATAAGACCAAGCTGCGGGTCGATAAATATGGTCAGCAGTATAGTCGCCATTCCGTTAATCAATCCTGAGGCTTGAGAAGCAGTCGTACTATATTGAGGCATTAGGTGAGCAGCATATAAAGATGATATGACACCTACGGTGTAAAAGGCTGTAACAAAAACATTCATAACAATAAAACGTTTAGGAATCCCCAGGTATCTGAAGTTATATAGATTCACTTTTGGTTTTCTTATGTATTTTCTAGTATTCTTTAACTGCCCGATCGTTACGCTCGTAAGCAGCTTGGGAATAGAACCCTCGATTTCAAGCTTTGAGATGATTCTCCCAAACAAGCCTACAAAGGTAGGGAAAATAGCAATGGCTATTAATGTCCCTAAGGAAGAAGCTAATAATATAATTCTCAAGTAATTAAGAAGTGGGAAATCAGAATGTATTTTGGAATAATCTACGAATTTAGCCGTCAGTGGAGCTTGAATCATGTTTGCAGTTCTTGACACGAGAACAATAATGCCTGTCAGAGACAGAGCAATTGCAATCTTATTCAGCTTCACTCCGGCGTATCTTACCGAATAGGATAAGGTTTCAGCTGTATGAATAATCATTGTAAGCAAGCATACTACAATCAAGCTATTTAACATTTGAGGTTCATCTCCAATGAAAGCTATTCATCTATTCGGTGCAATTTTGGACGGAAGTATTGATCCAGTCCGTAAGAAAGCGTAATTCCAACGGTATATCGAGCAAGGTCAATCCATAGGAATCCCTTTCCGAGAATCAACCCACCGGGTACGGTAGCACGGATGCTGTTGATCCACTCTGCTTGATACAGTTGGCTAAATTCTATACCGAAGCTAAACATTAGGCTCCACACAAAAGCGATCCACAGCTTCCGTTTCACTAGCAGAACGCGAAACATAAAGTAAACCATGCTGCCCCAAAGCGCGTCTCCAAAATGTCTCGTTACAAACAAGGGGAGCTGTTCCGAGAATGCTCTAGAGCATAACCCAAGTACAATAACAATTAGGCAGATGCATCCATAAATAACTCTTTCTTTTAAAGCATTGACTCTCATTTCCATCCTCTATCCTGCGTCTGACTTGAAATTTATGCTTGCGAATATTAATAAAATAGTTTCATTTACTCAGTACTTCGGGGTTCCACATTCGTTCCACACTAGTAAGCTCTAATTCATCAAATTCCAGCCTATAAATATCTGGTTTCGAAGTCTGTTCAAAGAACTCATAACCATACTCTTTATTGAAGTAATTCAGGATAATGGTCATGATATTCCCGTGGGTACCTAGTGCAATTTTGCCGCCTTTATTTTGCTGGATCAATTGCTTCATGATGGGGATCGCACGCTCTTGCGCTTCCTGAGTACTCTCTCCATCTGGCATTTTATATTGTAAGTCTGTGAATGAAGTCCGGATACCTTGTAGGAATTCTTGTTCACTGATCTCAATTTCCATGCTTGCGATGGCTCTTTCTCTAAGTTCCTCATACAGCTCAATTTCTTGATCCGATGCCTCAGCCAAATACTTAATCGTATCTATGGCTCGTCTATAAGGACTGGAGACAAAATGTGTGATCTCTTCCTCTGCCAATATTTCTTTAATTCTATAAGCGTCCTCATGCCCTTTATCAGATAATCCTCGTTCTCTCTCATCCCCAAGCACAAAAGGTGATATTGCATGTCTAATCATATAAATAAAAGTCTTCATGAATTACTCCTCTCCAGCTCATTCAAATATCGTTTTTGCCACTTCGCGGTCTTTCTTGAAGATCTCCACTGGATAGGGAATGGCCATCTCGGGCAGCTCACTCTCTTTAAAGAACTTAAATTCTTCGACTTCTCCATCCATTGCTCTTAGCGTTCCACGGATGATAGAACACTCAAATACGATGACTGTATATTCAATCTGATCTCCATTGTTATATTCGTATCTATATCTCCCTCCACCAAAAACTCCAAGAATGGAAGTAGGATTCACCATTAATCCAGTCTCTTCATATACTTCTCTGCGTATAGTTCTTCCCGGCCGTTCCCCTGGCTCGATGGCACCTGCTGGCAATCCCCACAAGGTCTCTTCAGGTTTTCGAATAAACAGAATTTCATCTTCTTTATTTCTTATAACTGCAGCTACGGAAGGCATCATTAATAACTCCGAACCCACTTTTCCTCGGATCTCCTGATAATACTCAGACATCGGCACGCTATTCATCCATCCTCTCACACCGTTTTGTAGAACATCATCCTGTTTTCCTCCGGCTTCCCAAAAAACCACATTATGTATATATTAGACATCTCTGTGATGGAATCCTTTAGATTCGGTAATATGCTTAGCGTGGAACAAAAAAAGCTTCCGAACGGCTCAATACTTTCTGAGGTCCGGAAGCAGTTACAATGAGGTGAGACTTTGAACTTAATGTTTCCCTTTGTAGCCGGCAAGCTGTACGATCATGATGACAAGAACAAGCAATGAAATGAGCTGATCAATACTCATCTGCGTCCGCCTCCAATCCCAAATGAAGGATGGCTCTTCGGACGGCATTTCCTCTCCCAAGGACACTGCTTCGTTTCCCTTATACACACTATGTAACATGAGTTCCAATTATTACTTAAAGAATGACTTCCCCCTCCATACGAGCAAGTTCTTTCTCCACTTCATCTAGTTGATCTTCGCCGAACACCTTAAACCCATTTTGCCGTAACAACTCCGTAGTTGTACCTTCTCCTGAAATCTTCGTATCCATAAAAGTACCATCATAAATATAAAGACTACCACAAGAAGGACTATCCTGTTTTAATATCGCCAATGTAACTTGATGTTCTGTAGCCAGCTTAAGCGTTGCTTGAGCACCTTTCATAAAAGGTTCCGTAACATCCATACCTGCACCTGTTACTAACCGCTCACCTTGCCGTTGAGCATCTGGACGAGGCGTTGATAACCCTCCGACTACCTCAGGACAAATGTGGACAAAACGCCCTTTACAATTGAATGCTTATTATGTCTATATAGACATCATTAATCTTGATATTGGGGGATCTTTTCACTTCTATACCGACTCCAGCAAGTCCACAATAAATCAGCCATTAGGTAGAGTCCTACGAAAGGAAAAATAATTCCCCAAACATTATGGACTTGTGAATACAAACGCTCCATAAACGGCTGAATCCCATATACACAAGCTAGCGATAGCGCCCACCAATATAGAGAGAATCGAAGGCAAATATGCCCTTGCAGTTGATAAGACATCCCTGAGTAATCCCACCATTGCTTTTGAAAGACAGTCTTCAGCAACCAACCACTTACATATTCAACAGCTGAAGGAACGACTAACGCAAGCAGGAGGAAAATTGGGAAAGGCAGGGTTAAGTCTCTGGAAATCAGTAGAAGCAGTGGTGCGAATCCATACATTGGTTTAAAAGGACCTTTTAGAAAGCCTTCTTTGCGAAAGCTTCCATTACTATATAAATTGTAAGTACCTTCCAATACCCAGCCTAAAAAAGAATAGATCATAAAATAAAAGAAATATTGGCCCGCCACTGCCATCGCAGAATCTCCGCTTGAAGAAAATATAGAAGTCATCATGTTTATACACCGCTCCTAGTTGTCATTATTTTCTTAAATATCCATCCGGCCCTATTATGCCTTAATCCTTCAGGGGATATGCGCAACAAAAAAGACATAACCCAAAGGTTATGCCTTCATTACAAAAATATTAGGAGTAGAGCGGTTTCTCTATCCAACCACGCTTATGGTTTAAGCCGTTCTTCATGATTATGAGCCGGTATCAGCGACTGATCATCTTGTTGTTTCTTTAAGTTATCCGTTGTAAGTTCACTACGTACGCCAAAGTTTGAACCATACTTTTTCTCAAAGTTGCCAGCTAGAGCCTCACCACGTTTTTGCCGATATCGGCTGTTCTCATTCCGACTACGCATTTCATTTCCTCCCTGCTACAAGAATGGCTGAGATCTGTGAAATTTGCGAAAAGCTACTAAGAACTTGGAGAAAACTCTCTGATGAGGTTGTACCTGAATTCATTATACAATAATTGCTAAATTCGTCTCAAGCAAAACAGACTGCCCGATGAAGGACAGCCTGTCTTCCGAATCATTTAGTCCAAATCGTTAGGAAGCGGATCAGGATGCGAGGACTCTGCAGGCTTGGCTACCCAATCGTCTGCTTCCGGCTCGATGTCCACACCATTCTCCATCTTCTTAATTTCAGCTAATGAATCGCCGTCTTTATTTTCCTTGTTGCGGATTTCCGCTTCATCTTGAGAATAATCTGACATGTGAAATCCTCCTCAGGTACTTTGCTTTATTTGTTCCTTAGTTATAGTTACCCGATGGAGTGTTTTGCAAACATAGTTATGATGAATGAATTTAAGGGTACATGATCCAAGCTACCACCGGACCGATACATGAACCGACAATAGCACAAACGGTCATCGCTACTGAGCTCATTGAAACTGACTGTTCTCCGTATTCCAGTGCCTTTGCAGTTCCAAGTGCATGAGAACCCGTTCCTAATCCGATCCCAATCCCAACTTCGCTTCGAATCTTAAACAGTTTAATAATGAGAGGACCGCCAATCGCACCTGTAAATCCGGCAATCATTACAAATACGGAGGTTAGCGAGGAGTCCCCACCTAAACCATTTGAGATCTGAATCGCTACAGGTGTTGTGATCGATTTTGGCAATATGGACAGAACATACAATTTAGAGAATCCTAGACCAGCCGCCAAAAGCAGACCACTAAACATCCCTAATAACAGACCTGCAATCGCTCCCCCCAGGATGGCTGGAAGATTCTCAACTAACACATTACGTTGTTTATACAATGGGTAGGCTAGCGCCACTACAGCAGGACCGAGTAACTGATTGATCCACTGACCGCCTATCATATATGTATCATACGGAATATGAAAATATAGAAGGATTGCTACAACAAGGACTGTTGCTGTTAACGCGGGAATCAGTACAGGAAACCGAAAACGTCTATATATTACGGACATCATCAAATAAATAGCAACATTAAGCAGGACAATTCCTGTCGCGATAAAAAACATTATAATTCCTTCCCCTTTTCGCTTAAGCTCTTGCTGCTCCAGCCCGCCTTGCTCTTTCCTTTCAAGGTTGAAAGCCATTGACTCGTATGTGCCGCTGCTGCAATTGTGAGGACGCTGCTAACGATAAGAATCAAGATTAAGAGCAAACCTCTTCCACTAAAAATATCCATATGCTTCACGATCCCAGCCGTCGCTGGAATAAAAAATAACGGAAGGTAAGCTAATATTGTTGTTGCACCATCTTCAATCCACTTCACTGGTACAACCTTGAACAGCAATAAAACAAAGAGCAGCAGTAATCCGACGATACTCCCAGAAACGGGAAGATGCAGCTGCTTTTGCAGGAAGTCTCCAGCCAAGTAGAACAAATAAAGCAGGAACACTTGGATAATTATGCGAATGATTTTCATGATGCAGGATCCCTTCATTATTAAATTGACTCGATAAAGCTTAAAATGGGTCACCTCAATAAGAGTATCAGAGTTTTCATGAAAATTTCAATTACTTTTCGAATCTTGTAAGAATTAAACAAAAATAACCTGCATTATCTCCAGAATGTCGGAGACTTTGCAGGTTAGTTATTTTCGTTATGCTGCTCAAAATTGAAGTCCCAGCTTATTTAAACCCACTGAACGACTTGCTCTGCGCTTTGTCTTGTTTTTCCACGTGGTTCATTCAAATGATACCCAAAGGCTACCATGCAGGAGATTCCAAAATGTTCGGCATCCATAATCCCCTCTTCGGTAAGAAGCTGCTCAATCTTCGCCTTATTGAAACCTTCCATTGGGCAAGAATCGATTCCAATTAAAGCGGCTGATGTCATCATATTACCAAGTGCTATATAAGTCTGTCGGCAGCTCCATTCGAACATTGCACGCTCATTCTCCATCAATCCAAAATCATCCTTCAAGAACTTATCGTACATATTACCTTTCCCTTCCATCACTTCTGGAGGTAGCTCCTGCACATGCTCCATGATCCCTTTAATATAATCAGAATCAGCAGCCATATCTTTAGGAAGACGGGAGAGAATAAGTACAAAGTGACTTGCAGTTGACAATTGCTTTTGTGCACCCCAAGCATAATCACGTAATTTCTCACGTATTTCTGGGTTTTGCACTACAACAAAACGCCAAGGCTCGAATCCGAATGAACTTGGTGACAGACGTCCTGTTTCCAGAATAAACTGAAAGTCTGACTCACTAATTTTTTTTTGGCTATCAAATTCTTTAGTTGCATGTCTGAACTGGTAAGCAGACAGGATTTCATTCTTGTTTAATGATAAAGTATTCATATTTAACACTCCTTTTGTTTGTGTAGAATCAACGATCCATTTGACTGTTTGCCGTTCTCATGCTTAATATTAGAATATATATCACTTCTTTAAAAGTACGCACATTAATGTTATGTAGTATACAAAATGATACTATGGGAGTTGAACGTCTATGCGTGATCGAAAAGGTGGATTCGGAGATTACCCAGGAGGCAACAAGGAAGCTTGTCCTGTGGAATTTACGCTCGATGTTATAGGAGGAAAATGGAAGGGGATTCTCATCTATCACTTGATAGATGGGACGAAACGCTTTAACGAATTTCGCCGGATATGCCCAGGAATCACTCAACGTATGTTAACCTTGCAGCTTAGAGAGCTGGAAGAGGATGGAGTTGTTCACCGTGAGGTCTACCATCAGGTTCCCCCGAAAGTCGAATACTCGTTAACTGAATTTGGCAAGACACTAACCCCTATTATTAAACTCATGAAAGACTGGGGCGAGGTTTACAAAACAAAACAGCTTTCCGCAGAAAGCTGTCCAGAAGGTACAAATATTACGGTGTAGCTCAAAGCTGCACCTTTTATTTTTCAAAAAACGCCTCGGCCTTTTCCTTATGTTCATCCGTAACCTGACCTGAGATCGCTTTGATGCCTGCTGCAATAATTGCGGCATCATCCGTAAATCCAAGTCCGAGAAGCGCATCCGGTATCGCATCAATCGGGGAGATGAAATAAGCCAACGCTCCGAAGGCAATTCCTTTTGCCCATAAAGGGGTCTTTGCGTCGACTGCGCAATAATACATCGCAATAGCATCTTTAGTAAATGGGATCTTGCCTGCGAACTTTTTAGTTTTTGTCCAAAAATTCCGCTTCACCATATCCTCATTCTCTTTACTGTATGGAAACTTCTCTGCTGTGAGTTCCGCAGTGATCTTATCATCATCTTTCTTCATTAGATTTTCCCTCCGGAAGGTTCATATGAAGTACACACATTCAGTATACCCTAAGCTATTATTTATATCTTTAAGATAAAGATAAACTATAGCTCGTTCTATGAAACTTACACAATATCATTTAATTTCTTTGATTTTATTCAAATCACTGCTGCATAACGTTTCAAGATTCTTAAAGATTCGCTCGGCATCCCAATCCCACCACTTAAGCGCTTCAAGATATTCGATCAATTCATCATCAAAACGTTGTCTAATCACTTTACAGGGATTTCCTCCAGCCACACTATACGCCGGGATATCTTTCACAATTGTTGAATTGGCTGCGATGACGGCTCCATTCCCAATATGTACACCCGGCATAACCGTAACATTCTGCCCAATCCACACATCGTTGCCGACCACCGTATCTCCTTTTAAGGGTAGATCTGATCGTTCTGGAACCGCATGCTCCCAGCCATTAGACATGATATTAAAAGGGTACGTCGTAACAGAATTCATTCGATGGTTCGCACCATTCATAACAAATTCAATACCTTTGGCAATTGCACAAAATTTTCCAATAATAAGCTTGTCACCAATAAAATCATAATGATGAGTCACATGCTCCTCAAACTTTTCCGCACCGTCTATATCATCATAGTAAGTATAATCGCCAACCATAATATTGTTCCTTGTAATCACATTTTTAATATAACAGATGCTTTTGATCTGTTCATTCGGATAGAGCGAATTCGGATTCGGTCCATATTTCTCCATAATAACGCCTCTCTCTTTTTGATAAAACATAGCAGAGATCACAGATCTTTTCAAATAAGTACGAATCATGAACATAAAAAACGGCTACCGTGTGGTAACCGCCCTTACAAATACTTTATCGTTTTGATAAAACATCTACTTCGTATTGCTTCACATCGTTCAGCCAACTTTCACGGACAGGCACACCATTCGTCGCGCAATAATAATCCCAAATTGCTCCGAACGGATAAGATTTTAATTCCTCTACCAGTGCAAGTCTAGTAGTATAATCCCCATCCAGTTCAATTTGCTTCAATAGCTCTATCGGTTCCAGCATCGCACGTAGCAGGGCTTTGATTGTGTTACGTGTTCCGATCACCCAAGCGGCAATGTGATTAATACTTCCGTCAAAGAAATCGAGTCCAATATGAGTTCTATCTAGGAATTGACCTCTAACTAGTTCACGAGCAATCTCCAGCAGTTCATCATCCATAGTCACGACATGATCACTGTCCCAGCGTACTGGACGGCTAACATGCAGCAGCAATTGATCACCAAACAGCAGCCATGAGGATAGTTTATTCGAAATGGTCTCGGTCGGATGGAAATGCCCAGCATCGAAGCAAACCGCTTTGCCCCGGCTTAGTGCATAACCCATATAAAATTCATGCGAACCTACCACATAACTTTCTGAACCAATCCCGAACAGCTTGCTTTCTACAGCATCAATGTTATATTGCTGATCGATCTCCTCGCTGAAGATCTCGTCCAGTGATTGCTGAAGTCGCACTCTCGGTGACAGACGGTCGATCGGTGTATCCTTATATCCATCTGGAACCCAGAAGTTGGTTACACAAGGCTGACCTAGCGCCTGACCGAAAGATTCGGAGATTCGGCGTGAAGCCTTGCAATGAGCAATCCAGAAGTTGCGGATTTCAGGATCTGAGTGGCTTAGTGTGAAGCCATCATTAGCTTTTTCATGAGAGAAGCAAGTGGGATTGAAATCCAATCCAAGTCCCTGCTCCTTAGCCCAGTTCACCCATCTTTCAAAATGCTTAGGCTCTAACGCATCAAGATCTACAGTTTCTTCCGTATCAGCATAAATAGCATGTAAATTAACTTTATGTCGTCCAGGGATAAGTGCTAGTGTTTGCTCCAAATCTCGGCGCAGCTCCTCCGGATTTCTAGCTCGCCCCGGGTAACTGCCCGTGACCGCGATCCCGCCACTTAATTCCTTTTCCTTATTCAGGAAGCCCTTTACATCGTCTCCTTGCCAGCAGTGCAATGAAATTTTGATTGCTGCAAGCTGCTCTAATACTTTATCTACGTCGATGCCATGCTGTGCGTAGAGCTTTTTCGCCTCATTATAGCTCGTTTGAATGCTTTTTAAGCTTTCTGTATTCTGCTCCATGCCTGAGCCTCCTGATATTGTCTTAGTGATTTCATTTAGGGGCATTTTTGTCCTTCTTTGGCACGGTTTCCGCTTTTTGCGCTCTGAGGGGGATTTATACCCTTCTTTTACTTGTTTTCCGTATTAGTTACTCTTAAACGACCTGCAGCCGAGCAAACTCAGCCAATGCCGCGGTTTTTAGGGAAGAGTCCATCTCTTGTGGAATGTAGATTGTTACATCAAATGAACGATATATAATTTCTCTTGCTTCTTTAATATCTGCGATCGTACCCACACTGATCATTTGTATAACTACGTTACCTAATGCGGTGGATTCCGTTGGACCAGCGTAAATCTCTATCTCTAGCAAATCCGCCGAAATTTGGCATAGCAATCCATTGTTCGCCCCTCCGCCTACGATGTGCAGCCGTTCCCACTTCTCGCCGGTCAATAGCTGAAGATCCTGAACATAGAAATAGTAAGAAAGAGCAAGACTGTCAAACACACATCTGGCTATCTCCCCTGGTGTCTTTGGTACCAACTGTCCGACTTCCGCACAATAGCTCTGTATCTCGCTGATCATGTTGGATGGATTCATGAATCGTTCATCATTGCAGTAGATGATGGATCTAAAAGGAATCTCTTGCTTTGCCAGCTCCACCAGTTCGCCGAAGCTGTATTGACCACCACATTCCTCACGAACCTTTTGGATCAGCCACATCCCCATAATGTTCTTAAGAAAACGGAACGAGCCGAAGGCTCCCCATTCATTCGTATAATTGCGCTCCATCGCTTCTGGACTTATGATTGCTGAAGCTCGTTCCACCCCGATGAGTGACCAAGTACCACTACTGAGAAATCCCCATTTGTCGCTACTTGCAGGAACGCCTAGCACAGCTGATGCTGTATCATGAGTAGCAACTGCTATGAACTCACAATCTGGCAGATCACCGCGTGCCGCCAAGTCATCAGTCAATTCACCAATTTGTTCCCCAGGTTCCGTTAAGGGGGGAAATTGCTCTTTTGAAAGACCAAGCAGTGCCAGTAAATCAGTATCATAATCCCGAGTTTGCAGATTCAGCAGACCCGTGGTTGAAGCATTCGTGACTTCACTAATTCTGCGTCCCGTAAGCCGATAGTAGAGATAATCAGGGACCAACAGGATTGAATGTGCTGCTTCAAGATCTGCCTGATCATGCACAAACAGCTGGTACAACGTATTAATCGGGAGAACTTGTATCCCCGTTTTTTCGTAAACGCTTTCAATTGATATATTGCGATGTAGGCTTTGTACCGCTCCATCTGTTCGGGAATCACGATAAGAAAAAACTTCATGAATTCGTGTACCCTTCTGATCTAGAAGTACGTAATCCACGGCCCAAGTATCAATTCCGACGGTACAATGCTCAATTCCTTTTGACTTCGCCTTCTGCAAGCCTTTTACAATTTCAGCAAATAAATAATCTACGTCCCAATAAAGATTACCATTCTTCTCAGAGAATCCATTACTAAAACGGTGAATTTCTGTTAATGATAAGGTTCCTTCCGGTTCTTGCAAGGTTCCGCAAACGACTCTCCCACTAGAGGCTCCAATATCAATAGCGATATGATTCTGAACCTGTTTATGCGCCCCAGCATTCATTCTTAAACAACACTCCTTATCTCCTCATCAGCCTACCAGCAAGGCGAATACGATTCCTGGGCCATGCACCCCTATCGTCAGATCATTCTCAATATCCGCTGAACGGCTAGGTCCAGAGATAAAGTGAATACCTGCAGGGAGACCCGATTGTCCCGCTTCATCAAAATCAATAAGCACCTCACCCAGACGAGTCTTCAGCCGCTCCAGCGGAATGATGGCAATTAATGCGGTTGGCAACAGGCTGACAGAGCGCCCTTTATCCGCAGAAGATAACACTGTAATAGAGCCTGTATAAGCAACTGCATAATCCGCGATCACAATCCCAATATCGGCTTCCGCCGCCCTAGCTTTCCATGCTTCTTGCATATCCGTATTCCAGACAGATACCCGCGTATCTACAAGTTCTTCTTCTAGTCGAAGTGCCGCAAGCTCAGCTACATTTTGCCGAAGAATATAACGGGCGAGCATATCACTCGCTTTTTTGACGATAAAAGCTTTAGCTTCATCCATCGTTGCCATACGAAACACATGCCCACCTGCACTTTGAAAATTCGCAGTAAATTGATCAATGCGTTCGGCTGGACTCCACTGGAATTCTTGCCAATAATCTGGAGCGCCGCGATAAGGATGTACAGGAGCCATAGTCGTTCTTGGCCGCTTCAGGCGACGAGCGATATCGTTCATGAATACCTGCTGTTTCCCACGAGAATCATGTTCCATACGCTCCAGCCATTCTCTGTGCGTTTCCTCAGTCATATCCGGGCTCTCCTTTCAGTTCTTCCGCCTTACGCTTCGCTAATAAATCTTCCATCCGTTTCTGTATCGACGGGTCCATCTCGCGACTATTTTTGTCTAACTCCTCCTGCAGCTCTTTCCAGCTCTCGCGGAAGGATTCATCCGCCAGCTTCGGAGCGATCCGGTAGTTATTCCAGCCTTTCAGCGGCCCAAGCTTTGACGTAATTCCACCGTCTCTCACAAGTAGCTTTTGTCCGAATCTGCCTACTTTCATCACACTACTGAATCGCTGTGACTTCCCCATAATCGCACCAAAACCTTTCATGCCAAGACCTTCCGCTTTGTCTCCATAACCTCTCTCTACCTTACGTCGCCGTAAATAGATAAGCATATCATGCAGAGGGATTTTGACTGGACAAGCTTCATAACACGCACCGCACAGACTCGATGCACCTGCGATATCATCCCATTGATCTACATTTTTGTTCAGCGCTGGGGTCAACACTGCTCCGATCGGTCCGCTGTAAGTTCCACCATAGGCATGACCACCAATATGACGATAGACAGGGCAGGCATTCAGACAAGCTCCACAGCGGATACAGTTCAGTAGCTCCTGAAATTCTGGATCGCCGAGTTGCTCAGATCGACCATTATCAAGGATAATAATATGCTGCTCTTCCGGCCCATCCCCATCATCATTTCTACGGGGGCCTGAAATACCGGACATATACACTGTTAGCTTCTGGCCAGTTGCTGAACGAGGCAATAACGTAGCCATCACCTCAAGGTCGCTCCAAGAAGGAATAATCCGCTCCATCCCCATCAAAGTGATTTGCGTCTTCGGCAAGGTGGTTACCATGCGAGCATTGCCCTCATTCTCGAATAGCACCATGGAACCTGTCTCTGCAATCGCAAAATTGCATCCCGTCATCCCAATATCCGCTTCTAGGAATTTCTCCCGTAGCTTGCGCCGTACAAATCCTGCAAGGATTGTAGTCTCAGGCAAAAGCTCCTCCCCTGCCTCCTTGGACAACAGCTCAGCAATCTGATAGCGGTTCTTATGGATGGCTGGGATAATGATATGAGACGGAGTTTCTCCGGCAAGCTGGATAATATATTCGCCAAGATCTGTCTCAATCGTCTCCACGTCAATAGATTCAAGCGCCGTATTCAAATGCAGCTCCTCTGTCACCATCGATTTGGATTTGACCACGGAAGCCGCTTGTTTTCGCTGCGCAATCTCTAAAGCAATCTTCACTGCCTCTTCACCCGTTGCCGCAAAATGAATATGCGTGCCGTTCGCTCTTGCATTGTCCGCAAATAGATTTAAATAATAATCGAGATGAGCGATCGTATGCAGGCGAATTTGCCGCCCACGTTCGCGCCATTCTTCCCAGTGTCCATGATCGTTCGCCGCTTTCTGTTTCCCGTCACGCAGCCTTTCCGTAGTAAAGCGAACCGCCTTGCGCAAAAAGTCATTATTCAGCGCCAAGTCTGCACGCTCTTTTACCGTAGCTGGCTTCACATTAAACGATTCCGATTTAGTCTGAGCGGCATTCTGACTCATTGTCCACTCACCCCCTCATACAGTAGCTCTGCTAAATGCATGACTCGGACCGGTTTGTGGCGATAGCGCAAATTCCCAGCAATATTCATGAGACAGCCCATATCCAGACCCGTTAAGACTTCAGCTTCCGACTCCAGCACATGATCTGACTTCTCGGTGACCATCGCCCCGGAGATATCAGACATCTTCACGGCAAAGGTTCCGCCAAACCCACAACAGTCCTCAGCAAAAGGTAGTGGTACAAGCTCCATCGCCTTCACATTCTGCATAAGTAACATAGGCTCATCACGAATCCCCAGAATCCGAGTGCCATGACAGGAAGGATGATAGGTAACTTTATGCGGAAATACTGCCCCTAGATCCGTTACGCCAAGCACCTGTACCATAAACTGGCTGAACTCATAGGATTTACGCTGCAAATTCTGCGCCTTGACCAAATTAATCGGATCATCCTGAAACAGTTTCGGGTAATGATGAAGCATCCCGGTGCAAGACCCGGAAGGAGCAATGACAAAGTCACTGTCTTCGAACGCCTGCAAAATCGTAAGCGCAGCTTGACGTGCCTCATTCCAATAGCCACTATTGTACGCAGGCTGTCCGCAGCAGGTCTGCACTTCGGGAAAATCCAGCTGTACGCCATATCTCGCAAGCAGACGTGCCATCGCTTCTCCGACCTTTGGGTACACAGCATCACTGATGCAAGTAATAAACATCGATACCTTCATGTCTTCACCTCCTGCAACACTATTTTCTACACGGTTGTTATTGCGATGTTCAGCTCCTGTAGCTGCTTTAGCTGTTCTGTGGCAGGGCTGTAATCCGTTATTACAACATCCAGTTCACTAGTCGTGGCAACATGTGTGAAAGCTTGAATTCCGAATTTGCTGGAGTCACAAAGTAGGATCACCTGCTCCGCGATAGAAATCATCTTTCGCTTCACCATCGCTTGCAGCTCATTCGATTCACTGGCGCCGCGTTCGAGATGAAATCCTTTGCAGGAAAAAAACATCTTATCCACGTGATACAACTCAAGCGAACGCTCGGCTAAATGTCCAACAAAGGACATCGATCTGCGGCTCAGTTGACCGCCTGTTGAGATCACATCTATTCGTTCCTTCCCACTTAACTCCGCAGCTACCCTAATAGAGTTAGTCAGTACAGTTAGTGGCATATCCGGCAAATGTGAGGCCATATACCATGCAGTTGTACTAGCATCCAGCAAAATCCGATCTCCCGGCTTTATCATCATCACTGCCTCACGAGCAATCTGCTGCTTCTCCGCTGCGTTCATAATTTCACGTTCCGCATATGGCGTCTCTGGCTGACGATCACGCAGACTGACTGCACCGCCGTGAGAGCGTAGCAGCCTCCCCGCCTTTTCCAAGCGATCAAGATCCCTGCGGATGGTCTCCTCCGTCACTTGGCATAATGTACTCAGCTCCGAGACACGAATGCTGCCACGTTCATTCACTAGTTCTACGATTCTTTCATATCTGTCTGCAATCAGCATGGCTTCCCTCCGTTATATCTATCTATATTCCATCTTCCACTTATCTAGTAAAAGCTACCGGCACTCCACCGTCAATCGTCAGCATACAGCCCGTAGTCTTCTCTGACTTGGATGACGCGAAAAAGGCAACGCCTTCAGCAATATCACGTGGATAAATATTTACAAGCAGTGTTGTGCGTTTACGATAATGTTCCTCCAGTTGATCCGGCTCAATCCCGTAAGCAGCCGCCCGTTCATTCCGCCAGTTCGAATTCCAAATCGCTGAGCCTTGTAGAATGGCATCCGGCAAAATGGTATTGGCGCGAATACCGAACTCTCCACCTTCAGCTGCAATACAGCGAGCCAAATGTGCTTCTAGTGCTTTGGCAGAACTGTAAGCCGATACGCTTTTTCCAGCAAATATAGCGTTCTTAGAGCCAATAAATACCATGCTACCGCCGATCTTTTGCTCCTTCATCATCTTGAAGGCTTCGCGTGCAACAAGGAAATAACCAGTTCCCAGCACGGAAATGTTCAAGTTCCACTCTTTTAATGAAGTCTCTTCAAAAGGACTGGAAGTCGCAAGCCCAGCATTGTTCACAATAATATCTACTCCGCCATAAAAAAGTGCTGTATCTGCATAAGCTGCGGTAACTTGCTCCTCCTGCGTTACATCCATTTTAACAGCGAACGCACGATTCTCACCGTATTTATCGTTAATCTCCGCAGCAATTTTCTGTGCGCCCTCCAGATTGAGATCTGCCAGCACAACATGCGCCCCTTCGGACACTAGACGACGAGCGGTTTCGCTCCCGATTCCTCCTGCGCCACCAGTAATGAACGCAACCTTACGCGAAAATTCTGCTTCTGCTGGTGCCAGCGATAATTTATATAATTCCAATGGCCAATATTCCACATTGTACGATTCGTTCTCACTTAGAGAGACGAAATCTCCCAATGCGGTAGCTCCGCGCATAACAGCAATCGCCCGGTGATACAAGGCTCCGCTAATTTTGGAGTTGCTCCAGCTTTTGCCTGTATTGATCATTCCCACTCCGGGAATCAGGATCACACGCGGCGCGGCTTCGAACATTACATCTCCCTTATGCTTATTCCGATCGAAGTAAGCTCTGTACTGCTCTTTGTACGCGGTGATCGCTTCGTTCAGCTTCGTCTTCAAACCATCAATATCACTGGCATTTGGTTCCCAATTCACAAATAGTGGCAGCATTTTGGTATGTACCAAATGATCCGGACAAGCTGCACCTACACTGGATAAATTCTCCGAGTTAACTCCACCTACAAAACGCAACACATCCTCTGCATCATCGAAGGTCAGTATCATTTTGCGCTCATCACTAACTGCGCCTCTAATCAATGGCATCACCGCAGCTGCTACAGCCCGCCGTTCTTCTTCCGGAAGCGCTTCCGATTTGCGACCTCCGAACAGGTTCTCATCTTCAATTCTATCTTGGATGTAACGCTCTGCTTCATTAATGATAGAGATCGTCTTCGCGTAACAAGCTTCCGGCGTATCTCCCCAAGTCACGAGGCCATGTTTCTCCATCAACACCAATTCTGCTTGCGGATTAGCAAGTACGCCTTCAGCGATCATTTTGGATAAAGTGAACCCAGGACGAATGTAAGGCACCCACACGAAACGATCCCCATAAATTTCCCGCGCAATATCTTTACCGTTATGAGCACAGCATAAGCTGATAATCGCATCTGGATGCGTATGATCTACATGTTTGAATGGTAAAAAAGCATGCAGCAGCGTCTCAATTGAAGCACGTGGATGCTTAGGATCAATCATACAATTCGCGAGGTAAGCCACCATTTCCTCATCAGGCATTTCCTCCCGATCAAACAAAGGTGCAATATCCTCAAGCCGCAATCCGGTAAAATTGCCTGCTTTCATCGTAGCTAGGTCAGAGCCGCTACCCTTCACCCACATTACTTCTACCTCACGACCACGGAAATCCAATTCTATTGTCTTACTAGAGGTATTCCCTCCTCCAAAATTACAGACTCTACGATCTTCACCCAACAGATTGGAGCGATAGATCAATGCATCCAGACCTCCGTTGATGACTTTTTCCCGTGCAGAATCCCATAAACTTTGTACCATTTGTGAATACCTCCGTTTTTGAATGTTTATTTTTTTATTTTTTTTTGTTTGTTTTGATTTTAATCTATTTGTTTGTGTTTGAATAGAGCGTTTTCAACAAAATTCAAAATTTATTTCACAAATTAGACGAATCCTCCTTGGATGAACTGAAATTCCATTGCGAAAAAACAAAAAAAGAGTTGCCAATTAGCAACTCCTTCACCTCCACTATTCAGCACACCGACTCATAGACTAATCCAGTAGTTACATTTTCCATCCCCGATACCGCTAAGTATTCCTCTGTTCGCTTCAATGACCTTTCTCGAAGCTACATTGTTCGGATCACAAGTCAGCATGACCTTATCAATCCTCAGATCCGCTGCTTTTTTTAACAACTCTGCTAGAAAAATCTTGCCAAAGCCCTTTCCTCGCTCACTAGGCCTGATGCTATATCCGATGTGTCCACCTGATTTTCTTAATTGATCATTTAAGGAATGTCTTAGCTTTCCAACACCAACAGGATAAGAGTCAATCAGTAACCAATAGTTGGTTTGAGGGACATAGTTTGGTAGGAGATTATCGCCTCTTGAGAGTGCTATCCGATCTCTGATGAAATCAGGAAATTCACTGTAAGCCAAATCAAACCCGTTGTTAACGAATCCATTCTCCCCAGGGCCTATCTCCATAATCATTTCAAAAATATCGCGTCCATCTGACAAACTCGCTTCCTTTAGCTCAATCAACATCATAGTCCCCCCTAGAACACAAAAATTGCTTACCGTATCAAAAAATTCTACCGCAAAAAAGAGCCGTCCGCATTATTTAATTGCACTTTCTACAACTAAAATTAACTTCAGCACACCTGTCTATCGTTAAGTGTACTTTGTGCAACTAAATCCCCCCAATTAAGCTGTATCCGCTGATTTCCAGAAATATAGTTGTACAAAGTACATCTATATCACAATAACGGGAGTAAAGTAGCTGTTTAATTGTATAAAATACACTTATCTGCTCCCACCCTCTTTTTCAGAGTAATGTTTCTATTTCTATCTCCTCCTTGCGAACTCTCGTAGTATACTAATTGGAATAAGATACAGTTGTTTTATTTTTGGATAAGGAGGTTTGTGATGGTAAATAGCTTTAAGAATGCCAAGGGGCAAGAACGAGTGTGGCACTCCTATGAGCAGATGGTTGAGCAGTGGCCCATTCCACTTAAGGAGATCGATGTTCCAACCACATATGGACTGACACATGTATCCTTGCTGGTCAAAAGAGTAATCCACCTTTACTACTGTTTCATGGTGTTGGCGATAACTCGGCGGTCATGTGGATCTTAAACATCGAGAAATTATCGAAGCATTTTTTTTGCATCGCAATTGATACTTTGGGTGGACCCGGAAAAAGCATACCTAACGAGCAGTTTAACAAACAGAAGTTTTAGCAAGTAGAATGTATTAATGAAATAGCGACGTATCTGAATATAGACGTCTTTAATATTGCTGGTGTGTCCAATGGCGCCTATTGCTTTTAATTATGCGACCAAGCAACCGGACAAAGTGAACCGTGTCGTTTGTTTGGAGGGCGGGATGGTCACTGCACCGATTAAAGCCATGATCCAAACTTTAATGATGATGTTCCTGGAGATTCTGATTCCAACGGATCGCAATTTACTGAAAGTTCTGAAGAAGTTAAGCGCACCTAAATCCCCTTTATTTGACAACCATCCAGCATTAGCTGCTCATCTGATCCTTTTAATGCGGATCCTGTTATTCGGAGATTAGAAATAGCTTTCCTGAGCAGACTCCAAAAAATTAAGCCTATGATCGACGTATCTTTAGAAGATATAACGAACCTTGGAGATTAATGAGACCGTTGCTTTACTGAAGAATATTGCTCCTATGGAAAAATAGTGCTTTTCAAATCAGATAAATGGTACCTTTCTATGCGGGTTGAATAAAATAAGAAACAGAACGATTGAGTAACATCGTTTGACGATTAAGCCCTAACTTGGAAGGGACGGGATTACCGATGAGATTCACATTCCCTATTCTGACCTTATCACATGGTGGAGCTCAACGCATGCTGGTAGAACTCACCAATGGGCTAACAGCTATGGGGCATCAGGTTACTATCCTCATGCCTGTGGATGGGGTTGTTTCCTATGATGTCCGCTCCACCTTAATCCGTTCCACACATATGGAGCTTCAAGAACAGGACTATCCCTCAGGCGATGTTATTGTTTCTAATTTTCATACGACAGTCCCTACCTCTCAAGCAGCTAGCAATCAAGGAAAAGGAATTCATGTCAGATTGTCATTATGTTATGAACCCCCCTTTTTACCAGATAGTTCGCTGTCGTTCCCTTCTTATCATGTCACAGAGCATCTAATTGTTTTATCGCATTGGCAGCAGGAGCTGATTCGTTTAAATCATGGGATCACAGGAAAAATCGTGCCCATTGGCATTAGCTCCTCCTTCAAGAATATGAATATCCGTTACAGTCTTCAGGAGCCTTTAAACATAACCGCTATATTAAGAAAAGCAGAACGTGGTTACTCATGGCACCGTGAGCAAGACTATCTTATAGAGCAGCTGGATCACGTGAAAAATCAATGTCCCAATGTAAACATTAACTTTATCAGTCCGCCCGATGAGTTCAACACTTCAGAAGTTCTCCAAAGAATGAAAGCCACCGGCAAATATCGATTCTTCACGCCGGCGAATGATGAGGAGCTCTGTTACCATTACAACGGTGCGGATATCTTTGTTAGTTCAAGTATTTTTGATACGGGTTCTTTACCGGGGCTTGAAGCCATGCGGTGTGGCGCAGCTCTCGTCTGTGTTTATTCAGGTGGAAATATGGAATACGCACGTCACGAGAAGAACTGTCTGCTCTCTTATCGGTACGAGAATCGACTAGGTGAAGATGTCATCCGCTTATTTCGAGACCCAAACTTAAGAACAAAATTAGCAGTACAGGGTGAAAGATCCTCACACAAATGGACATGGGAAAATAGTGTCAAGTTATTTGAGCAAGCGATTAGAAATATATTATAAAAAACAGCAAGTCTCTGGATGAGATTTGCTGTTTTTTCGTCTTTTAGACCTACACTTACTCTCTCTTACGATAGTTACCCGGCGAGACGCCATAACGTTCCCGAAATACCCTGTGGAAATAGGTATAGCTTCCAAACCCCGTCTCCTCTGCTATTCGCTCTAAGGTATAATTGGTGTTGTCCATTAATCGAAGTGCCATAGCAAGCCGAATTTGCCCAGCATATTGCATAATAGAGTAGCCAAATTGAATTTTGAATACATGTACGGCCCTCGTTACACTAATTCCGGCATGGGCAGCTACATCCTTTAGCCTGATTTCTGATGTAGCATGCTCCTCTACATAACTCTTCATCTTAAGCCCGTGTAGTAGTGAGGCTGATGATGATGCAGGTGCTTCTTCCATAGCCCGATCTAACAGCAGACATAGCGCTTTAAACAGTGCCTCAAGTATTTCAGGGCTACCCCCATCTAATCTTCTATTCTCCAGATCAAGCTGTTGCCATATACTTTGCAGCTTGCCATCATCCGCAATTCTAACCTTCTTCGGTCTTTCGCGCAGGTTCCACCACTGATCCACCCATTCCCCTGTACACATTACAAAATAGTCTACACTATGTCCCAGCGGACTCTTCTTTTCACCGATTCTCAGATCATATATATCTTGAGGCTTAAATAACAACAGATCACCAGGCACCACGGTTACCATGTCCCCATCGATCAGTACTTCACACTCCCCTTCTGCTTGCAGCCTGATGATATAGGTATCCAGCCCACTGCGATATAATTGCCGAAAAGGCTGAGTATGGCGAATAAAGCCGCATAGGCTTATTTGGACACTATTAGTTTCCATAGCATTCACTCCTCTTCTCTAAGTAGTCGATGACCAGATCGTTGAGGTTCTTAGCCATATTGTTTCTTCAAAGAGCAGTGAATCTCCTTCTATAATAAAGACAGAATTTATATGTACAGGAGGTTACCAACCACTATGAGTAAAATTGTCCGTGTCATTCAAACAGCAAAAGAAACTACCGACCGTCTGACAGAAAAAGACCCTCTGATCTTCCTCCCCGATACATCAGGCGTCGAATCAGAGCTCATCAATATTTATGATGATCTGGAGTATCAGGAAATGGAAGGTTTCGGTGGTGCACTTACCGAGGCTTCTGCTGTTACCATCGCTAAACTAAGTGAAGCTAAACAAAAAGAAATCATCGACGCTTATTTTGATCCTGAGCACGGAATTGGGTATACCCTTTGCCGCTCGCATATTCAGAGCTGCGACTTCTCACTTGGTAACTATGCTTATGTAGAAGAAGGTGATAGAGAGCTCCGTTCGTTCGATATTTCCAGAGATCAAGAGTCAATTATCCCCTTAATCAAAAATGCTGTAACAGCTGTTGGTGAAGATTTCCGTTTGTTCTCTTCTCCTTGGAGTCCACCTGCTTTTATGAAAACGAACGGTCAAATGAACGGTGGTGGAGCTCTTAAACCTGAATACCGTGAGGCTTGGGCCAACATGTTCGTAAAATATATTCAGGCTTATGCGGCTGAAGGCATCGATATCTGGGCTGTTAGTGTTCAGAATGAGGCGAAGGCTGTTCAAATCTGGGATTCTTGCCTTTATACTGCTGAAGAAGAAAAAGATTTCGTTCGTGATTACTTGGGGCCAGCCTTGGAACAAGCCGGTTTGGCTCATGTAAAGGTTATGATCTGGGATCATAACAAGGAGCGCGTGTATGACCGTGCCAAGGTTGCTTTCGAAGATCAAGAAGCCTCCAAATACATTTGGGGAATTTGCTTCCACTGGTACTCCGGCGATCACTTTGAAGCCTTATCGGCCGTACATGATCGTTTCCCAGACAAGAAGCTGTTCTTCAGCGAAGGCTGCCAAGAAGGTGGCGTTCATCTAGGCTCATGGAACACAGGCGAACGTTACGGCCATGATATCATTGGTAACCTGAACAACTGGATGTCAAGCTGGACGGACTGGAATATTGTCTTGGACGAGCAAGGCGGCCCTAACCATGTAGGTAACTACTGTGATGCTCCAATTATCGGAGATACGAAAAACGATGAAATTATATTTGAGAGCTCCTTCTATTACATCGGGCATTTCAGTAAATATATTCGCCCAGGTGCTAAACGAATTGGGCATTCTAAATATACAGATAAGCTTGAAACAACAGCTTTCCGTAACCCAGATGGCACCATTGCTGTTATCGTTATGAACCGCACGGAACAAGAGCTTCCTTTCACCCTGCGCTTCCATAACAACTTAGCTGAGAACATGATTCCGGCTCATGCCATTCAAACCCTGCTAATTAAGTAAAAAGATAAGGAGGTTCTCTTTATGCCAATCGCATAGAGTGAACCTCCTTTGTTTAAATAAGTGAAATAGGATGTTACAGCCTAACCGCCAGTATTTCACATAATGCTCTATTCTACATTCATATAACGACTGTAAGCATCGGTACGAATTTTAACCAGCTTATCCAGCCCCATTCCCCGCAACTGTTTCACATAATCAGCCCAACCCTCGTCGATTTTACCTGTAATTATAAACTGAGCACGCATTGTATTTACGTAACTATCGATGTCCGTAGTCAAAGTCGGCAGCATCTGAAACTCTTCTGCGGTGTACATTACATCAGGGAATGGTGGCGTTGTATAATCACTTCCCAGCTTATCGAGCTGCAGCTTCAGTCCATCTCCGGTTTTTGGGTTTAGAAAGATGGATTTCTCAAATACTGGACTGACATATTTCGGCCCGAAATCCCGGAGTGACTGATCCCAATACCAGGCATCAGCGCTGGTACCAACCGGTGGGTCCATCAATGTATACGAACCGTTGTCATTTTTCTTAATAACTGTGCCTATCGCTCCCCAAAAATTTTGAATGCTTGCTTCATTGGTATAGAACTGATCAGCCAAGCGGGCTGCAATCTCAGGATATTTGCAAGAAGTGGTGATAAGCAGCTCGTTGCGCTCCAGATTCATTCCATATGGATTTCCTATGGTGTAGCGCTTACCATCCGGCCCTGCAATCGGAGGAATCGTGACATATTGATCGCTCCATTTGCCAAACACGGCATCCGGCGTCCATTGATACGAGAATCCTACGATGGGAGCATCCGGATTGAGAAACTTGGCTGATCTCATCGTTTCATCTTGCGTGAATAACTCTTTATCAAGCAACCCGTCGGCAAATAATTGATGCTCCCATTTGAGCCCTTCTTTGTACGCTTCTGAAACAGGGTAATATACCGCATTTCCGTCCTGTACGACCATAAAGTTATTGTTCAGATCCGTGATTCCGAAGGGACTGATGAGATCATTACTTACTTCGATAACAGGTATCTCATCCAGCCTTCCATTCCCATTAGGGTCACGTTCTTTAAATGCTTTTAACACGTTGTATAGATCATCTGTCGTATCGGGAACCTTCAATCCCAATTTATCCAGCCAGGTTTTGTTAATCACGGGTTGGCGCGAGCTTTTAGGACGTAAAGGTAATCTTGCAGGTAAAGAGTAGATTTTCCCATCAGGAAAAGTACTGATTTTTTTCAATTCAGGCTCTTCCTGCATGGCTGCTTTGAGGTTAGGCATATACCTTTCGATATAGTCATCAAGCGGCCTGAATAAGCTTAAATTATTGACGATATCCGAATCTCCGAAGGTCTCACTCCCTAAAATGATATCTGGAAGTGAACCGCTTGCCAGCATAATGGACTTACGTTCACTCCAATCATTAGCAGACATCACCTGCCATTCGATTTTGACATTCGTATTTTTTTCCAAATCCTTCAGCCATTGATTCTGGATATAGTTATCTCCCATGCTTCCCCACCGAACCGTCAGAACTTTCAGCGTCATGGGCTTATCCACGATTGGCAAACCTTCTTTATGAAAATGACCCGGATCAGATTCAACAGAGTTCACCCCTTTCCCCCCTTTACAGGCTGTAAGGCCAGCAAGCAACGTTGTAACTAGAAGAATGACGGTGATTGTTCTATTGATACTGTTTTTGGGTTGTTTTTTCATTACGGTCTTGCTCCCTCACAAATGTTAGTAGAAAAGTAGAAGAACTTATTCCTTCACTGCGCCGATCATTACCCCTTGGTTAAAGTATTTTTGCACAAATGGGTATACACACATAATTGGAACAGTTGCTACGATAATAACCGAATACCGCATCATATTAGCGAGTCGTAACGCGATTTGTGCGGCTTCTCCGGTCCCCATACCAGACTGCATCTGATTAGTGATCAGAATATTTCGAAGTATCAGCTGTAGAGGATACATATTTGGATTTTTTAAATAGATCAAGGCATTAAAATATGAATTCCAATAACCTACAGCGATCCATAAACCTAACACTGCAATAATTGCCTTCGACAACGGTAGAACTATCTGTGCAAAATAACGGAGATTGCCACAACCATCAATTTGCGCTGCTTCCCATAAATCGCCCGGAATACTAGTCTGGAAAAAAGTTCGTGCCACTATGATATTAAAAACTCCAACTGCGAAAGGCAGTACCATAACCAAGAAAGTATCATAGAGATGGAAATCACGAATCGTTAGAAAAGTCGGAATCAATCCCCCGTTAAAAAACATCGTAAAGATAAAAAACAGTGATATATATTTCCGCCCCACAAGGTCCTTTCTTGACAACGCATAGGCTGCTGAGATATTTACAACTAAACCAATTGCAGTCCCAACCGCCGTGTATAGGATGGTGTTCCAATACCCGATCCAAATGTTCTCATGACGAAGCAGCTCTTTATAACCATCCAATGTAAACCCTTTAGGAAATAGCCAAACCTGACCTCCAGCTACCGCGGAAGGATCACTGAACGAAGCAATGACGATAAAATACAGCGGATAAATCAAGATGACTAAAAAAATGGCCGATATTACATACATTACAACTTCCATTATAGTATCTGAAGAACGATTCTTCTTTATTTTTCCTACATTCCCTTTAGGCGCTGTTTCTAGTACTCCCATTTCAATTCTCCTCCCTTCTACCACAAGCTATTTTCACTTAATTTTTTCGAAATCTGATTGACCATAATTAATAAAATAAAGTTAATAACGGTGTTGAACAGATTGATCGCCGATGAAAAGCTGTACTGACTGCTGAGTAAGCCAATTTTGTAAACATATGTGGAAAGAATTTCGCTTGAAGTGATGTTCAAGTCATTTTGCATTAAGTACACTTTTTCAAATCCAACCCCAAGCAGTCCCCCGACCCGCAGGATAAGCAATGTTATCGCTGTTGGCATCAACATCGGAATATCGATATAACGAATTTTATGCATCCGACTGGCGCCATCAACGGTTGCAGCTTCGTACAAGCTAGGGTCAACAGCGGAGAGCGCAGCAATAAAGATAATACTGTCCCAGCCGACATGCTGCCACACATCCGACCAGACATATACACTGCTGAATAACCCGGCAGAGCCCATTAGATCAGGAGCTTCTTTTCCAAAAAGACTATACATATTACCAAGCAGTCCGGTGCTAGGTGAGAACAGAATCATCATTAAGCCCACCATAACTACCGTGGAGATAAAGTGTGGCATATAGGATACCGTCTGGAAAAACCGTCTGAAACGGTTTGGTCTCATCTGGTTAACCATCAGCGCAAGTATAATCGGAATCGGAAACGTAATCAGACTGTACACGCTAATGATCAATGTGTTCTTAATCGTTGATGAGAATTGATAGGAATTAAAGAACTTCTCGAAGTATTTGAATCCAGCCCATGGACTTCCGCCAATTCCTAATGCCGGGCTATAATCCTTAAAGGCAATAAGCACCCCATACATTGGTTTATATGCGAATAATAACGTAAGGACTACTGCAGGAAAGAGCAAAGTATACAGACCCCAGTTTTGTTTAATTTGTCCGAATTTCCGACTGAAATGAATTGGATCAGACTTCATGACATCCCCTCCTTATTAAATAGAGAATGCTACCCTACAGATTTATGCAGGGCAGCACCTTTTTCGAAAGACGAATGGGTTATTTCACACTCATATAACGACTGTAAGCATCGGTGCGAATCTTAACTAATTTTTCAAGTCCCATTTTATTAAGCTGCTTGACAAAATCATCCCAGCCTTCGTCAATTCCGCCTTTGCTAATAAATTGGGCGCGCATTGTATTCACATAGCCATCGATATCCGTGGTCAAGGTTGGCAGCTCCTCGAACTCCTCGGAGGTGTACATAACGTTAGGGAAAGGTTCTGTTACGAATTCACTACCCAGCTTATCTAGCTGCAGCTTCAGTCCATCTCCACTTTCAGGATTAAGAACGATTTTCTGTTCAAAGGACGGGCTCACATATTTCGGTCCGAAATCTCGAAGAGACTGATCCCAGTACCAGGCATCTGCGCTGGTTCCAGCAGGTGGATCCATCAATGTATAGGTGCTGTCATCATTCTTCTTAATTACAGTTCCAATCGCACCCCAGAAATTCTGAATGCTCGCTTCGTTCGTGTAGAACTGATCTGCCCAACGTGCAGCAACCTCTGGATACTTACTTGAAGTAGTAATCAGCAGTTCATTACGATGAAGACTCATCCCAATTGGATTACCAATCGTATAACGCTTACCATCCGGTCCGGCAATCGGTGGAATCGTCACATATTGATCGCTCCATTTACCAAATACAGCGTCCGGGGTCCACTGGTAAGTGAAGCCCACAATAGGAGCATCCGGATTTTGGAACTTGGCTGATCTCATCATGTCATCCTGTGTGAATACCTCTTTATCCAGCAAACCTTCCGCATACAATTTATTTTCCCATTTAAGACCTTCTTTGAACTCCTCCGAAACAGGGAAATATATCGCTTTTCCGTCCTTGATGATCATATTGTTGTTATTCAAGTCGGCAATTCCGAAAGGACTGATCAAGTCATTCCCAATTTCAATAAAAGGAATCTCATCTTGTTTGCCATTTCCGTTTGGATCTTGTTCTTTGAAAGCTTTAAGTACGTTGTATAATTCATCAATCGTTTCAGGTACCTTCAGGCCCAATTTGTCGAGCCAAGTTTTGTTAATCACAGGCTGACGTGAGCTTTTTGGGCGCGATGGAAGTCTTGTTGGCAGAGAGTATATTTTGCCATCGGGGAAGGTACTAATTTTTTTCAGTTCAGGCGTTTCTTCCATGGCCGCTTTAAGATTTGGCATATTTTTCTCAATATAATCATCTAACGGGCGGAAAAAGCTTAGATTATTAACAATATCGGAATCTCCGAAGGTCTGATTTCCTAGGATAACATCTGGAAGAGTACCGCTTGCCAGCATAATGGACTTCTGTTCAGCCCAGTCATTGGAGGACATAACCTGCCATTCAATTTTTACATTTGTATTTTTCTCCAGGTCCTTCAGCCATTGGTTCTGCGTAAACGTGTCTCCCATGCTTCCCCAACGAACCGTTAACACCTTAAGTGTCACAGGCTCATTAACAATCGGCAGACCTTCTTTGTTGTAACTGCTCGTCTCACTTGTCGCTGCATTATTCCCGTCTTTTCCACCGCAGCCAGCAATTCCAAATACCATCGCCGCCGCTAGCAGACCCACCGTCCATTTCTTTGCAGTCTTTTTCTTACTATGTTGACTCATCTCTTAATCCCCCATTTCAATTTATTAAAGTGCATCTGAATAGCTTTATATTAACTTCTTATTTTTCCGTATTCCGGACACTTTAAGATGGTTATCCAGACCTTTGAATCCGCTTACAAAAAAAGACAAAAGTCAAAAACTTTCCTTGAGGAGATTTAATAACAGTATTCCGACTTCTGTATGTGCTTTCCGGACTTTGAGGTAAATCACTAGTGAGTTCTTATGTTTTTTTCACGCAGAGGTTTTATAATGATTTTATGACCAAAAAAACAGTGGAACACAAAACCTACCCCATTCGTCATTATATTAAAGTCATGATGTTGGTTTCGTTCACAGTCCTTATTCTGGATTTAGCGATCAGCATCGCTTCCATATCCATTGTTAAGCAGCAGTCCACTCGAAATTTGCAGGATACCGCGGCACTCTACATCGATCGTATTAATCATGATTTTGCCTACATTAATCACTATATGGGCTGGACGCTTGGAAACGATGAGAGCTTGCTTGTGATGAATACTTACGGGGTCAACAGTATCGAGTTCTTAAAGGCAAATGATAATCTGCATAAACGCTTTACCGAGCTGCAAAAAAACTACGGACATGAGTACAACTTCTTTTACTATTTGAAAAATGAGAACTATTTTTTAAACTGTGCACCGATCAGCGTAACCTATACAGATTACAGGCAGCTCAAAACGAAGATTATTTCTTATATTGATGATAAGGAGATGTATGAGAAGTTTTATTCCAAATGGACGCCTATCCTTATAAACAACCACTACTATGTGATTAATATTGTTCCCTATTACAATCGTTATTTAATTGGACTGATCTCCGCTGATAATCTGATCCGTCCTCTACGCCAAATTAATCTGGGTGCCAATGGTTATGTATCTCTAGTAGATGAGAATCAACAGCCTTTATCGAGCCCCATATCGAACAGCGGAAAGGTGATGACGGAAGAAGGAGGATTCTCAAATCTTTTGCAATCTCGTACAACAATCAACAGCGCCTTCTCAGACACAAATTTCAGCACAAAGATGGTCATTAGATATGGCATATTTGAAAAAATCATGATTGCTCAGCTGCTTATAATGCTACTCTTCTTCATTGTGACCTCCACTTTATGCATCGTTCTGCTCTTTTTCAAAAAAAGAGTACTGGGCCCGATTCAAAGCTTCTCTGAGAACCTTGCTTTCATTAATGAGGCAGGGCAACCCGCAGATTTTAAAAGCAGTGAGATCATAGAGCTGGAACAGGCAAACACACAGTTTAAAGGCTTAGTCGAACAAATCAAAACTTTCAAAATCGCTATATACGAGCAGGAACTGGAGAAGCAGCGGATACAGCTGGATTATATGAAGCTACAGATCAAGCCCCACTTTTTCTTGAATTGCCTGACTAGCATCTATAGTATGGCCCAAATTGAAATGTATAAAGAAATTGAGAACATGACGTTATCTACGTCCAAATACTTCCGTTATATTTTTCAAAATGGCGAAAATTTTGTTCGACTGGAGGATGAAATCGAGCATGTCCGAACCTATCTGGAGATTCAAAAGCAACGTTATCAGGACGCATTTATTTATTATATCGAACAAGAGGATCAGGCAGGCAGTGTGGAAATTCCACCGTTAGTGCTGCAAACCTTTATCGAAAATTCAATAAAATATGCGATTTCACGAGAACATGAAGTAGAGATCAGACTTACAGTCCAACGATTACGGATTGAAGAGGAAGACATGCTCGTTATTCAGCTCACCGACACCGGACCCGGTTTTCCACCGCAAGTGTTAGAGAAGCTTAATCTTGGAGAGCCTTTGGATCAGAGCAAAGGTACGCAGATCGGCATTATGAATACGCTTAAAAGACTGGAATACCTCTATTTAAAAAGAGCTGCCATCACCTTCTCCAATTTGGAGAGCGGCGGCGCTAGTGTAATCTTATCTCTTCCGGAGCTTCCTAATAAAATCTAAATGGATGGAGGGCTAACTATGAATGTACTGCTTGTTGATGATGACTTTTATGTTATTGCCGCATTGCAAAAGAGAATAGATTGGGAATCGTTACACATTGATACTGTCTATACAGCAAATAATGTCGCTCAGGCACGTGAAATAATAGAAAAGCATTCTATTCAAATTCTGATTTCGGATATTGAAATGCCTCAGGGTAGCGGGCTGGAATTACTGGCATGGATTCGCGAGGGGAATTATAGTATTCAGACTATACTTCTTACTAATTATGCGGATTTCAACTATGCGCAGAAAGCGATTGAATTGCAAAGCTTTGAATATTTTCTGAAGCCTATCGAATTTGATAAGCTGATGCTGATTATCCATAAGGCTGTCACACAGGCAAAAGAGCAGCAAAGAAATGAAAAAGCCATTCAAGGCGGTTACTTTTGGCAAAAAAACCAGGCGAAGATTCTCGAGCATTTTTGGCGTAAGCTGGTTAGTGGGAGCACATCATTTCCGATTAAATTAGCGGACATCACCCATGCCATTGAAGAACAGAACCTCTCCTATCAAATGAGCGACACCCTGCAGCCTTTGATCTTCAACTTATTTCCTTACAACGGCAGTATGGGAAAAGATGAAAAGGATCTTTTTGATTTTGCCCTGCTGAATGTATTATACGAATTATTACAGAGTCCTTGCTTTACTATCGAGAGCATTCTGGAGTATAAAGATTATAATTGGATCGCCATATTAAAATGGAACCAGACGCCAGACACGCCCTTGCTTGAAGAATTATGCTCTTCCTTTATTCAAAAGGCGATTCCTTATTTAAAATGCGACGTCTGCTGCAATGTTGGTTTATACGATAAACTGAATCATGTAGGGAATGTTCTGAAACAATCGCTTCGCATGGATGAGGAAATTACGAGATGCAGAAATCAGACTTTTTTAGTGGAAGCCTATCTCTATCAAAATAAAACTGGCTATACGCCACCGGATCTAGCCTATTTGGAAGAGCTGCTAAACCAAAATCAATTCACTACTTTTCTTGAGGAAGTTACGCAATATTTAAAGGTTATGCTGAACAATAGAACACTAGAGACCTCTGTCCTTAGCTTGTTCCGCTTAGATATTGTTCAGCTAGTTTATTCATTTCTCAACCTCAAAGGCATACGGTCGCATAAGTTATACTCCGGCAAAACTAACGATAAGTTAACCATGCACTCTCTGAATTCAATCGAGGATATGGAGGAATATCTTAAATATCTAGTCACAACCGCCATGAAATATCGTGACTTTGCAGCGCAGACCAAATCCGTCGCAGAAGAAATCAAAGCATATATTCACTCGCATTACGGCGATGATCTGACACGAAATGATTTAGCCGAAATTGTCTATCTCAATCCTGATTATCTGGCAAGAATATTCAAACGAGAAACGGGTGTTTCATTAGGTAGCTACGTCATCCAAGTTAGAATTGCGGCTGCGAAGCATTTATTGGAAACCACAAATATGTCTGTATATACAGTGGCAAACAAAGTTGGATATAACAACTACTCCTATTTCTCCAAGCTGTTCAAACAAGAGGTCGGACTCCCTCCCAACGATTACAAAAAAGAACAACAATACAATCCAGCATATTAAAAAGAGGGTGTCTC
The DNA here is from genome assembly GCF_924513355.1 of Paenibacillus pseudetheri. Taxonomy (NCBI): domain Bacteria; kingdom Bacillati; phylum Bacillota; class Bacilli; order Caryophanales; family Paenibacillaceae; genus Paenibacillus; species Paenibacillus pseudetheri. Next base: position 170,433 of record NZ_CAKMAB010000009.1, read on the forward strand.
AGCGACCATGCGGTCTTAACGACGAAAACCCCCAGAGTCAAAATCATGACGACTGGGGGCTCTTTTGTTAAGCTTGAAACGCTACATATTTGTCGCCAAGCAGATTAATAAAATAATTGCGATTATATAACATGCTAGGATGGGACGGGTAAAAGTTCAGCGCCGTTTCATTATGATAATTCGCTAACTCGTGTTGGCCAAGGCGATCATAACAGAGTGCCAATTGGAGATGCGGCAGCCAGGTATAAAAAATCCCGTTTTTCATCCCCATCGAATCGTTAGCCCGTGGCAGCTGTATCGCAAGCTCATACCAGTATGTCGCTGGGTGCAATTGACCCTTTTCCAGAAGAAGGGCCCCAAGTCGGCAGCAGAACTCTGAGCGTGGTTTATCGTACTGTAACGTTCTGCATAGTGCTTCAAATGCACCGTCTTTATCCCCCAACCGTTCCCGGCATTCGGCAAGCCTTAAGCAAGCTTGAAAATTATCTTCTATCCAGCCCTGTCCACCCGCTAAAAACAGTTCGTAGTATTTGCATGCCTCTTCATTTATAGCATGATCCCTTAATTCATTCGCATAATAATACTGATCCCTTGGAGAGAATGTTTCACCCTCAGCCACTCTTTTTTGGTAAATCCGCAAATTACGGTCCGTATATTCCTTATCCTTCTCATGGGTAATACAGACATCACTACTAAAGGAAGGTCCACTTACCTCAAGATACTCATGTACTGGGCCAATCCATTGAAAATTACAGCTCCGGCGAACTAGCCGATTCCGACGCAAGCTAGCTGTGACATTCCCCGCCTCGTCAAAAGCCAGATTATACTGCATGTTCACGCTGTGAATATGTTTTGGCAGAATCTCTTTTAGCTTTTTAAAAAGAATCTGATCCGCTTCCTTTATATAGTCATCGGCATCCAGCCACAAAATGTACTCCTGAGTAGCTTTACTGAAGGCAAAATTACGTGCGGCACTAAAATTATCGATCCATTCGAAATCGTAAATCACAGCTTCGTAGGACAATGCGATCTCTTTCGTCTTATCCGTCGAGCCTGTATCCACGATAATAATTTCTTCTACAAGACTTGCAATGGTAGACAAACATCTGTGTAAGCTTTTTTCTTCATTTCGTACTATCATACATAAACTAATCGTAACCATACTCGCCCTCCTACACGCTTTTTTTGAAATTCTTTCTATATTGATATGCAGGGTTTATGAAACGGACTCCCTCTCTATCCCAGCCGAAAATGAAGAACTTCAGAAAATAAGGGCTATGTATAGTGTAAATCTTATAATTTCTTATTTTCATAAGAAACTTTCCACTTCATTCCTAGGTCTATATAGATAAGATCAAAGGAGGTACCGATATATGAAATCAAAACGAAGAGGCGTTAGAAACGGCTGGATCTTAACTTCAATATTGTGCGTCGTAATGGCACTTGTGCTGTTGATTGAATATAAGGCCTTCACTAATAATAAAGCAGATAACGAGCCCACCCTCACACAAGAAATGCTCGAATTCCCTAGCAGCGATCCCGATAATGGACCGGTCCTCATTCCACTGCATACACTTCCAGCAGACACAAACGGCTATCAAGCCGAGGGTGCCGCCTATTATGATAAAGGCGAATGGGGTTATTTATTCCGCAATATTGAAATACATCAATCTCAAACAGCCCCACAGCAAGAAGTAGTAGAGACCCTGATGAAGTTTTTTACAGATCATCATGGACCACTCTTCATCGCTGACCCAAACGGAGAAAAGTCGGACTAATCATGGGAATTTCTTGATGAATGTATTTTCAAAGTTTGCTTCTGCATTTAGAAAGACGCAGGTGCTATTTTTTGTTATAATCAATGCAATGCGTTGTTTATGAATTCAGACAATATAAAGGGGACGTTACCATGACTCAAATTATTAAAACTCTAACTATTGCAGGCAGCGACTCCAGTGGTGGCGCAGGCATCCAAGCGGATCTAAAAACATTTGAAGAGTATGGAACCTACGGCTTCAGTGCCTTAACCACTATTGTTACCATGGACCCTGACAATGGATGGCACCATAATGTGTATCCAATTGATGCCTCCATTGTTGCTGAGCAGCTAAAAACTATTTTCGCAGGTGGTCCAGTGAATGCCATGAAGACGGGTATGCTGGGAAGTGTTGAAATCGTGCGTGTTGCTGAGCAAGCGATCAAAGAAAATCTACAGACCAATGTAGTGATTGATCCGGTCATGGTCTGCAAGGGTGAAGATGAAGTCTTGAATCCAGACAGCGCGGAGGCTATTCGCGATTTACTGCTGCCACTAGCCACTGTGGTTACACCAAATCTGTTTGAAGCTGGCGTTCTTTCAGGTCTTGGCAAACTTACCACCCTAGACGATATGAAAGAAGCTGCTCGTCTGATTCATAAGCTCGGTGCACGTAATGTCGTGGTTAAAGGCGGCAAAGCACTTGGGGGCGATCAAGCGATTGATGTCTTCTTCGACGGTTCTGAGTACACAGTATTTCAAACAGCCAAAATCGAGCCTGCTCACAATCATGGAGCTGGATGTACCTTTGCCGCTGCCATTACAGGCGGTTTAGCTAACGGTCTATCCGTTCATGAAGCTGTAGCAAAAGCTAAAGATTTTGTCTCCGCAGCCATTCGCAATGGCTTTGCGTTCAATGAATATGTGGGTCCTGTATTTCATGGTGGCTACCGTTTAGAACGTTAGAACCCCTAAGCTAAAAAGCCAATAACAAAAATGGCAGTCCAGATGCTGAAATTCAGCACTGAACTGCCATTTTTTAAAGTATCCACGTGCATTTTTGAACCCGCTACTTTTCCCGATCCTGCCATAACGAAAGCAAGTACATAATAAAGGGATGGAGCAAACCAACAAGAGCATATTCCATTGGATTATCCCCTTAATATTTAGCGTTTCTATGATCCATTATTCAAAATCAGTAAATCTAATGCTTTGCTTATGCTTACGTCTATTCTGATCATTCCATGAGAGAACGACCTCCAGTTCTTTTGCCCCACTCTTTATAAATAATTGACTAAAGCTAACCGTCTCATTCGGTCTCATATCATAGCTAAATGGATCAGTTAAGATGATTTGTTCCTGTTTAGAGTCTTGCACCGGTCGGTACAACTCAAAAGTTACATCTAATGATTCTTCACTTAGGTTAGTGACTAATAGCTCGTAGCTCTTATATTTTTCCGGTTGTGGCGAAGGCAGTTTACTTTTATGAAGCTCCACCGCCCATTTGGTTATTTCCTTTACAGGTAGCACACTTCTAACCGCATAAATACTAGAGCCACCAGTAATCATCAAACATAGAATAAGCAGCGTCAGCACAAACCTTCTATTCAATGCTCATATCTCCTCGCTATAGGTATGCGTTTAAGATTCACGAACACTGATTTTTTATGCGTTTTTTGGCAAAAAAAAGTACTCGAATCTAAATTCGAGCACTTCATACACATATTATTTAATCAAAATAGATAAGGCGCTTTTTGAGGCTAAACGGAACGATAAATCATCCTTACCCTGCAATTTCACAGCTACATTCTCAGCCTTTTCACTATCGTTGAACAGAACAACCGCAATAGAGTGATCTGTATTCTTAAAAGCTACGGATCGAATCACTTCTTGATTAGTGGAAGCGTCAATACGTACAGCCTTAGGACGAATGAATTTGCTGAAGTGTGCCAGTGCATAGTAGTCCAGTGTATACGTAAGTTCCTTAGTTTCTTGGTTAACCGTCACAATACCGCGACAAGTACTTTTACCAAAGCCCGGTACAGTTGGACCATTCTTCTCATCTAAGGCCATATTCCACAAGACAAAAGATTTACTATGATTTCTGAGAATATCAATCCCTGTTCTCATGACATTCGAGAAGGCTTGTTCGAACGGAGGAATCCATTCGCCACCAGAACCTTCTGTGAAATGCACTTCTTTATCCGCGAAAGCTTTTAGAACCTCTGATTGTGCTGAAGCATTCCCGCCATACCAGTGCCAAGCTACACCATCTACTTCATCTTTCGCATAATCCAGCACCGTTAGTGGATAATCCGGACGATCCCAGTTGTGGTCATAGCAGAGAATTTTTGTATGAATGTTGTGTTTCACGAAGCTAGGCTTGAGATAGTTTTTAATAAAATCTCTTTGCGCCTCAGGTAGCATTAACATACTAGGATAGTGCTTTGGTTCAAAAAGAGGCTCGTTCTGCGGTGTTACCGCATAAGTTGGCAATCCGTGTTTTTCAAATGCTTGAATATATCGTACAAAATAATCGGCATAAGCCTGGTAATATTCTTGTTTAAGTTCACCGGCGATCATCGATCCGCTAGTCTTCATCCAACCTGGTGCACTCCATGGTGAAGCCATCAGCTTGATCTGAGGATTAATTTCCAGCGCTTGTTGTAACAAAGGAATAATATCTGCTTCATCATGTGCGATGGAGAAATGAGTTAATTTCGTATCGGTTACCTGTGCAGGCATATCGTTATAGCTATAAATATCTCTAGCATAATCCGATGCTCCCATTGGATTTCTTAATACAGACAAGCCAATTCCATCTTGGGAATCAAAAAGTTTGCTCATGACTTCTTTTTTCTGTTCATTGTCCAGTACTTGGTTAATCAAGTAGGCGGATGAATCCGTAAAGGATGCTCCAAAGCCATCCATTTCCTGAAAGGTGTGATTCTCATCAATAGTTACAGTAGTGGTCGCCTCAGCGTTAGCAATTGGAGTTAATTGTTGTAGACTTTGCTCTACAAATAATGAATTCTCCCCTGTGGATTGATAAATTTTAAGCTCTGGCATGTTGTTTCCCTCCATCTTCCTATGAAGAGGCCCCAGTTAAGGGGCCGCATTCAATTATCCAACTTATTTAAGTCCTAGTTTTTCTTTGTTATTTTTCATTTTTTCAGAACGAACTTCTACAATCTTATCCCAGTTGTTATCCTTCAAGAATGCTTTGTAAGCAGCTAAGCTGCTATCAAATGTTGCCTCATCCTTGGCACGAATCATACTCACAAGCGTAGTATTCCAAGTAGCATCAATTGCAGTTAGACTACGCGCTTCAGGCGTTCCTTGAGCAGGGTTGATATTTTCTAGAATGAAGTGCGGTTTCATCTTTCCTTTGCCCCATTCTTGCATTTGTTTAATCGACTCTGCGAATGCATCATTACTCAATGCTTTATCACGGTCATGTCCGAAGAACATAAATTCGCCCATCCGGTATTCTTTTTTAAATTTATCAGCATTATTTAATTGAAGATCTTTGATTTCAGGCAAAAATTCAATTTTACCGGCTTCATTCACTTTATAGGTTTCTCCTTCAACACCATAGTTCATAAGCTTCTGTCCTTCTTCACTAAGCAAATACGTGTAGACTTGAATAGCTTTAGCAGGGTCTTTAGCCTTTTTAGTAATAAAACTGATCATCCAGCCTGTAATACCTGATTGATTCAACGTTGGCTCATGACCAACTGTGCTTTGCGGTCCATCAATAGCGATATATTCCTTACCTGGATTTGCAGTCATGAAGATTTGCAGGTTACCACTTTGTTGAGGCGTTCCGTCGAGCAGCATTGTTGCATATTTACCTGATTTCACTTTTTCTTCAAAGGCAGTACCATCATCAGCAAAACTGTCATCACTGATATCACCATTTCTGTAGACTTCATTTAATGTTTTCAACCAAGTCAAATAGTCCTCATCCAGATTACGGTTGTAGAACTCACCATTTTCAGTTTCCATCGGTACGCCGATGAAGTCCTGTAGTACATCTCCCAAAGAACCAGTACCTTTACCAATGGAGTTAAAACCAAAAGGAATCATTTCTGGGAACTGCTTTTTGATTTGTTGCATAGCGCTCTTGAATTCTTCCGGAGTACCAATGGTTGGTTTTCCAATCGCTTCGTAAACATCCTTACGGATGACAAATGCCGTTTTAGCAGGAATGTTACCGCTATCATAATCGTTTTGAGTATTTGAATAGTTAGGATAGCCATAAGTCTTACCGTCTGCTAATTGGAACCAGTTCATCGTATCTTTTGCAGCCACTTTATTGAAATAAGGGTCATATTTATCAGCTAGATCATTCAAAGGCAGCGCCCATGTAGAGGCTTTTTGTACCACAGGAGAGTTAGAATCAAGTACTGTCAACAAGTCCGGCATTTCACCACCGGCAAAAATCGTATTCAGCTTAGTGTCATCGCCTTTAATGAATTTAATGTTGATATTTAAATCCTCTTTAATTTTTTTAGTAACGAGGTCTTTACCAAAATCAGTATTCCACCAGTCTGCATTGACGTACCAAGTGAGATCCGTAGTTTCCTCTTTTTTATCCAGCTTCCATGCCGGTGTTTCCGGATCTATCGTATAACGGCCTTCAATGGAGCTTAATTCTTTACTGGAGCTATCAGAACCACCTTTTGATCCACAACCTGTAAATACTAATACAACAGCCATAAGTGCAGTACAAAGTTTGAGTCCTTTTTTTCCAAATGCTTTATTCATCTTTTATTCCCCCTAAAAAGTTTTGTAAGTACTGGAAGTGTAGATCTGATTGGGTAGCTACACTTCCGAATAACTGTTACGTATACAAGCGTTTTCTATAAGAAACCACCTATATTCCTATTCTTTAACCGCCCCCATCATCATTCCTGAAATAAAGTACCTCTGTAATATTGGATACATCACAACAATCGGCAGAGTTGTAATGACAATTGTTGCTAGTTGAACCCCTTTAGTTGTAGTTTCGATAATGGCAGATCCACCGACATTTTGCATGGCTTGCGTTTGCGACTGAACGATAATTTCATAGAGCTTCATCTGCAGCGGATAGAGTGCTTGATCGGTAATGTATAATTTAGTGGTCATAAAGTCATTCCATTGCCCAACCCCGTTAAACAACGCGATCGTAGCCATAGCCGGCATGGAAAGAGGGATAAAAATCTTCAGGAATATACGCCAGTCACCCGCACCATCGATTTTGGCTGACTCTTCAAGTGAATCCGGCACGTTTCTGAAGAAGTTCATTAGAATAACTACGTCATAATAACTGAACAGGGCTGGGATAATATAGACCCAAAAGCTATTCAATAGACCGAGTGATTTAATCAATAAATACGTTGGAATCATACCACCTGAGAAGAACATGGTGATTACACCCATGGCAACGTATAGCTTGCGGCCACGTATGTATTTTTTACTCAAGCCATAACCGATCATCGCGCAAAAGAATACGTGGGTAATAACACCGATGAACGTTTTGGCAATGGAGACCAGAAAGGCTAATCCAATCGTCTCGTCATTAAATACTGCGCGATAATTCTCCAAGGAGAAATCAGTAGACCAGAATATAAATCCGCCTTCCGCGAGCGCCTTCCCTGAGCTTAAGGAGGATATGACCACATTCCATAAAGGAACAACGATAATTACAGTACAGATACAGAGTAAAATAATATTTATAGTGTTAAAGATTCGACTGTCGAGATCTTCTTTAGCTACCGTACGATTCACAAAAATGCCTCCTTCTACAGAACTGATTGATTATCATTTAATTTGCTGGATACTTTGTTGGCACTAATCAATAGGATCACAGAAACAATGGAGACACCTAAACCAACAGCAGTAGCATAAGAGAAGTCACCTTGCGTCATACCCATACGATACACATAAGAATTAATTACTTCTGCTTTGACACGGTTCTGAGAATTCATCAAGACCAAGGTTTGATCCAGATTCGATCCTAATAAACCGCTTACAGTCAGAATCAAATTCAAGCTGATAATAGGCTTCATGTTAGGTAGAGTAATATTCCAAATTTGTCTCATACGACTTGCCCCATCTATTTTGGCAGCTTCATAATAAGTAGGATCAATTTTGGACATGATGGCTAAGTATAAAATCGTTCCCCAACCTGCCTCTTTCCAAATATCAGATAACGTTGCAATCCACCAATACTTGTTCGCATCAAGCAAGATATTTACCGGTTTCGAAATGATCCCCAAATTGAGCAGGATTTCATTAAACATACCGGAGGAAGAAAACCAAGCAATCAACATCCCACCTAGCACGATCCAGGACAAAAAGTGTGGTAAATAAGAGATTGTCTGTACTATTTTCTTAAAGCGTCCACCGCTTAATTCATAAATCATCACGGATAGAATAATTGGAATAACAAAACCTATAGCTAATTTCAGAAAGCTGATCCCCAAGGTATTGACTACAGCATCCCAAAAATATTTGTCTGATAAAATAATTCTGAAATTATCAAGCCCCACCCATGGTGCTGAATCGAGCGTGTCAATTACGGTGTAACTCTTAAAAGCAATCGTTAATCCGTAAATAGGAATGAAACAAAAGATAATCATAAAAATGATTCCTGGGATGATCATGGACTGGATCTCCCATTGTCTCTTATAATCAATCACAAATTCTTTGACCCTCTGTCCCATAGGTTTCTTACTGTTCATTGGATTCTTCCCGTTCACTGGCACTACGGCTAATTTATCCACGTTTTTCTTCTCCCTCCAAATCATGTTCCCCAAAACAATAAAAACGTTTTTATTTCTTTTTAAAAAAAACCTCCTAAAAGCAATATAATTATAAAAAAATGATCGGATACTATCTTGTTGCCCTTCTTAAAAGCGTTAGTACCGATCAATCTTCACTTGAGTAGAACCACGTACAATTAGTTCGCCTGGCAATTTCATCATTTCGCCCTGTTCCTTCTTCTGAATCATGCGAACCAGGCGATTTATGGATAGAATACCTTGTCTGGCAATTTGATTTCTTACCGTCGTTAATGGTGGTGAGAAATACTGCGCGATATCAATATCGTCAAACCCCATAACGCTTATATCCAACGGGACTTCATATCCATGCGATTTCAAAGCTTGAATACATCCAATGGCACTCAAATCATTCCCTGCTAAAAAAGCATCAGGCATCTTTTCAGGACTTAAGTGAACTAGGGACTTTATAGCGTTATAGGTGCTCTCTTCCTCAAAATATCCTTGTATAATATACTCTTCGTTCGTCGGAAGCTGATATTGACGCAAGGCGGCCAAGTATCCTTCTTTCCGCTGAACACTGTCATACATCTCATCTACACCAGATATGTAAGCAATTTTCTTGTGCCCCAGACTGATTAAATATTTCGTTGCTTCGTAACCAGATTCAAACGAATTAAAGATCACGCTTCCCATCGTTTCATTCTTAAGTGGTCGATCCAGAAACACTGCTTTGATCTTGTCTTTCACCATTGCGGCAATTTCTTCTTCATCTATTCTCAGCTCTTCGTAGATAATGACACCATCCACACGTCGGCCTAGAATATTGCTCATAATTACTTGTTTATCCTTTGTAACAAATACATTTAGCCCATAACCTAACCGATCACATTCACGAGACATGGACTCCACCAGCTTATAGAAGTATGGACCCGATACACTCGTTGTAAAAAAACCAAGCATTTTAGTTTTTCCGTTCCTTAGGAGCTTGCCATTTAGGTTCGGAACATAATTTAATTGCTTCGCGACCTTAAGAACATGTGATTTCGTCTCCGGGTTTAATACATCTACGTCATTTAATGCATTGGAAACCGTAGAAATGGAGACTCCTGCCTCTCTGGCAACGTCTTTAATAGTTACCTTTTCCATAATAATTCAATCTTCCTTTACGAATAAAAACGTTTTTATAGATTTAAATTAACATAAAACCGTTTTCATTACAATATGTTTTTTTATTTTTATTAATTCTCTATTTCGCATCATTCATAATATCCGATTAGCAGATTCCCCGAGATCCTGATAATTTAATCTGCAGGCAGTTCGTAGACAGAGAGCAGTACTTATAAGTCCCTCCATCCACACGTCTCATTTTAGAGCTAATCAGACCTGCCTTTTGCAGCTTGGCAACATGTGTGCTAACCATAGCACTACTTAGATAGAGCTCGGCAGCCAGTTCTTTAATATGCATCTCTTTTCGGTCCAGTAGTTCGATAATCCTTAGCCTGACTTCACTTGCTAATGCTTCGTAGACACGAAGCGATTCTGTATCAGTATTTAAGTGCATTTTATTGTCTCCTATGCCTTTGAATTAGTATTTTAAAGAATTCTAACTATGTAATCTCAAAACTATTTCTTAGTTAACAATAATATTAATTATTAATTTAACAAGTGAGATATGTATTGATGCATTATAGCTGTTACCTGTGATTATATTCAAGCTAAAAAAAAGAGCAAGTAGAAAATTAATCTTTCGCTAGACGATTAGAAGATACGCAGGTCTTGGGCTGCTGTCTCACTACATTACTAAAACATGCGGACCGTGTAAAGATGGTTTGCATTCCCCAGCTTATTAATAATAATGCACCTATCATTAGTGTAGACGACCGCCATAAACGCCCCCTTGAATCTCTGTAATTCTATGATACAAAGGGACGCTTTTAGCTTTTATTTTATTCTAAAAATCGTTACGGATTGCTTAGGGAACTCATAAGAAAAACTGCTGCCCATCGTCGTAAAATGATCAGCTCTCCGTTAATATAAGTACGAATATGTCTGCCTGATACTTCTAGCTTCAGATCGTATTCTACGTCTGTTTCAACAGTAAACATAGAATGTGTCAGCACAGAGTTTCTCCCGTTAATAATAGAGGCCACAATGGAATCCTGATTCTGCCAGCCACCTAGTTCCCAATACAAATGATTCTGACCATCTGCTTTACCAAAATAGAACACAAACCCTTTATTCCCTGCGGTTCTAGTAGCCTTAAAATTCAAGGTATAGCTCTCCCACTCCGTTTCTCCAAGCTCTAGTGTTCGTTTGGCCGTTCCGTTCTGAGCAGGATCTGGCAGGTTTGATACTTCTTCTGACAACTCAGAGGACGTCTTCACTTCTCCCGTAACATTGTTGACCAGTGTGATTTCTGAATATCGAGCAGCGGATGCATCCACGCCCAAGCTAATCGCTCCTGTGATCGCTTCAATTTTGCGCTCCTCAGGTACTGTGAAGCCGTTCGCTTTTATCTCCAGTAGCTGATCTCCCTGATGGTTCATGAATAGCTTTTGAACATTGTAGTTCGCAGTCCCGTACACTTCATGATTATTAAACCAGATTAGATCCGGCTTCCAGTTAATTTAGTTTATATTTATATTACTTAGTTCATATCCATATCAATCATTATAGTGAGTTCAGTTCACATTCGTCAATTCAGATGCTTTGAATGCACAACAAAAAAGCCGATATCGTATGAGAATCCATACAACATCGGCCTTTATAACACAGGTCCATTTATACCTACTCATTTATTTGGCAGTCATTTGCCCTACTAAGAACTCAACAAAATCAGTTGATTTGTTCTTATCTTCATCTTCTCCAAACACCCCAATGATCATCTTCCGTGAATGAATTGGAAGGTCTGTAGCAAATTTCGTATCTGTGATATCTACGCCTGTGATCCATTCTTCACCGTTCTCCGTATTTTTTATACGTTTCAAACGAATATCATCTAAAGGAAGTCCCGCTGATTTAACAAACGGCTCTAGATTCTTAAGTCCCTGCTGTTGTCCGATCCAATCAAAAGTAGCATCATCCAAAATAAGAATATTCGGACGATCCGCCGCCAGCATCGCCATCGCGCGCTGGATATAAGTCATGTCTAACGCGCCTCCACCTTCTCCACCTGTTGAGGGAAGGTATACGACTTCCGTCTTTACCCGCTTCCAAGCTGGATAACGATTGACGATCTCTTGTTTAAGCTCTTCATCCTTACCTGATGGATCTTGAGATTCATAGTTTCCTAGGAACATGATAGTTACATCCACTGGCGGGAGTGAAGCTTCATATTTTTTGGCTTGATATTGATTATAAAGAGCGTTACCTCCAAAGATTAGCACTAACAGCACAACGATAGATACAAATGTATGGACTTTGTATAGCCTAAAAAAATTCTCCGATTTACGCGCTATGCCGGAAAATGCTCCCCATTTCTCTAGCCGCTTGTCCTCTGCCTCCTGAATTTCCTGCTGATCTAAGCCGTCTAAGATCGTTTTGTAAGCCAGAAATTCTTCTTCATAGGCTGCAGCCTCAGTTTCTGAGGAATTTGATTTACGGCGTTTCAAGTGCAAATCAAACTTTTTATTCAGTTCCTCCCGGGTAATGTCTACAGGCAAGTCCAAACGTTCGTATGCCTCTTTTAACTTCTCATTCAAATTGATGACTCCTTCCTGATGCTTAGCTAAATATCTGATCGTAAATTTGGTTCTATGTATTGAATTAGATTGGACATACACATATTGCAAAAAAATGAGCGAATTCGTGAAAAATACAATATATGAACTCAATTAAACTATATCATGGAGTGCTAGACGCTAACAAGTAAGCGTTTATCATAGGGCTTAGAGGCATTCTCTGTTGCCCTTAATCCAAACCATGCAGCTGTTTAAATTGCTCTGGACTCATCCCAGTCAACCGCTTAAACACTAGACAAAAGTAGCTGGCATTTTCGAAGCCCACTAACTGAGCAATTTCATACATTTTTTTATCTCGTTCATTGAACATTAGCTGTTTACTCAAGTTTATACGTTGCTTGTTGATATAGGTTACAGGTCGATCATGAATTGTTTTTTGAAAAAGCCTGCATAAATACTGTGGCGATACTGCGATCACCTCCGCAAGCTCCTTTAATGGGAGCGCCCTATGCAAATTGCTTTCAATATGATGTAACACTGGTTTAATTCGCTCCAGTTCAAGAGCCTCATTTAGAGGAGAGACGAGGTTGCTTTTTAAATCTAACAGCAGCGCATAAAGTTGTTTGGATCGTTCCAGATTCGTTTCCAGTTCATTGCTCTCTGACAAGCTGAGCATTTCCTTTAAAGGATTTAACCAATTATCCTCCTTCAATTTTGCAGGGCCTGATTCACGGATTCCTGCGTACAGCAGCATTTGACCAGCCTCTCTACCGTTGAATGAAATCCATGACAGCTTCCACTTACTGCTGATTGGCGCATACGAATGCGTAATATTCGGGAACAAACAGAATACATCCCCTGAACCCACAATATATCGTTTCTCCTGAATGACAAGTTCGCCTTTGCCTTCGTGAATCTGATGTATTTGATAATCCGGAAATCCGGTAGGACGTAAAGTTTCTGCCTGATGCTCCCAAAATCCAATGGTTGTAGCATACAGCGGCAGCATATTCGTATCTTCCGTTTGGCAAAAGATTATTTTGCTCTCCATCTGATTCACTCGTTTCATATTTTGTTATATTGGATGAAAAATCTTTTATATCTCTTACCATTACTCCATTTTATAATATGAATATAATAACATCACTATTATAAAGGAGATTTACTCATGCGAGCAAAATTTGTTTACCAGCCTCCTGCAAACGGTTATCCAGAATGGAATAATAATCCGGAAATCTTCGAACTAAATCGCTTGGATGCACATGCTTCCATGATCCCTTATAGCAATCTAACGCAAGCCCTGGTGGGAAATAAAGAAGCCTCGCCATACTACAAAACGCTTAATGGTATTTGGAAGTTCTCCTTTTCCGAAACTCCGGATCTACGGGTCGTGGATTTCTATAAAGCTGATTTCGATTGCAGCACTTGGGCTACGATTCCTGTACCTTCTCACTGGCAATTCCATGGCTATGATTACCCGCAATATACGAATGTGCGCTATCCTTGGGCGGAATCCGAACCTGATCTCAAGCCACCTTTTGCTCCGACAAAATATAATCCCGTAGGCTCGTACATTCGAAACTTTACTGTACCAGAATCTTGGAATGGTCAGCCTGTACACCTTAGCTTTCAAGGGGTTGAATCCGCTTTCTATGTATGGGTAAACGGAGAACGAGTCGGTTACTGTGAAGACACTTTTACACCTTCCGAGTTCGATATTACCCCTTATTTAATTGCTGGTGATAATAAACTAGCTGTCGAGGTCTATCGTTGGTGTGATGCCAGTTGGCTGGAGAATCAGGATTTTTGGCGGCTTAGCGGTATTTTCCGGGAGGTCTATCTATACACGGCCCCTTCTGTTCATGTTTCTGATTTTTTCGTTAAAACCGCGCTAGATGAAGATTTCGTACATGCGAATTTAAACGTAGACATCAAAATGGAGAATTACTTTAATCAAAAGCTAAACCCTTATACACTCCAGATGCAGCTATATAATAAAGAAGATCAACCTGTATGGGAGTCATCAGTATCTACAGTTGTTTCCATTGATCAAAAGGGCGTTCATCATTTCAAGCTTTCTGAGCATGTAGAAGATCCTTATAAGTGGAGTGCTGAGACACCGTATCTGTATACATTGGTTCTCTCCATTATTGACGATAAAGGAAAGACTTCTGAAACGGTTAGCTGTAAGGTCGGATTCCGTTCCTTTGCGATCAAAGACGGACTTATGAAGATCAACGGCAAAAGAATTGTACTTAAAGGCGTTAACCGGCACGAGTTCTCTTGTGACACAGGACGTGCGCTATCCAAAGACGACATGATCCGAGATATCAAACTGATGAAAACACATAATATTAATGCGGTTCGGACCTCTCACTACCCGAATCAGTCTGTTTGGTATGAGCTTTGTGATGAATACGGACTTTACGTAATCGATGAAACCAATCTGGAAACGCACGGCACTTGGCAGTATGGGCAACAAGGAATACATGAGGGAAATGTACCTGCAAGCAAACCGGAATGGCGGGCCAATGTAATTGACCGTTGCAACTCCATGATGCAAAGAGACAAGAACCATCCTTCGGTTATCATCTGGTCATTGGGGAATGAGTCCCACGGTGGTGATAATTTTATCGCAATGCATGACTATCTCAGAGAAGCCGACCCAACACGACCTGTTCATTATGAAGGGATCTTCCATTGCAGAGAGTCGGAAGCAGCTAGTGATATAGAGTCGACTATGTATGCTAAACCGCACGAGGTTGAAAAATATGCGCTAGGTCATCCTCAAAAGCCTTATATCATCTGCGAATACAGCCATGCTATGGGGAATTCTTGCGGTGGACTACACCTATACACCGATATGTTTGACAAGTACGATGTATTTCAAGGTGCTTTTATTTGGGATTGGGTGGATCAGGCCATCCGAACCAAAACATCCGAAGGTACCCCATATTTAGCATATGGCGGTGACTTTGGTGAGTCGCCACATGATGGAAACTTTAGCGGAAACGGATTACTTTTTGCCGATCGTTCGGTTACTCCAAAGCTATTTGAGGTCAAAAAATGCTATCAAAATATTAAAGTAACGGCTTTAAATATCCGTGAAGGCCTCTTTCAGATTCGTAATAACTTTTTATTTACCGACATTGAACAGTACGAACTTAAATGGGAAATTACTTTAGATGGAGTAACTGCGCAAAACGGTTTGCTGCAAATCTCTGCTGCACCAGGAGAAATTGTTGAATGCACTATCCCTTATGAACTGATTTCACATAGAGGCGATCACGAAGCTATTCTGAATCTCTCCTTTATTCAGCGTTCAGAAACTTCTTGGGCTGAAGCTGACCACGTAATCACTTGGGAACAGTTCATTCTGTCCCCACGTATCGTGACAAAGGTTCCAAAGACAACGGCTGGAACGTTACATGTGCAGGAACATGAAGGTGCATTGACCGTACAGGGTGGGAATTTCACTCTAAACTTTAATACAACAACTGGTGAGCTAAACTCATACTATGCTGCCGGTAAAGAACATCTGCTTGAGCCCGTAAGACCTAACTTCTGGAGAGCGGTCACGGATAATGATCTTGGCAATGGATTGCCAAAGCGCTGTGCAGTGTGGAATCAGGCTTCAAATGAGTGGAATCTGTTGAGCATGGTATATAGAACCGAAGGAAATCTCTGTTTCGTTTCCACCACTTACCTTCTGCCAACGAATCCGTACTCCACCCTCCTAATTCAGTATGAGATTCGCCCTGACGGATCTTTAGAGATCCTGCAAGAGCTGAATCCGGGTAGTAGTGATCTGCCAGAAATTCCTGAGTTCGGAATGATGTTCGTGCTTGATGAAAGACTCGATACCCTTTCATGGTACGGCCGCGGACCCCATGAGAATTATTGGGATAGACAGACTGGAGCACCACTTGGTCGATATACTGGCAAAGTCAGTGACCAGTTCACCCCTTATCTCAGACCGCAGGAGTGCGGCAATAAGACGGATGTCAGATTTGCTTCGATTACAGATGGTAACGATGGATCAGGACTTTATTTTGATAGTGCAATTCCTATGGAAATTAATGCCCTGCCTTGGAAGCCTGACGAGCTGGAAGCAAGTGATCATGTGTATAAATTGCCAGTCTCGAACAAAAGCGTGCTGAGAGTCAACTACAAGCAAATGGGTGTTGGCGGTGACGACAGTTGGGGCGCACGGACGCATGAAGAGTTCACTCTACCGGCTAATCGCCCATATGCATTCCGTTTTACCATTTCTCTTCTCTAATTTCATCTATTAATAAAGGCCGTCTCTGGTTGGTTTCTACCAATCAAGACGGCCTTGTTCTATTTATTTCAATCTCACCGACAGAGTTTTGCGTGCTCCTCAATAACTTCTTAGCCTTATCAATCTTTTTTCTGGTTAATAAGAAAACAACTCCAATAACAATAGGCTTGTACAAATCAAATAGCCCTAATGTGTTTTGTCCATTGAGTAAAAGGAGACTTTAAATTATGATAGTTTTCGTCGATAATGATTATCATTATTGGTGATTGCTACATATTTTAGGGAGGCAATATTATATGAATAAGGTAAGACAACCGTTCGCCGTATTATGTGTACTCTTTCTGATGACCACACTACTACTCGCGTGCGGAAACTCAGGAGAACAACCAGCCAAGAACAATGCGTCTAATGCAACCGGAAATAATACTTCAGCCACCACTGTACCTTCTCCAGAAACATCCGACAAGGGCACTAATGAAACTGCGGCAACTACCCGCTCCTACACGGATTACATAGGCCATACCGTAGAAATACCTGTTAACCCGAAGCGCGTGATTTATTCAGGAGAAACCTATGGTGATCTACTCGCACTTGGTGTGCAAGCGGTAGGATATCCACTTTCCATGGGTGAGGGTCAGGTTTTTGAAGATCAGCTACAAGGTGTCGAAGATGTAGGGTTCCCTATTAATCTGGAAAAGACACTGGAACTTCAGCCTGATTTGATTATCTATGCAGGAACTGATGAAGCTGATTTCGAGCAGCTGTCCAAAATCGCACCCACGATAATATTTGATACCTTTGCCCCGCTAAAAGAACGGATACTGGATATTGGCGGAATTCTTGGGAAAACGACCGAAGCAGAGGCATGGCTCGCTAAGTATAAAACGAGTGAAGATGCCATGTGGGAACAATTAAAGGCAGCAGGCATAAAAGAAGGAGAAACTGCTTCGGTCTTTACTTATTATCCTGGTGACAGACTATTTGTTATGGCGACAACCGGACTTTCGCAAGTCCTTTATGGAGAGAATGGCTTCAAGCCAACCCCAGCGATTCAGAAGGTGCTTGATGAAGGTATGGGATTCCAGGAAGTATCCATGGAAGTGCTTAAAGAATATGCCGGAGATCGGATCTTCATTCTAACTCCTGTGGCCGATGAAGCCAAGCAATCCACAGCTACTCTATTAAAGAGTCCGATCTGGAAAGGTCTCCCTGCCGTCAAGAACGGATATGTCTATATACAAGATATTATGAAGACTTCAAGTGATGCAACAACAAGAGAATGGCTACTCGATGAACTCCCTCAGCTTTTGAATATGAAATAATTTTTACCTCCTGAAGCGTTTGGCACCTAGCTGATAAAAAACTGCAAGAAGCATGTCAACAGCTGTTGATATGCTTCTTTATTTTATATACAATGAATTAATTGATAATGATTCTCACCAAATGAACGGAGGCTTCCTCTTGCTGCAAACATTACCCGTCACTGCACCGCTCCGCTCGTTGCTGTTTCAGCTGACTGATGCGGAACTACATATTCAACCGGCAGGCTCTTGCTCTAAGACTCTTACAACTCGCTTTTATAGTCTTCTAATATTCACTGGCGGTAGTGGACAGCTGATCCTTAGGGATCAAACCATAACACTAAGTACAGATACGTGTTATCTCCTATCTCCTGGAACTTCCTATAGCACGGACAATCAAGAGACGACTCTTTATTATTATCTCATCACTTTTACAGCAATTAATAATGCTGAGTTTCCCGAATATTATTCAGAGGAACTCCTTCCGGGCAGGCAGGAGCTAATTGTCCACCCGTTCACTAGGGTAATCCGCCATGCGGAAGAGCTGCTTATGAGCAAAAAAAATGCCGATGATGTGCAGTTTTTTAAGCGGCAATTAAAATTCCAAGAATTGCTGCTCTTACTCTTTGAGCATAATTATCCTTCCGAGCAGGTGCCAAGTCCCGCGGATTCCGTGGAAAAGACCATCCAATATATGCAGGATCACTACACGGAGAGTATCACCGTGAAGCAACTGGCTGAGCTCGCAGGTGTAACATTGTGGCAATATACTCCGATCTTTCAAAAGCTTACCGGAAAAAGACCACTCGATTACCTGACCGAGCTGCGCATTAACCATTCGAAGCGTTTCCTTCTGGAATCCTCTGAACCGCTACGTGAGATTGCTCGACTGGTTGGCTTCTCCGATGAATATTATTTTAGTCGCCGGTTTCGTCAAAAGACTGGAATTACACCCGGACAATATGCGCATCAACAAGGTCGGAAGCTTACTGTGAAAGACTGGACTGGCCATGAGGTGGATATTCCGGAGCGTCCAAAGCGCATTGTCTACCATGGTGAGACGCTTGGCGACCTTCTCGCATTAGGTATAAAGCCTATCGGAGGAGATGAAGTCTTTGCATGGAACAGAGTCTATAAACATCGACTTAAGAAGCTCTCTAACGTTGGCTTTCCTTTGGATCCGAAGCTTACCGCTTCATTAAATCCTGACCTAATTATTATAGCTAATTCAGATGATAAGGCCTATCGAGCAGTCGTCGACATCGCCCCGACACTTACCTTCGATTCATTTGCTTCACTTGAACACCGTATGCGGACACTTGGAAGCTGGTTGGGTAAGCAGCACGAAGCAGAAGCATGGCTGGATTCATTCGCAGCAAAAAATGCTGCCATGTGGCAGCAGCTATATATGAATACTCTTCGTCCTGGAGAAACAGCTTCTGCATTGATTTATGACCATGGAAATCATCTATATGCTATGGGAATGTCCGGTTTGTCTACTGCTCTCTATGCCCCTAACGGTTTACAGCCCACAGATGAGATCAAAGCGATTCTCGAAGGAGAGTTAGGATTTGCAGAGGTCGATCCAGCAAGGCTGCCTTCCTACGCCGGAGATCATATCTTTATGCTTATTCCGGAACGTCAAGACTCGCGAGTTGCTATGGAGAAACTACTAGACAGCTCACTATGGAAGAATATACCTGCAGTACGTAAGGGGCAAGCTTATCTGCTCGACGGAAGCAAATGGAACTATGGAGATGCGTTAACGCGTGAAAAGCTTCTA
Source organism: Paenibacillus pseudetheri (assembly GCF_924513355.1). Lineage (NCBI taxonomy): Bacteria > Bacillati > Bacillota > Bacilli > Caryophanales > Paenibacillaceae > Paenibacillus > Paenibacillus pseudetheri. Next base: position 190,008 of record NZ_CAKMAB010000009.1, read on the forward strand.
ACGCTGTTGCCTAAGCTGCTTGGAGGAGGTTAATCAATCAGCTCTTTTAATAAAAATCCTGATCATGATGCTCAGAAGACTCAAGTGAAATAGAAGTCCCACCATAAAGTATGCAAGCACAATAAAACCACTAGAAGCTTCTATAACAAAAAATAACTTTGCAGGCCAATACGTAGGAATCCACGCACCGATAAATTGCCATGGTGATGGAACAAAATAAGCTATTATTGGTCCAGCTATAAACAGACCGCCGATCTTTGATAAAGCTAATCCTTCGACCTTATTTGCAGCGAAAGAAGCTAGGAATAATGCAAAACAAGGGGCTTCAAATGCTAATAGTATAAGGATGTATATATGCTCTAGTTGGAAGCTAGATAAGCCGGAGACTATAAAAAATAGCGATGAAAGAAATGTACAGAGTAGAGATGGAAGAACTAGACGATACACCATGTACCCTCTGCGCATTAATGGTGTAACCGCGTAATAAGAGATGACATTCTCATCTCTTTCATCAAGCATTAAAAGACCTGTCATCATACCGGTTAGCATGGGAAAGGTCATGACTAAGAAAATCGCAGCAAAGCTACTATATTTATATAAATCGAAAGCATAGCCGTTCGTAAGCCAATCGGCTATCATTGGAAATCCAAATCTTGAGACGACTAGAAGTGCTAAAGGAGCAAAGATGCCGACCATAAGCACTGGGTCCAAACCAGTATGCCGGATATCGCTTATAAAAAGCATACGATACTTCTTCATTTTCTTGCTCCTCCCTTACCTATGCGCATCATTACATGATTTTCGAAGGACCTTTTTGCCCATACGTATATCACAACATTCCATAGCAGTAATATCGATATGGAATACATGTAATTGCCAAGTGACATAGATGAGGTTCCTGAACTCAACAAGCGAAGTGTTCCTTCCGTAGGAAGCCATAAAAAAAGTTTGGAGTTCCATACCTTAAAATAGCCAAGCAATGGAAGTATAAAAGGCAATGCGAATACTTGTGAGAGTAGAATGAAACCATTAATTGTCTGGCAACGGGCCACAACTCCAATCGACAATAGCGTCATAAAGCTTGACGTTAGAATGATTCCAGTAGAAAAGCCAAACGGGGATTGCGGAATCCCGCTTGCTACTACATGAATAACCCAAGCGGCTAACAGGGATAGTACAGATAATGAGCCTGCTTTTGAAAGCAAATATTCCCTGCTATGAACGAATTAGTCAATTCCCCTGTTTTCCCCTTTAAACCAAAGGGTTTTCAATCCCTTGGGCACAGAGACAAAATGCGAGTCGTCGGCTGGCAATCTGCTATCCGTGGGTTGGTTACCACATATTATGCCTACGTCGAAGGAGCTTCCGTAAACTAATTTCGCACGTCAGATCAGGGATCCTGTGCACAGGGAATTCGCGGATTCTCCTCGAACCTTTCTCTTTGTCTCCATGCCCCAAGAATCAAAATCTTTGGGCACATTTTTTAAATTTTTTCCCTTTCGCCTACGCCATTCTTTGTTCTGCGTCTACCGCAATCGACCAGATGAATCCAACTAACTCTCGACCTACCGCAGCCATGGTTAAATTCCGGTGTTTTCCGCGTCTGACTAACTTTAAATACTTGCTGTGTAA